>CANFDS010000099.1 GCA_947445525.1 Actinomycetota bacterium | reverse complement strand
TTCTCCATGGCACGTCGCCCCTGCGGGGGCCTCGGTGATCGAGATCCCGGAGACCGGCGATGAACGCCATCGGCTGTGGTGCGACTTCCCGGGGCCTGTCGGCGCGCACATGGCCGCCCTGCTCCTCCAGCTCGTCCGTGAGCAGGATGCCCCGAGGTCACGCCTCGCCCGAGGACCCCACCTGGGACACCGTCTGCGCTGACGACCGAGAACTCGCCGCGCTCGTCTACCGGAGACGTGTCGGCGAAGCGTGACGCGCATCGTTGATGGTGCTGCTACCTGACGATCTCGAAGGCGCGGCTGCGATTCCTGCCGAACCGGAAGATCGCAAAGTGCTCGTCGAGGCTCGCCGCGCGGAAGACGCCGAGTCGCTGCATGACGGCGAAGCTGGTTCGGTCGACGATCGAGAAATCCTGGTCCGGGAAGCCCTCGCCGATCGCGAACGCAACCTCCAGATCGGCGGTGCTGACCGGCTCGACCGATGCGCCGCCGCTTCGTAGCGCCTCCCAGAAGCGCTCCGCGGCAGTGCGCCCGAGCCGGTGTCCGATCAGAAACCACGTCTCGACGAGCACGTGGTCAGTGGTGACGAGCCGCTCGCCGCTCGAGAGCACCCGTTTGGCCTGCACATTGCTCCGGTCGCCGCGATCTGCCGCGGCATAGAACACCGACGTGTCAACGAAGAGAGTCAGTGCGAGGCCTCGAAGGCCTCGCCCACGTAGCGGTGCTTCTCGAGGGCCACGTCGGAGCCGCCGCTGTCGCCGAGGTCGAAGAGTGCCTGCGGATCTTCCGTGCCCCTCGCCTCGCCGAGGTCCCGCGTGACAAGTCGGCGCATGTACTCGGCGAACGAGATCCCGAGATCGGCGGCACGCGCCCGAGCACGTCGCTGATCCTCCGGCGAAAGAGCAACCTGGACACGAGCCATCATGATGCCGACATCATAGCGCGCGGCACCATTGCCGACGACGTCGCGCAGGAGCGCCGTGCGACCACCGGGGTAGAATGCCCCGATGCCGCCCGCCGGAGACGAGAACCGCCCGAATCCAGGGGTTTCTCCCTTCCGCGCGATCGTCGCGCGCACCCCGGCGGCCCCGTGAGGATCGCCGTCTGCTCGCCCCAGGTGCCGTTCGCGCGCGGCGGAGCCGAGATCCTCGCCGAGCGGCTCACCCACGAGCTCCAGGCCCGCGGCCACGAGGCCGACCTCGTCACGGTGCCGTTCAAGTGGTACCCCGGCGAGCGCGTCCTCACCCACGCGTTCCTCTGGCGCATGATCGACCTCGACGAGGTGGACGGCCGCCCGGTCGACCTCGTCATCGCCACCAAGTTCCCCTCGTACGTGATCCGCCACCCGAACAAGGTCGTCTGGCTCGTCCACCAGTTCCGGCAGGCGTACGACCTCGACCGCGGCGCGCTCGGCCAGTTCGACGAGAGCCCGCACGACCGGGCGCTACGGCGGCAGCTGCACGAGCTCGACCGGGTCTCGCTGGGCGAGGCGCGCAAGCTGGCGGCGATCTCGCGCAACGTCGCCGAGCGGCTCGACAAGGCGCTCGGGTTGACGGCCGAGGTGCTGCTGCCGCCGCCGCAGCAGCTCGACTTCCGCTTCGACGGCTACGGCGACTTCGTCCTCTCGGTCAACCGGCTCGACCGGGCCAAGCGCATCGACCTGCTGATCGAGGCTGTCGGCGCCGACCCGGAGCTGCGCTGCGTGATCGCCGGCGACGGGCCCGACCGCGAGCGGCTGGAGGCGCTGGCCGGGAAGCTGGGCGTGGGGGCGCGGGTCGAGTTCCGCGGGCGGGTGTCGACGGAGGAGCTGGCCGACCTCTACGCGCGCTGCCTGGCCGTCTACTACGCGCCGGTCGACGAGGACTACGGGATGGTGCCGTACGAGGCCTTCATGTCGGCCAAGCCCGTGATCACCGCGACCGACGCGGGCGGGCCGCTCGACGTCGTCTTCGACCGGCGCACCGGGCTCGTCTGCGAGCCGCGCTCGGCCGCCATCGCCGAGGCCTGCAGCTACCTGCGCACCCACCCGGGCGAGGTCGCCGCGTGGGGTGAGGCCGGCAAGCTCCTGGCCGAGCAGGTCACCTGGGATCACGCCATCGAGAGGCTGCTCGCGAAATGAGCGCCGCGCCCGAGCAGGCCGCGCCCGCGCAGGCCGCCCCGTGAAGGTCGCCTACCACTCGCCGCTGCCGCCGGAGCCGTCGGGCATCGCCGACTACTCGGCGTTGCTGCTGCCTGCGCTGCGCGAGCGGATCGGGGTCGAGATCGTGCGGCGGCCCGGCGGGTTCCGCCCCTGGTCGCGCCCGGCCCGCACCGACATCGGCCTCTACCACGTGGGCAACTCGCCGGAGGCGCACGGCTGGATCGTCGAGGCGCTGCGGCGGCGCCCCGGGATCGTCGTGCTGCACGAGCACGTGCTGCACCACCTCGTCGCCGGGATGACGATCGGCCGGCGCAACGGGCCCGCCTACCTCGATGCGATGGAGCGCGACAGTGGCCTCGCCGGGCGGCTGCTCGCGCACGGCGTGCTCGAGGGCAAGGTGCCGCCGCTGTGGGAGTCGCGGCCCGAGGACTTCCCGCTCGTCGGCGAGGTGCTCGACCTGGCCGCGGCGGGCGGCGGGCTGATCGTGCACTCCCGCTACCTGGAGGAGAAGGCGCGCGCCGCGGGGTACGAGGGGCCGGTGTGGCGCATCCCGCACCCGGCCTGGCCGGCGCCCGTGGTGGTGCCGGCGGGTGTCGAGGGCGGCCCGCTGATCGGCTGCTTCGGCCATCTCAACGCCAGCAAGCGGGTGCCGCAGCTGCTCGAGGCGTTCGCGCTGCTGCGCGGCCGCTTCCCGGGCGCGCGCCTGCTGCTCGTCGGGCCCACGGCGCCGCGCTTCGAGCTGCAGGGCCGGATCGACCGGCTGGGGCTGGGTGACGCGCTCGTGCGCGAGGAGTACGTCCCCGAGGAGCGCCTCTGGTCGCTGATGGCAGCCGCCGACATCCACGTCTGCCTGCGCGCGCCGACGATGGGCGAGACCTCCGGCAGCGCGCTGCGGGCGCTCTCGCTGGGCAAGCCGTTGGTCGTCAGCGACGTGGGCTGGTTCGCCGAGCTGCCCGACGAGGTCGCGTGGAAGGTGCCCGTCGACGAGAGCGAGGCGCAGACGCTGGCGGTGGCGCTGGCCACGCTCGCGGGGGACGCCGAGGCCCGCGCAACTCGCGGCACCGCAGCGCTCGCGCTGGCCCGGGGCGAGCACGCCGTCGACCGCGTCGCCGACCTGTACGCCGCCGCCCTGGAGCAGGCGGCGGGCGGTCGCGCGGTGGGCGATGGCTTGCTCGCCGACGTGGCACAGGCTGCCGCCGCCGTCGGCATCGCGGCGACGGCCCCCGAGGCCGGCGAGCTTGCGGCGCGGCTCCGCGAGGTCGGCCTTGGCGGGTGAGGAGCTGACGCCCGGCCGGGCAGCCGTCGTGCTCGCGCGCGTCCCGCTGCTCGCCCGCATCCCCGTCTGGGCCTGGCTCGCCGGCCTTGTCGTCCTCTCGACGGGGATCCGCTACGCGCTCGGCCGGCGGCTCGTCGCGCCGTGGATCATGGTCGACGAGCTGATCTACTCGGAGCTCGCCAAGGGCTTCGCGGCGACCGGCCGCTTCCTCATCCGCGACCAGTCGAGTGCCGCCTACGGCCTCATCTACCCGGCGATCATCGCGCCGGCCTTTGCGGCATTCTCGGCGATCCCCGACGCGTACGCCGCCGCCAAGGGGATCAACGCGCTGGCGATGTCGCTCGCCGCGATCCCGGCGTACCTGCTGGCCCGGCGCGTGCTCGGACAGTGGAGCGCGCTCGCCGTCGCCGTGCTGACGGTCGCCGTGCCGTCGATGCTCTACACGGGCGTCCTGATGACGGAGAACGCCTTCTACCCGCTCTTCCTCTGCGCCGCGCTCGCGCTCGTCGCGTACCTGGAGGCGCCGGGCTGGAAGCGCGCGCTGCCCGTGCTGGCGGTGGCGGCGCTGTGCTATTTCACCCGTGCCCAGGCCGTGGCGCTCCTCCCGGCGATCCTCACGGCACCGCTCTTGCACGGCTTCTACGAGCGGCGGTCGCTGCGCTCGACCATCTTCAGCGCGCACCGCTTCCTCTATGGCCTCGTCGCAGCCGGGGTCCTGCTCGTCGTCGTCGCGCAGGTGGGCCGCGGCCGGTCGGTGCTCGGCGTGCTCGGCGCGTACAAGGCGGCGACCGACTCGAACTACTCGGCCGGCGAAGTTCTGCGCTGGCTGCTCCGTCACGTCGCCGAGCTCGACCTCTACCTCGGCGTCATTCCCTTCGCGGCGCTGCTGCTGATAGCACTCCAGGGCCGGTCGCTGCCACCGCGGGTGAGAGCGTTCACCGCCGCCGCCGTGACGCTGACGTTCTGGCTCGTGCTGCTCGTCTCGGCGTTCGCCTCGCAGCCGTCGGTGGTGCGCGTCGAGGAGCGAAACATGTTCTACGTCGCACCGCTGTTCTTCGTCGCGCTGCTGCTCTGCGTCGGCCGCGACTTCGTCCGGTCGAGGCGGGCCGCCCTCGTGGCCGCGGCAGTCGCGGCGGCGCTCCCCGGGCTCATCCCGTTCGAGAAGCTGATCGGCGTCCCCGCGATCTCGGACACGTTGGCGCTGATCCCGTGGTGGCGGCTCCAGGACCACCTCGTCTCGCTCGGCGACATCGCGTACATCGTGGCGGCGTGCGCCGTCGTCGCGGCCGCGATCTTCCTGCTCGTGCCGCGTCGCTACGCGCTGGTGCTGCCCCTGCTCGTCGTCGCCTACTTCGCTGCCGTCCACCAGCCGATCGAGTCGTCGGCGCACGGCATCCGCATGGCGTCGCTCGGCTCGCTCTTCCAGGGGCAGACGACCGGGGTGCGTGACTGGATCGACCGCAAGGTCGGCCGCAACGCCGACGTCGCCGCGCTCTGGTCGGGAAACACGTCGGTCTTCGTGATCTGGCAGAACGAGTTCTTCAACCGCTCTGTCGGGAGCGTCTACAACCTCGGCCCCGCGACTCCCGGCGGGCTTGTCGAGACGACGCTCAAGGTCGACGGGCGCAGCGGCCTGCTGCGCAGCCCCGACGGCCGTGCGGTCAGCCACCGCTACGTGCTCACCGACACCTCGCTCGAGCTGGCCGGAACGGTCATCGCGCGCGATGTGAAGAAGGGCGTCGTACTCGTACGCCTCGACGGGCCGATGCGCTCGACGACGAAGGTCGTCGGCCTCTACGCCAACGACACGTGGTCGGGCCGCACGGTCACCTACACGCGGCTCGGCTGCACCGGTGGCAGCGTGACCGCCCAGCTGCGCAACGACCCGGCGCTGCGCGAGACGCCGGTGACGGTGACCGCGACGGTGGCCGGACGGGAGGTCGGGCGTGTCTCGATCGCGGTGCGCAAGCCCGGCGCGCTGCGGGCGCCACTCGTGCCGCGCGGGGACGCCTGCGTCGTGACCTTCACCGTGTCGCCGGTGACGGTGCCGGCGGTCGCGACCGACGGGGCGAACCCCGACCCGCGCGAGCTGGGCGTCCATTTCGACCGCTTCGACTTCGCGCCCGCGCCGCGCGACGCAGCGTAGGCCGACGGGGGCCGGCCGCGATGCGGATCCTCTTCGACGTCAGCCCGCTGTCGCATCCGCGCACCGGGGTCGGCAACTACGTGCGCGGGTCGCTCGCGGGGCTCGCGGCGGCAGTCAGGGAGGACGGCGCCGGCGACGAGGTGGTGGCGTTCGCGCCGGCCAGCGCGAAGGGGGCGCGCGTGATTCGTGAGGCGCTCGCGGGGGTGCCGGTCGAGCAGCGGCTGCGGGTGCTGCCGTTCGCGCACGCGCTGCGCACCGCGTGGAGCCGGGCCGGCTGGCCGCCTGCGGAGCGGCTGTACGGCTCGCTCGACGCGCTCCACTTCTCCGACTGGATGTACCCGCCGCAGGCCGGTGGCGTCCGCGCGACGACGATCCACGATCTGGTGCCGCTGCGCTTCCCCGAGTGGACGCACCCGCGCACCGTTGCGCTGCACGGCCGCAAGTACGCGAACGCCGCCGCCACCTGCGACGTCATGTTCGCCAACTCCGCGTTCACCGCCGGCGAGATCGAGGAGCTGCTCGGGTTCCCGCGCGAGCGGGTCGTGGTGGCACGGCCCGGGGTTGAGGCGCCGTTTGCGGCGGCGGGCGGAGAGGCCGAGGCCAGGGCGGACGCGAGCGCCAGGCCCGCCGCGCCCCTCGACGGCCGACCGTACCTGCTCACCGTGGCGACGCTCGAGCCGCGCAAGAACCTCGACACGCTCGTGGCGGCGTGGCGGCTGCTCGTCGCGCGCGGCCACGGCGACCTGGCCCTCGCGGTCGCCGGCGGCGCCGGCTGGGGCGCGCAGCCCCGCCTCGACGACCCGCGCATCGTGCGGCTCGGCTACGTCCCCGACGCGGAGCTCGCCCGGCTGTACTGCAGCGCCGCCGTTTTCGCCTACCCGTCGCGCTTCGAGGGCTTCGGCATGCCGATCGTCGAGGCGATGGCGTGCGGGACACCCGTGGTCGCATCGGCGCATCCGTCCATGGACGAGGCCGCCGGCAGCGCCGCCCTGCGCGCCGACCCCGAGAGCGCCGAGGCCTGGGCCGACGCCATCGAGCGGGCGCT
>CANFDS010000098.1 GCA_947445525.1 Actinomycetota bacterium | reverse complement strand
GTGGCCTTCGACTACGCCGACGAGTCCGACCGCGTCGCCTACCCGATCCCGGCCGGCGTCCGCATCGAAGGCGGGGCCACCTCCACGGGCGACCGGCACGCACTGCTCGTCGACCGTGACGCCTGCCGCCTGTACGAGCTCTACGCGCTGTGCCGAGCCGGCCGCAGCTGGGCGGCAGGCTCGGGCGCCACCTGGGACCTCCGCTCGAACGCTGTGCGCCCCGCCGACTGGACGTCGGCCGACGCCGCCGGCCTGCCGGGCCTCGCCCGCCCCGAAGAGGCGCTCTCGGCCGGCGGCATCCGCCACGCGCTCCGCTTCACCGTGCCTGCCAGGCGCCGCGCCTACGTCGCGCCGGCCCGCCACCACGCCAGCGACTCCACCGACCCGGCATTGCCGCCGATGGGCCTCCGCGTCCGCCTGCGCTCCTCCTACCCGGTGGCGTCGCTGCCGCCGCAGGCCCGCGCCGTCGCGGTCGCGCTGCAGCACTACGGCGTGATCCTTGCCGACAACGGCTCCCCCTGGTACATCTCGGGCGTCCCGGACGCCCGCTGGTCGAACGACGACCTGCACGCGCTCGGCCGCATCACCGGCGCCGACCTCGAGGTTGTCGGCCCCACCCGCTGAGCCCGGCCGCGCGCCTACCCCGCCGGCAGCTCGACCACGAACACCGAGCCACCGCCGTCGCGTGCGTCGACGCCGATGCGGCCGCCCATCCCGCGCACGAGCTGGCGGCAGATGAACAGCCCCAGCCCGGTGCCGCTCACCCCGCGCGTCAGGCCCGGGTCGAGCCGGTAGAACTTATCGAAGATCCGCTCCCGCTCGCCGGCCGGGATGCCGAGGCCGCGGTCGGCGACGGCGATCCGCACGAGGCCGTCGGCCGCCGTCACGGCTACCTCGACGCGGCCACCGCCCGGCGAGTACTTGATCGCGTTGTCGACGAGGTTCACCAGCACCTGCCGCAGGCGGTCCGGGTCGGCGAGGCAGCTGGTGCCGGGCGCGCAGTCGCTGACCGCCAGCTCGATCCCCTCCGCGGCTCGCTCACGCGCCAGGTCGACGATGCCGCGCACGAGCGCAGCGGTCTCGCACGGCACGACGTGAATGGTCAGGGCGCCCGCGTCCAGGCTGCTGGCGAGCAGCAGCTCGTCGAGGATCGCCGAGAGCCGGCTCGCCTCATCCACGATCAGCGCCAGCAGCTCCGCCTGCCGCGCCTCGTCCAGCGTCCGTCGCATCAGCGTACGTGCCGCCCCGTACACCGCGGACAGCGGCGTGCGCAGCTCGTGCGAGGCGGTGGCGACGAAGTCGCGGCGCGCCACCTCGAGCGCGCGCTCCCCGGTGAGGTCGCGGAACGCGAAGACCGCGCCCTCCGGGTACTGCACCGCCGAGAACGACAGCCACAGCTCGTTCCCCGAGAGCTCGAAGCGCAACGACTCCCGCGCCCGCTCGGGCTCGACGTTGCCGACCCGGTCCCAGCCGGGCAGCACGAGGCCGATCGGGCGGCCGAGGGCGTGCTCGGCGGCAATGCCGGTGATGCGGGCGGCCGCCGGGTTCCAGATGAGAATGCGGCCGCTCTGGTCGAGCTGGAAGACGCCCTCGCCGATGCGCTCGAGCACGGCGGCGGCGTTGGCGCGCGCGCCGAGCTCCTCGTGGAGGCGCGCCCGCTCAAGGGCCTGCGAGCACAGCGTCGCCAGCGTCTGCAGCAGCGCCCGCTCGTCGTCGTCGAACTCGCGCGGCGCCACGAAGTCGATGGCGAGGAAGCCGACGCCCTTGCCACGCACGACGAGCGGCAGGATCGCCACCGCCTCGAAGCCGCTCTCGTGATGGCGCTCGCGCAGCTCCGGGTGCACCGCGACGAGGGCGGAGGCCGACTCGAACCAGCGCGGCACGAGGCCGTGCATCCAGATCGTCGGAGCGCTGGGCAGGTCCGCGGCGAGGGAGCCGTAGCGCTCGACCGTGCTGGAGGAGAAGCCTGCCTCGGCGACGAGCTCGAGCAGGGTGCCGTCGCGGTTGAGCAGCGACACCCAGCCGCCCTGCGCATCGGCGGCGACGACGCCCTCGTGCACCAGCACCTCGGCCACCAGGCGCGGCGTGCGCGCCTGGGCCAGATCGGCCGTCACCTTCTGCAACAGCGCCGCCCGATCCGCCGAGCGCTCGGCGGCCGCGCGCGCCGCCACCGCCTCCGCGAACAGCTGCGACCGCTCGATCGCAGCGGCGCAGTGATCCGCCAGCGCCTCCGCGTAGACGAGCTCGTAGTCCGTGAGTGGCGCCTCGCGCCCGAACGCGAAGCCGATCGACCCGAGCAGCCCGCCGCGACCCCGCAGCGGCAGCGTCAGCGACATCCGCTCGTCCAGCGGGCCGCCTGCCAGCTCGGGGAACAGCCGGTCGCGTTGCTCCTCGGAGTCCACGAGGACGGACTGCCCCGACAGATACACCGTTGCCGCCGGCACCTGCGCCTCCAGCGGGATGTGCTGCCAGCGCTCGACGACCGCGTCGGCGAAGCCCCACGCACCGACGAGCCGGAGTTCGCTGCGATCGGCGGTCGGCAGCACGACGTAGCCCCCTCCAGCCCCCAGCACGTCGCAGCCCTGGTCGAGCACGGCCAGGACGACCTCCTCCTCGCTGAGCACGTCAGCGAGCAGGGCAGTGAGCTCCGAGAGCTGCGCGAAGCGACTGAGAGCGGCGTCCACCGCGGCCGATCTAGCTGACGCCGGCGAGGAGGAACGCGCGCTGCTCGCGCAGCATCTCGCGGGCGATCACGAGGCGCTGGATCTGGTTCGTGCCCTCGTAGATCTGCGTGATCTTGGCGTCGCGCATCATCCGCTCGACCGGGTACTCCTTGACGTAGCCATAGCCGCCGAGGACCTGCACCGCGTCGGTGGTGACCTCCATCGCGACGTCCGAGCAGAAGAGCTTCGACATCGCCGAATACTTCGTCAGGTCGGCGGCGGGCGCACCCTCGTCGATCATCAGGCCGACCTTGTAGAGCAGACCGCGCGCGGCCTCGCACTTCGTCTCCATGTCGGCCAGCATGCCGGCGATCATCTGGTGCTGGGCGATCGGCTTGCCCATCGTCTCGCGCGTCTTGGCGTACTCGAGCGCGTAGTCGGTCGCGCCCTGTGCCAGCCCGAGCGCCTGGGCGCCGATGCCGGGGCGCGAGTGGTCGAGCACGCGCATCGCGATCTTGAAGCCCTCGCCCTCCTCGCCCAGCAGGTTCTCGGCGGGAACGCGCATGTCGGTGAAGTAGAGCTCGCCCGTGGTCGAGCCCTTGATCCCCATCTTCGCCTCGAGCCGCGACACCTGGAAGCCCGGCGTGTCGGCGTCGACGATGAAGGCCGAGATGCCGCGGTGGCCGGCCGTCTGGTCGGTCTTGGCAAACACGATGTAGACGCCTGCGACCGACGCGTTGGTGATGAAGCGCTTATCGCCGTTGATGACGTAGTGGTCGCCGTC
Organism: Actinomycetota bacterium; assembly: GCA_947445525.1. Classification (GTDB taxonomy): domain Bacteria; phylum Actinomycetota; class Thermoleophilia; order Gaiellales; family Gaiellaceae; genus CANFDS01. The sequence goes on along the minus strand of CANFDS010000098.1, from coordinate 3,540 downwards.
GCGCTTCGCCGAGGTGCGCATCGCGGCCGAGTCGGAGCCGGAGCCCGACTCGGTGAGCGCGTAGGCCGGCAGCAGCTCGCCGCTGGCCAGGCGCGGCAGGTACTTCGCCTTCTGCGCCTCGTTGCCGGCGAGCTTGATCGGGAGCGAGCCGAGCTCCTGCGCTGCGAGCAGCAGGCTCGTCGTCCCACATACCTTCGCCAGCTCCTCGATCGCCACGAGCACCATCAGGGCGCCGGTACCAGTCCCGCCGTACTCCTCGGGAATGCACAGCGCGAAGAGATCGTGGTCGCGCAGCAGCTCGACCATGTCCGCCGGGAACTCGCCGGTCGCGTCGATGTCGTGGGCGCGCGGGGCGACCCTGTCGCGGGAGAGATCGCGGATCAGCTCGCGGATCTCGCGCTGATCGTCGGTCAGCGGGTCATAAGGCATGGGCGGATTGTATACGAGCTGAGGTCGCAGATCGGCCCGGGCCGGTCGGGGAAAGCAGCCGGCCCGGAGCCGAACGCTCGGCCGCGGCGGATCAGGCCGGCGTGTGGCACACCGCCTCGACGTTGTTGCCGTCGGGGTCGAGGACGAAGGCGCCGTAGTACGAGGCGTGGTATTGCGGCCGCAGGCCCGGCGACCCGTTGTCGCGCGCGCCCGCGGCGAGCGCGGCCGCATGGAACGCGTCGACGCCGGCCCGGTCGGCGGCGCGAAAGGCGACGTGCGTCGGCCCGGACGCCGCGGCACGCTCCACCAGCCAGAAATAGGGGTGGCCGTCGCTGCCGAGGCCGACGGCGCCCGGGTGCTCCAGCAGCGGCCCGATGGCGAGCGGCACGAGCGCGGCGACATAGAGCGCGCGACTGGCCGCGAGGTCGGAGACGTTGAGGCTGACGTGGTCGAGCACCGTGGCCCTCCTGGTGGCGATGGCTGCGTGGGTAGAGTCGCAGCGATGATCCTCGACAACGGCGTGATCCGCCCGATGGACCGGTTCCTGCCCAGCGCGCGTGCCCTGGCGATCGCCGCCGACCGCATCGCGGGCGGGGTCGGCGTGCACGAGTCGGCGCTGCCGAGCCCGGAAGTCGTCGACCTCGCCGGCCGCTGCGTGCTGCCCGGCTTCAACGACGCCCATGTCCACTTCGCCCAGTGGGCGGCCGCCCAGCGCGAAGTGCGGCTCGCGGGCCTCTCCTCCTCGGCTGACGCCTTCGCCCGCATCCGCGACGCTGCCGCGCACCTGCCGCCCGGTGCCTGGTTGCGCGGCCGCGGCTGGCGGGCCGGCGACTGGGGCCCCGGCGGCGCCGAGCCGACCCGCGCCGAGCTCGACACGGCAGTCGGCGACCGCCCGGCCGCGCTCGTCTCGCGCGACTCGCACTCGCTGCTCGTCTCGACCGCTGCCCTCGCCCTGGCCGGCGGCGACCTCGAGACCCCGGGCGGCGTCGTCGAGCGCGACGGCAACGGCGGGCCCACGGGCATCCTGCGCGAGGAGGCCGCCTGGCGGTTCCTCGACCGCTTCGCCCGCCCCTCGGCCGCCGAGCTGCTCGACGCGATGCGCGAGGGCCAGCGGATCGCGCTGCGCCGCGGCGTCACCGCGATCCACGACATGGACGGCGAGCTTGGCGCCCTCGACCTCCATCAACGCCTGGTCGCCGAGGGCTCCCTGCAGCTGCGCGTGCTGCAGTCGCAGCCGCCGTCGCGGCTGCCGGCGCTGCGCGCGCTGGGGCTGCGCTCCGGCTTCGGCGGCCCGCACCTCGCGCTCGGCCCCATCAAGGTGTTCATGGACGGGACGCTCGGCTCCGGCACCGCGCGCATGCTCGACGGCTCCGGCATCCAGATCACGTCGCGCGCCGAGCTCGAGGAGATCGTGCGCGAGGCCGCCGAGATCGGCTACCCAGTGGCGGTGCACGCGATCGGCGACGCCGCCAACCGGGACGCGCTCGATGCGTTCGCGGCGACGCGCGAGCTGTGGGAGCTGAAGGGCCTGCGGCAGCGTATCGAGCACGCCCAGTGCCTCCACCCCGACGACCTGCCTCGCTTCGCCGAGCTGGGCGTTGCCGCCTCGGTTCAGTTCTCGCACGCGGCCGCCGACCGCGACCTTGCCGACGAGCGCTGGGGCGGCGTGCTCGAAGGCGCCTTCGCCTACCGCTCGCTCGTCGAGTCGGGTGCGGTCGTCGCCAACGGGTCGGACGCCCCGATCGAGGAGCTCGACCCGCTCGCCGGCATCCGCGCCGCTGTCACGCGGACGCTCGATGAGCGCCCCGGCTGGCGGACAGAGGAGGCTCTGGCGCTGTGGGAGGCAGTCGAAGCGTCGACGACGACGCCGGCCTGGCTGGCCCACGAGGAGCGCCGCCGCGGCCGTCTCATCCCCGGCCAGCTGGCCGACCTGGTCGTGCTCGACCGCGACCCGTTCGCCTGCCCGGCCGACGAGCTGGCAGCGATCCAGGTGGTCGCCACGATGGTCGGCGGCCGCTGGCTGCACAACCCGCCACCCTGGGACTGACAGGGCCGGCACAGCACGGTGCACGTCCACGACCTGACCTGGCTCCAGCTCGCCGCCCGGCTCGAGCAGGACGACCGCATCGTGCTGCCCCTCGGCTCGACCGAGCAGCACGCGCACCTCTCGCTCGGCACCGACACGATCGAGGTCGAGCGCATCGCGCTCGAGGCGGCCGGGCCGCTCGGCGTCCCCGTCCTGCCCGCGCTCCCGTACGGCGTCGTTCCGCAGCTCGCGGCATTCCCGGGCAGCCCGTCGATCCGCCCCGACACCTACGTCGCGTTCGTCACCGACATTCTCGACTCGCTCGTGCTGCAGGGCTTCCGGCGGCTGTTCGTGCTCAACGGGCACTTCGGCAACACCGTCGTCCACGAGCAGCTGCAGGGATGGCAGCGCGGGCAGCCGGCCGTCCGCCTGGCCTGGCACGACTGGTGGGCGCCACCTGCAGTCCTCGCGCTGATGGGTGAGCCCGCCGGCTCGCCGGCCGACGGCCACGCTTCGTGGGTGGAGAGCTTCCCGTGGGTGCGCGTCCCCGGGGTCGTCCTGCCGGCCAGGGTCAAGCCGGCGGTCGCTCTCGACGAGCTGGCGCCGATCGACCCGCACGACGCGAAGGCCCTGCTCGGCGACGGAAGCTACGGCGGCGCCTACGACCTCGGGCCGGCGCGCGCCGTCGCGATCCATGACGCGGCCGTCGACGCGGCCAGGGCTGCGCTCGCGGCGCTCTGACGGGGCGCTCCGCCAGAGCGCTGACGGGCCTGGCGGCCGGCGCTGCGGCGGCGCCGTGCCGGCGCGCCGGCGCTCAGCGCTGGAGCAGGCGCCCGAGTCGCCCGCGCGGGCGACTCTGCGGCCGCGGCGGCACCGGCTCCCCGCGCAGGATCGCGCCGGGCACCCCGACGGTGAGCCAGTCGGCGAACTCACGATCGCCGATGGTGGCGGCAGCGGCCAACATGCCGACCTCGCGCACCGGGGCGGCATGTGCGTCGCTCGCAAGCAGGTGGGCTTAGCCGCAGCCGATAAGTTCGAGGCCGCAGGTACGCGCACGCCGCCCGAGTCGCCCGTCGAGCGAGGCC
>CANFDS010000097.1 GCA_947445525.1 Actinomycetota bacterium | reverse complement strand
GGCTGATCGACATCAAGCCGGACTTCGACGAGCTTCCCGAGGGCTTCGCCGAGGCGTTCGGGCCGTAGCGAGCGACATGCGGCTCCTACTCGACACGCACGTTCTGCTCTGGTGGCTCGACGGTGATCGGCGGCTCGGGGCCGTCGCGGCGAGCCGCATCGAAGATGACGCGACAGACGTGTACGTGAGTGCAGCAACGGCCTGGGAGATCGCGGTGAAGCGGGCGGCCGGCAAGCTCGCCGCGCCTTTCGACGTGTCCGCGGAGATCGACGACGAAGGCTTCCTTCCGCTCGCGATCACGGTCGAGCACGGCGTAGCGGCGGGAGGCCTGCCCCTCCATCACACGGATCCGTTCGATCGGATGCTCGTGGCTCAGGCTCGTACCGAGGGCCTGTGGCTCGTCACGAGCGACGCGGCGATCCGGCAGTACGACGTGCCGCTCGTCGACGCCGCCGTCTGACGGGCGCATCGCCGTCGCGCTCTACCGCGCCGCCACCGTCACCTTCAGCGTGCCGTCCCACTGGCTGAGCCAGCCCCTGTTGCAGCCGCCGGGGCGGCCCTCGGCGCGCACGCGCACAGGGTGGACGCCGGAGCTCTCGGCGAAGGAGAACGCCGGCGTCGCCTGGTTGGCGCCGAGCCAGCCCGAGATCCGCTCCTGCCCGCCGCCGACCGACAGGTGGAAGCGCGCCTGCGAGCAGTAGCCGGCCGACGTGCGGAACTGCACCGTCACGGTCGAGCGGCCCGTGGCGACGTTGACGACGTACGACTGCGCGCAGACCTGCGACCTGCCGGCGCAGCGTACCGACACCCGTTAGGCGGTCGTCGTGCCGGCGGCGGGCGTGGCGGCAACGGCCTTCGCCTGGCCGGCGAACGGGGTCGCGGGCGAGGCCTGGTGCGCGTTGACCAGCGCGAGCACGAGCGCCTTGCCCGAGGGGTCGACGGTGCCGTTGAGGGTCTGCGTGCCCGCGCAGGGCATCTGGTCGCCGCCGGCGCGGGTGAGGTCGAGCCGCACAATGGTGCCGGCGATGCTGCCGGTCACGGCGTACGTATCGGTGCAGCCGAACCGCATCGTGAAGAAGCCGGTGAGCGTGCCTCGACAACCTCGTCGTGACGACAGCGCTGCCCGTGATTCGCAAGGACCTCGACGCCGGTATCGGCCAGCTCCAGTGGACGGTCAACGCGTACACGCTCACCTACGCCGTGCTGCTGCTGACCGGCGCCGCGCTCGGCGACCGCTTCGGGCGGCGCCGGCTGCTCGTGATCGGCCTCGCCATCTTCACCGGCGCCTCCGCCATGGCGGCGCTGGCACCCGACATCCACACGCTGATCGCGGCCCGCGCGGTACAGGGGGTCGGCGGCGCCATCGTCACGCCGCTCACGCTGACCATCCTCAGCGCGGCCGTCCGGCCCGAGAAGCGCGGGGTGGCGCTGGGCGCCTGGGGCGGCATCGGCGGGCTCGCCGTCGGGCTCGGCCCGGTGATCGGCGGCGCCGTCGTCAGCGGGATCTCGTGGCAGTGGATCTTCTGGCTGAACGTCCCGATCGGGCTCGCGCTGCTGCCGCTGGCCTGGCTCAAGCTGGAGGAGACCCACGGCCAGCAGGAGCGGCTCGATCTGCCCGGCCTCGGTCTCGTCAGCACGGGCATGCTCGGCGTGGTGTGGGGCCTGGTGCGCGGCAACGAGGCGGGCTGGGCGAGCGGCGAGGTGCTCGGCACGGTCGCCGCCGGCGCTGTCCTGCTCGCGGCGTTCGTCGCCTGGGAGCTGCGCATGCCCACTCCGATGCTGCCGCTCCGCTTCTTCCGCAACCGCACGTTCACCGCGGCGAACCTCGTCTCGCTGTTCATGTACTTCGGCATGTTCGGCGCGATCTTCCTGCTCTCGCAGTTCCTCCAGACCGCCCAGGGCTACTCGCCGCTGCAGGCCGGCCTGCGCCTGCTGCCGTGGACGGGCATGCCGCTGATCGTCGCGCCCATCGCCGGCGCCCTCTCCGACCGCATCGGCGGGAAGCCGTTGATGCTGCTGGGCATGTCGATGCAGGCAGGGGCGCTCGCGTGGCTGGCGGCGATCTCGTCGCCGACGCTGGCGTACTCGGAGATCGTCTTCCCGTTCATGATCGCCGGTGCCGGCATGGCGCTCTTCTTTGCCCCCGTCGCCAACGTCGTGCTGAGCGCGGTGCGGCCGGAGGAGGAGGGCAAGGCGTCGGGCGCCAACAACGCGATCCGCGAGATCGGCGGCGTGTTCGGCGTCGCGGTGCTGGCAACGGTGTTCTCGCGCTACGGCGGCTACCGCTCGCCGCAGACGTTCGTCGACGGCCTCTCGCCGGCGGTGTACGTGGGCGCCGCGGTCGTCGGGCTCGGCGCCGTGTCGGCGCTGCTGCTGCCACGGCGGCGGCCGCGCCCGGCGGTGGCCCGGGCGGACGCGGACGCCCGGGTATAGGCTGGCGCCTCCCATGGCGCAGGCAGAGCTTCTTGGAGGCGACAGCCTCGACATCTCGGTCGTCGTGACGCTCTTCAACGAGGCGGCGACGATCGAGGAGCTCCACCGTCGCGCCACCGCCGCGCTGGCCCCGCTCGGCCGGCCGTACGAGCTGGTATTCGTCGACGACGGCTCCACCGACGGCAGCTTCGCGGAAGTCGAGCGCCTGCACGCCGCCGACCCGCACGTGCGCGGCGTCCGCCTCAAGCGCAACTCGGGCCAGCACCCGGCGATGCACGCCGGCCTCGCGCGCGCTCGCGGCGAGCTGATCGTGACGATGGACGGCGACCTCCAGAACCCGCCGGAGGACATCCCCACGCTGGTCGCAGCGCTCGAGGCCGCCGGCGTCGACGTCGCCAGCGGCCGCCGCGCCGCCCGCCGCGACTCGTGGGGGCGCACGCTCCCGTCGCGGCTGATCAACGGCATGCTGCGCCGCTTCACCGGTGTCGCGATCAGCGACTTCGGCTGCGCCTTCAACGCGTACCGGCGCGACGCGATTGTCCCGCTGCTCGGCTCGATCGGCAAGCAGAAGTTCACGAAGGCGCTCGTGCTGGCGAGCGGCGCCACCGTCATCGAGGTCGACGTCGGCCACGCGGCGCGTGCGGACGCCTCGCGCTACTCGCCGCTGCGGCTCGCGCGGCTGGCGGCGCACGTGCTGGTGGGCTTCTGGCCGCAGCCGATCCAGTGGGTCGGCGTGTGGCTCGGCCTTCTCTGCACGCTGGGCGGCGTGGCCCTCGGCTGCTACGGCATCGCGTACTGGATCGGCGAGGCGAACTTCCCCGGGCCGCTGTTCGGCGGTGTCGCCGTGCTGCTCATCCTCGGCATCCAGGGCTTCCTGCTGGCGCTCGTCGGCGAGTATCTCGGCAGAATCCGTCGCGACGTCGAGGGCAGGCCCCTCTACCTGATCGACAGGGAGCTCTGACAGTGGCCGGCAAGGCAAAGCGCGTGCTCGTGACCGGCGGGGCCGGATTCATCCCGTCCAACTTCATCCGCTACCTGCTCGACGCAACCCCGTACGAGGTGGTGTCGCTCGACGCGCTCACCTATGCCGGCAACATCGAGAACCTGGCCGAGGTGATGGCGCACCCGCGGCTCTCGTTCGTGCACGGCGACATCCGCGATGCCGCCCTGATGCGCGACGTCGTCTCGCAGGTCGACGTGATCGTCAACGCTGCCGCCGAGTCGCACGTCGAGAAGTCGATCATCGAGGGTGCCTCCGAGTTCGTGACGACGAACGTCGAGGGGACGCAGATCCTGCTCGACGCCGCGCGCGAGAGCCCGGTCGAGCGCTTCATCCTGATCTCGTCGAGCGAGGTGTACGGCACCGCCGACTACGCCCCGATGGACGAGGAGCACCCGCTCAAGCCGCGCAGCCCGTACGCCGCGACGAAGGCCGGCGCCGACCGGCTCGCCTACTCGTACTTCGTCACCTACGACCTGCCCGTCGTGATCGTGCGGCCCTTCAACAACTACGGGCCGCGCCAGCATCCCGAGAAGGTGATCCCGCGCTTCATCACGCAGGCGCTCGCCGGCGAGCCACTGACCATCCACGGCGACGGCCACGCGAGCCGCGACTGGCTGTACGTCGGGGATGACGCCGAGGCGATCGTGGCGATCATCGAGGCCGAGCTGGCCGCCGTCGCCGGCGAGGTCCTGAACGTCGCTACCGGCATCGACATCACCATCTCGGACATCGCCGACCTGGTGCTCGCTGCGCTCGGCAAGCCGCGCTCGCTGAAGGTGCACCTGCCGGAGCGGCTCGGCCAGGTCGACAGGCACATTGGCTCGGTCGACAAGATCGCGGAGCGCACCGGCTGGCGCGCGCGCACCTCGTTTGCCGAGGGTCTGGAGCAGACGGCGGCCTGGTACCGCGAGAATGAGACATGGTGGCGCGCAGTCCTGGAGAGAGAGGCCGAGCGGGCGGCGGGGCGGGCGGGGGCCCCGGGCGCCGGCGCCTCCTCGTCCTCGGCGCCGGCGCAGCGCAGCTAGGCCTGCTCGAGGCCGCTCGCGCGGCCGGGCTGTTCGTCGTGGCGGCCGACCGCGACCCGGCCGCTTCCGGGTTCCAGCTCGCCGACGTGCGGGCGCTCGTCTCGACCGAGGACGAGGCCGCCGTCGAGCGCCTCGCCCGCGCCGAGCGCGTCGATGGCATCGTCTCGCCCGGTACCGACTGGCCGGTCGCCGTCGCGGCGCGCGTCGCCGCCCGGATCGGGCTGCCGCACCCGCTCAGCCCGGAGACGGCCGCCCTGGCCGTGTCGAAGCTGGGGCAGCGGGCCTGCCTGGCGGCGGCGGGGGTGCCGCAGCCGCGGCATCTGGTGTGCCGGACGGCAGGCGAGGCGGCCGCCGCGTTCGCGGCGCTGGGCGGCGGGGCGCTCGTGCTGAAGCCGGCCGACCGCCAGGGCCAGACGGGGATCGGGGTGGCGCGCTCGGCGGAGGCTGCGAAGGCGGCGCTGGCGGTGGCGCTGGCCGCGTCGCGCGCGGGCGACTGCCTGGCGGAGGAGCTGGTAGAGGGCGTCGAGGTGACGGTCAACGCGTTCTCGCTGGCCGGCCACTTCGTGCCGCTGACCGTCACCGACCGGGTGACCGACCCGGCGCTGGCGTTCGGGGTGGCACTCGCGCACGTGTGGCCGAGCGCGCTGCCGGCGGCGCAGGTGGCGGCGGCGGTGGCGGCGGCCCGGGCGGCCGCCGCGGCGCTCGGCGTGACCGACGGGCCCACGTACACGCAGCTCGTGGTCGGATGGGACGGGGCGCCACGGGTGATCGAGCTGGCCGCGCGGCTGGGCGGCGGCCACGACGCCGAGCTCTGCCACGCTGCGCTGGGAGTCGATCTTGCCGCGCTGACGGTGGCGGCGGCGCTGGGGGAACGCGTCGCTGTCGAGGCACCGGGCGCGGCTGTCACCGGCGCGGCCGGGGCGCTGGGCGCGGCTGTCGCTGCCGGGGCAGTTCCCGCGGCGGGCAGCGCTCCCGCCGTGCGCGGCGCGACCACCCGCTTTCTCGTGCCGGCCCACCCCGGCCGCCTGGTCGCGGTCGAGGGCGTCGAGGCGGCTGCCGCGCTGCCGGGGATCCGCCGCGTCCGCGTGTACCGGCAGCCGGGCGCGCAGCTCGGCGCGCTGCAGCGCGGCGCCGACCGCGTCGGGGCGATCCTCGCAGTCGGCGCGAGCCGGGCGGAGGCCGTCGAGCGGGCGGGCCGTGCGGCCGAGGCCGTACGCTTCGTCACCAGCGATGCCCGAGCCGACCCAGCGTAGAGCGACCTTCCTCGGCTTCCAGCCGCCCGCGATCGACCACGAGGAGATCGACGAGGTCGTCGCCACGCTGCGCTCGGGCTGGCTCACCAGCGGCCCCAAGTCGCGCGAGCTCGAGGCCGCGTTCCGCGAGTACCTCGGCGTCGAGCACGCCATGGCCGTCTCGTCCTGCACGGCGGCGCTCCACCTCTCGCTCGTCGCGCTCGGCGTCGGGCCCGGCGACGAGGTGATCACCTCGCCGATCACCTGGCCCGCGACGGCCAACGTGATCGTCCACGCCGGCGCGACCCCGGTGTTCGCCGACGTGCGGCCCGGCGACCTGAACATCGACCCCGAGCGCGTCGCCGAGCTGATCGGCACGCGCACGAAGGCGATCGTGCCGGTGCACTTCGCGGGCGCCGCCGCCGACCTCGACCCGCTGCACGCGCTCGGCCTGCCCGTCGTCGAGGACGCCGCCCACGCCGTCGAAACGACCTACCGCGGCCGCAAGATCGGCGGCCTCTCTGCGACGACCTGCTTCTCGCTGTATGCCACCAAGAACGTCGCCGGCGGCGAGGGCGGCATCATCGCCACCAACAGCGCCGAGGTCGCCGCCGCCGTCGACGCGCTGCGCGTGATGCGCCGCAGCCACGGCTCGCTCTACGACATCGAGACCGCGGGCTTCAAGGCGAACCTCTCCGACGTGCTCGCCTCGATCGCGCTGCCGCAGCTGCGCAAGCTCGGCCGGCACCGCCTCGTCCGCGAGCGCCACGTCGCCGCCTACGACGCCGCCGTCGCCGGCCTCGACGGGATCACCGCGCTCGAGCGCGACCCGCGCAACACCCATGCCTTCCACCTGTACGTCGTCCGCATCGACGCGGCCCGAGCCGGCGCCACCCGCGACGAGTACCAGCGCGCGCTCACCGAGGAGAACATCGGCACGAGCATCCACTTCCTGCCGGTGCACCGCCTCACCGCCTACCGCCGCCTGCTGCCCGACCACCCGCGGCTGCCCGTCGCCGAGCAGGCCGGCGACGAGGTCCTCTCGCTGCCGCTCTCGCCCGCGCACTCCGCTGCCGACATCGCCGACGCGATCGCCGCCCTGCAGCGCGTCCACGCCCGGTTCTGCGCATGACCGCGCGCCGCAAGCGCCTGCTGCGGCTCATCGGCTCGGCCGTCGTCACCGGCCTCTGCCTGGCCTACATCGTCTGGCAGATCGACGTGAGCCGCACCGCGCGCATCCTCGGCGACGTCAGCCCGTGGTGGTTTCTCGGCTCGGTCGCGATCATGGTGTTCACGGTGCCGGCGATGGCGTGGCGGTGGCAGCAGCTGCTCGCCGCGCGCGGCATCCACGACCGGCTGCCCTGGCTGCTGCGCGCCTACTTCACCGCGTACACCGCCGGGCAGATCCTGCCGACCTCGATCGGCGGCGACGCGATGCGCATCTTCGAGACGTCGCGTCGGCATCCCGGCAAGGGTGGCCCGATCGCCGGCTCGATCCTGCTGGAGCGCGCGCTGGGCGGTGCGGCGACGCTCGTGCTGGCCGCGATCGGCTTCGTGCTGGCGATCGGTCGCTACGACGTCGGCGCGTACCTGTGGGTCGAGCTGGCCTTCGTGCTGGGGTCGATCGGGCTCGGCATCGTGCTGTTCTCTAAGCGGGCGCGCCAGCCGTTGCGCGCGCTCGTCCCCGGGCTGCGCGTCGTGCGCGTC
>CANFDS010000096.1 GCA_947445525.1 Actinomycetota bacterium | reverse complement strand
GTCCTCGTCCGGGTAGCGCTCGACCACCTCGCTCGCCGCGTAGAGCATCCCGTCGCGCCGGAACACCTGGCGCTGGTGCGCGAAGTAGATCGACGGCAGCTCGATGCCCTCCTGGGCGATGTACTGCCACACGTCGAGCTCCGTCCAGTTGGAGATCGGGAAGACGCGGATCTGCTCGCCCTTGCGGATGCGCGCGTTGTAGAGGTTCCACAGCTCGGGGCGCTGGGCGCGCGGGTTCCACTGGCCGAAGTCGTCGCGGAACGAGAAGATGCGCTCCTTCGCGCGGGCGCGCTCCTCGTCGCGCCGCGCGCCGCCGATCGCGGAGTCGAACTGGTGCTCCGTGATCGCGTCGAGCAGCGTCGTCGTCTGCAGCTGGTTGCGTGAGGCGCGCGGGCCGGTCTGCTCGACGACGCGCCCCCTGTCGATCGACTCCTGCACCGACGCCACGATCAGGCGCTCGCCGATCTCGCGGGCGCGCCGGTCGCGGTACTCGACGACCTCGGGGAAGTTGTGGCCCGTGTCCACGTGCATGACGGGGAACGGGAAGCGCCCGGGGCGGAACGCCTTCTCGGCGAGCCGTAGTAGCACGATCGAGTCCTTGCCGCCCGAGAACAGCAGCACCGGGCGCTCGCGCTCCGCCGCGACCTCACGGAGGATGTGGATCGCCTCGGCCTCGAGCTCGTCGAGATGGGAGAGGTGGGTGACGGCGCTCAAGGCTTGTGCAGTCCGCATTCGGTCTTCTCCGACCCTTCCCAGCGGCCCTCGCGGCCGGCTCCGGGCCTGGTGCAGTGGGTGCAGCCGATCGACGAGTAGCCCCGGTCGTGCAGCGGGTTGTACGGTAGCGCGTTCGCGTGGATGTACTCCCACACGCGCTCGTCGCTCCAGTCGGCCAGCGGGCTGGCCTTCCACAGCTCGAACTTCTCGTCCCAGGCGATCTTCTGCGCGAGGGCGCGGGTGGGTGACTGGTCGCGGCGGACACCGACGATCCAGGCGTCCAGCTCGCCGAGGGTGCGGGTCAGCGGCTCGACCTTGCGGATGGCGCAGCAGAGATCGGGCTTGCGTTCCCACAGCGCCTCGCCGTGGGCTGCTGCCTGCCGGCCGAGCGACGGCCCCTGCGCCGCCTCGACGGTGATGCCGTAGCGCTGCTCGACCGCCCGCCAGGTGGCATACGTCTCGGGGAAGAGGACGCCGGTGTCGAGCGCAAAGACGCGTGCCTGCGGATCGACCCGCAGCAGCATGTCGAGGAGGACGGCCTCCTCCTTCTGGAACGAGCAGGCGAGGGCGACGCGCCGGCCGAAGCGATCGACCATGGCTGCGACGACCTCCTGCGCGGACAGCGATTCGCCGCCGTGGTCGGTGGCGAGCGACTCGATATCGAGGGAGGGGCCGGGCACGCGCCAGATCATATCAGGGACTTATGCAGCCCATAAGCGAGTGTGCGCTACAGTGTGCTCGTGGACTGGAAGCTCTCCCTCGTCGGGCTGCTGATCGGCGCCCTCGTCGGCGCGACCGGGATGGGTGGCGGCTCGCTGATGACGCCGATCCTCGTGCTGCTGTTCGGCTTCAAGCCGTCCACCGCCATCGGCACCGACATCCTGCACGGCGCCATCTTCAAGTCGTTCGGCGCCTGGCGACATCGCCGGCTCGGCACCGTCAGCGGGCGACTGACCCTGTGGATGCTGATCGGCTCGGCACCGCTGTCGCTCGTCGGCGTCGTCTTCGCAACGTGGCTCGAGCGGCACTACGGCACGGGCATCGAGACCCTGCAGAAGCAGATCCTCGGGGTTGCGCTGCTCGTCTGCGGGCTCGGCTTCCTGGCCAAGGCGCTGATGCGCAAGCGGGCACCCGCAGGCCCGCTCGTGCTCGACCGGCGCCGCAAGGTGATCGCCATCGTGATCGGCCTGCTCGGTGGCTTCGTCGTCGGGCTCACCTCGGTCGGCTCGGGCACGTTCTTTGGCCTCGCCATGCTCATCGTCTTCCCGATCGCCACGGCGACCGTCGTCGGCACCGACATCCTGCACGCCGCCGCACTGCTGTGGGTGGCCGGCGCCGGCCACCTCGTCGCCGGCAACGTCGACCTGCGTGCCACCGGCTGGCTGCTGATCGGCTCGATCCCCGGCGTGTTCATCGGCAGCCACGTGATGATCCGGCTGCCCGACCGCGCATTGCGCATCGCCCTGGCCAGCACCCTCTCGCTGTCGGGCCTCAAGCTGCTCAACGTGCCCGGCAGCTCCTGGATCGTCGTTGTCGGGCTGGGGCTGATGGTCGGCGCGCTCGTCGTGTACGGGCTGCGCCAGTTCGTGCTGTATCGCCGCGGGCTGATCACACGCGTCCCCGCCGCGCCCGTGGCCGACGCCGTCGGGACGCCCACCCCCTGATCGCGGGCTTGCGCCCGCGACTAGAATCGCGGGGCTTTGGCCCGCCTCGGCCCGATCCTGCTCGTTCTCGCCCTCCTGGCGGGTACTGCAGCAGCCTTCGGCGTCACCGAGACCCTCAAGACGAGCCCCAGCCCGATCCTGCAGACGCAGGTCGCAAAGACCTTCTCGCCGGTATGCCGCTGCGACACGCGGACGGCGCGCATCGCTTTCCGGCTGCGCCGGGCCGACCGTGTCGTGATCGCCATCCAGGACAGCCGCGGCCGCACCGTGCGCGTGCTCTTCAGCAGCCGGCGCCGGCTGCCGGCCGGCTTCCACGAGTGGGCGTGGAACGGCAGGCTGGACGGCGGCGCCCGCGCCCCTGACGGCGTGTACCGGCCGCGTGTCGAGCTCGAGGCCGCCGACCGCGCGATCGTCCTGCCGAACCGGATCGCGCTGGACACCCGGCCGCCGCAGGTGACCCTCGTCGGCACGCCTCGGCTCGGCGGGCCGGGCGCGCTCGTCGTCCGTTACCGGCTGGACGAGCCGGCGCGCGCCCTGCTCACTGTCGGCGGGGTACGCGTCGCCCGCACCTACCGGGTGCGCCTCGACTACACGCTGCGTCTGGCAGCGGCGACGCTGGCGGCTGTCGGCGCGCGCTCGGGCCCCGTCACGCTGGCCGCCGAGGATCTCGCCGGCAACCGCTCGGCGCCGCAGCGGATCGGAGTGCGCCGGTGACCGTGCTCGCCCACATCGGCGGACCGCTCGGCTGCCTCGGGCTGGCGCTCGTGCTCGTCGCGCGCGCGCGCGCGCTCCGCATGCTCGGCCTGGGCGCCTGGGCTGTCGGCGCGCTCTTCCTGGCACTCTTCCTGGCGCCGTCGGGGCACGGGGCGGTGCTCGCGGCAGGGGCGGTGGCAGGGGTTGTGGCCGCCGTGGCGGGGGCTGTCGTGCTGCGCCGCTGGCCGTGGGCGGTCGTGTTCCTCACGCTGCTGCTGATCCCGGCGCGCATCCCGGTCTCGGTCGGCTCGACCGACGCGATGCTGCTGCTGCCGCTCTATCTGGTGATCGCCGTCGCCGCCGCCGGGCTCGCGCTCGAGCTGTGGCGCGGCGACGGCCGCGCGCGCGAGCTGGGGCCGCTCGCGGTGCCGCTCGCCGCGTTCCTCGCCTGGACCGGCATCACGCTCAGCTGGACGCACGACCTGACGAAGGGCGCCATCGCGCTGCTCTTCTTCTTCCTCCCCTTCGGGCTGCTCGCGCTCGTGCTGGCGCGGCTCCCCTGGCGGCCCCGGCTGCTGCCGCGGCTCTACCTCCAGCTCGCCGGCATGGGGCTTGCGCTGGCGCTGGTCGGCATCTACCAGTACGCCGCCCACGACGTGTTCTGGAACCCGAAGGTGATCGTCGGCAACGCCTATCAGCCCTTCTACCGCGTCAACTCGCTCTTCTGGGATCCGTCGATCTACGGACGTTTCCTCGTGGTGGCGGTGCTCGCCAGTCTCGTCGTGGCGGTGCGTGGGCCGGCCGGGCGGGCGCGACTGGTCGCCGCGGGGATTCTGGCCGTCACCTGGGTCGGCCTGCTCTTCTCGTTCTCGCTGTCGAGCTTCGCGGCGCTACTTGTGGCCGGCGCCGTCGTCGGGGTGGTGCTGCTGCGGCCGCGCGCCGGCGTGGTGGCGGGCGCGGTGGCGCTGCTGGCCGCGGTCGCCGTCGCCGGGGTGCCCGGGCCGGCGCCGACGGCAGCGGCGGGGGCGGGGGCGAGTGCCGCGACCGGTAGCCGGGTCGCCGGGGTGGCTGCGCCCACACCGCTCGCCGATGCGACGAGCGGGCGCGGCAAGCTCGTGAGCGAGGGCATCCGTATCGCCCTCGACAGCCCGGTCGGCGGCGTCGGCATCGGCGGCTTCGTGCGCGCGTACGCCGATCGCACCGGCCTCAACGGCCGCGACCCGAAGCGCGCCGCATCGCACACCACGGTTGTCACGGTCGCGGCCGAGACGGGTGTCATCGGGCTCGCGCTCCTCCTCTGGCTCACCGTGGCCGCGCTCGGGCTACCCTTTCGCGGAGCCCGCCGCTCCGGCGTCGCCGCTCCCGCCTCGCTCGTCCTCGGCCTCACGCTACTCGCCATCTCCGTGCACAGCCTCGGCTACAACGCGCTCTTCGAGGATCCCATGACCTGGGCCGCCCTCGGGCTGGCCGCGTGCGTGGCGCGCGCCGGTGGCAGCGCCGCGCCGCCCGCCCCGGAGCCCGCCGCATGATCGCCGGCTGGGAGCGCGTCCTCGTGCTGGCACCGCATACCGACGACGGCGAGTTCGGCTGTGGCGGCACGATGGCGCGCCTCGCCGAGGCCGGCGTCGACGTCCGCTACGTTGCCTTCTCGATCGCCACCAAGTCGCTGCCGCCCGGGTTCCCGCCCGACACGCTGGCGCGCGAGGTGCGCGAGGCGACCGCCGTGCTCGGCGTCCCGGAGGCGAACCTGACCGTGCACGACTTCGAGGTGCGCACCTTCCCCGAGCACCGCCAGGACATTCTCGAGCTGCTCATCCGCATCGGCGAGGAGTGGCGGCCCGACGCGGTGTTCCAGCCGTGCCTCCAGGATCTCCACCAGGATCACCAGGTGATCGCCGCCGAGGGCCTGCGCGCCTTCAAGCGGACGACGGTGCTCGGCTACGAGATCCCCTGGAACAACCTCGAGTTCTCGTACCAGTGGTACACGTCGCTGGAGGCGCGCCACGTTGAGCGCAAGGTCGAGGCGACGTCCTGCTACGCCTCGCAGCAGCACCGCCGCTACTCGGATCCGGACTACATCCGCAGCCTCGCGAAGATGCACGGCACGAACGTCGGCCGCGCGTACGCCGAGGTGTTCCAGGTGTACCGCGTGTTCGTGTAGAGGCGGGAGCCGTTCTCAAGCTCGCGTGCTCAGTGAGCTGCTCCTGCCCTGGGATTGCCGACCTTGAGTAGCCCGACCTGGCCGAGATCGACGTCTGCGAACGCATGCGAGACGATGGTATAGGTCCCTCGTCGTCGATCTTGACGTCGAAGACCGCGCCCCCGCCGGCCGGGACGACGACGGTCTGGACACCCTACTGTGGCGGGCTCGTAAGGTCGGAGTTGACCCAGGCGCGGTCGAAGATCGTGCCGACGACGTGGAAGTTGACGTTGTTGGTCGGCCCCGCAGCGACGACCCAGAAGCGTGTCGTCTCTCCTGGCTTCGCGGTCAGCGGATGCGTAACGTACTGGTTGGCGTAGCCGTTGAACGTCACCCAGTCGGCCATCCTGGCTCGTGCCTTCGCCATGCTGAGCGACGCCGACTCCTTGATCCCGTCGCCGTTCAGGTACCACTCGCTGCCGACCAGGACGTACTCGTTGTCGACCTTCGGCAGACCCTCCTTCGGCTCGACGATAATCGCGCCATACATGCCACTGGCGATGTGCGCGAGCACCGGCTTCGTGCCGCAGTGGTACATGTAGATGCCCGGGTCTGCTGCCTTGAAGCGGTAGCTGATCGACTTGCCCGGCATCACGTCCCCGAAGGCGATGTTAGGGGCGATGCGCGCGGCATGGAAGTCGATCCAGTGCGGGATCGCGCCGCCGTTCGTCAGCGTCATCTCGACCGTCATGTCCTTCAGCGTCATCTGCACCTTCACGACGTCGCCGGCCCGGAGGGGCGGCAGGGCTGCGTCGTAGGGCTTGCGCGCGGCGGCGAGTTCGGCCGCGTTCTCCGGCACGACGCCGGCGAAGCTGTTTAGCGGTAGAGCGACGTTGCCGTCGAGCGCCGGGGCGGCCACGAACGACGCAGCGGCAGGCTGGGCTGCCGCGTCGTGCGACGGTGGTGCCGAGCAGAATCGTCGCGACCACCCAGAAGGCTCCCGAGCTGATGACGGATGCGCGACCGCGATGCTTGGATGCGGGGGCTGAAGCCATGGCGGGTCGATCTCCCTCCGGATACAGGATCGGTCTGGTCGAAGGGTAGAACGCGGGCGGCGTTCCCACCCCCTGGGCGGGCCGCAGGTCGATCCGCACATCACCACAGACTTCGGTATGGGTTTCCCCGCAGATCTCCCTGCGGAGCGGTCGGCAACGGCGGCGGCTCGGCACTCCTAGCGGGACGGCACGAGCCGCCGCCCGAGCGCCGCCAGCCGCCGCCGCTCACCCGGCGTGTAGAAGCCGAGCAGGCCGAGCACGACGGGGTAGGCGACGACGAGCAGCACCGCCACCGGCAGGCCGACGCCCACCGTCTCGCCGACAACGTCCAGGGCCACCGCCGCCCCCGCCGCCGTCACGACGCGTCGCCACTGGTACACCACCGGGAAGACCCGCTGCGCGTTCCAGGTCATCGCGACGAACATCACGACATAGGCGACGACGGTCGAGATCGCCGCGCCGATCATCCCGTAGCGCGGCACCAGCACGAAGTTCAGCCCGATGTTGAGCACCGCGGCGATGCCGGTGACGACCCAGTTGAACTGCGTCTTGCGCGCGCGCCCGACTCCGATCGCCACCACCGTGTAGGCGGTGAATGCCACGCCCGCGAACGCCAGCAGCGAGACGACCCGGGCCCCCTCGTAGAACTCCGGCTTGGTCAGCAGCCGCGCCAGCCACGGCGACAGCACGCCCAGCGCGAGCGAGATCCAGCAGGTGATCAGCACCATGTAGGTGAGCACCCAGGCGTAGGTGCGCTTCGCCTCGTCGTCGCTCTTGATCGAGTAGGCGAACGCGGGCCAGGCCGTGCGGAACGCGAATTGCAGGAAGACGATCGCCGATGCCAGGCGCACACCGATCGAGTAGAGGCCGACCTCGCCCTGGCCGATGTACTTGACGAGGAACAGCCGGTCGGAGAAGTTGATGCCCCACAGGAACAGCGCGGACGGCACGAGCGGCAGGCCGAAGCGGTTCATCTCACGCAGCAGCCCGCGGTCGAACTCCAGGCCGAGCTGGTAGCGGCGGTAGCCGAGCAGCACGAGGTAGACGGCGAGCGTGCCGATGAAGTTGCCAACGATCACGCCCAGCGCGCGCTGGTCGAAGCCGACGACGAGGACAATCGTCGCTGTGATCGTGATCAGCACGTTGGCGACCGACACCATGGCGAACTGCGCCGAGCGCTCCTCGACCCGGAACAGCGAGGTCATCTGCTCGTAGTTCATCTGCGCCCACAGGCCGACGAAGGCGGCGCGGACGAGCCCGGCGCGGTCGCCGCTGGCGAACAGCAGCTGCGAGATCGGCCCGGCGACGGCGAGCCC
>CANFDS010000095.1 GCA_947445525.1 Actinomycetota bacterium | reverse complement strand
GGATGCTCGAGACGCTGGAGCCCGGCATCTACGTTCCCGGCGTCGGCGGGGCGCGCATCGAGAAGACCGTGCTCGTCACCGAGACCGGCTGCGAGCCGCTGTCGGCGGCGCCGCTACGCCTCTGGTGAGCTTCCGGGCCGCGAGTCGCCGGGCCGCGAGTCGCCAGGCCGCGAGTCGCCAGGCCGTCGCCGGCCGAGCGCCGACGGCCACCAGATCCGCTCGTCCAGCTCGAAAGTGAGCGCGGGCACGAGCACCGAGCGCACGATGAGCGTGTCGATCAGTACGCCCAGAGCGACGGCAAAGCCGATCTGCGTGAGCGGGATGATCGGCAGCACGGCCAGCACCGCGAACGTCCCCGCCAGCACGACGCCGGCCGAGGTGATGACCCCGCCGGTGACCGCCAGGCCGCGCTGCATCGCCGCGCGGGTCGTCAGCCGGTGCGCCTCCTCGCGCACGCGCGCCATCAGGAAGATGTTGTAGTCCACCCCTAGCGCGACGAGGAAGATGAACGCGTAGAGCAGGAAGCTTGGATCCTCCCCGGGGAACTGGAACACCCAGTCGAACACGAGCAGGCTGATGCCGAGCGAGGCGAAGAACGAGATCACCACCGTCGCCATCAGCACGAGCGGCGCCGTGACCGAGCGCAGCAGCGCGACGAGGATCAGGAAGACGACGGCGAGCACGATCGGGATCAGCAGCTTCACGTCGCGCGACGAGCTCGTGCGCAGGTCGCGCTCCTCGGCGGTCGGCCCACCGACGAGCGCCGTCGGCCCCCCGGCCGCCTTCGCCGCCGCGCGCAACGGGTCGATCAGCACGAAGCCCGACTCGCCGAACGGGTCGCCGTCGAGCGTTGCGGTGAAGCGGACGCCGGGAGGGCCGCTCTCGAGCGCCGTGACCGAGTCGACGAAGGGCAGCGCGCGCACGGCCGAGCGCACTGCGTCCACCCGCTCGCGGTCGAGCACGACGATAGTGGCGGGGGCGTTGGCGCCGGCCGGGAACGACTCGTTGATCAGCTTCTGGCCACGCACCGACTCGACCGAGCCTCGGAAGCCGTTGCCGGTCGTCAGGCGGTCGTCGAGCGTGAGCCCGCCGAACGAGCACGCCGCGAGCCCGATCGCCGTGACGATCCAGACCCGGCGGTGGCGGCCGTCGATGCGCGCGCCGAGGCGCGCCCAGAAGCCGTCGCGGTGCGTGTCGGCCTCGCCGCAGCGCGGCACGAACGGCCAGAAGGCGCGGCGTCCGCCCACCAGCAGCAGCGCAGGCAGCAGCGTCAGCATCGCCGCCATCGCCACGGCGACGCCCATCGCGGCGACCGGCCCCAGCCCGCTCGTTGCGTTCACCTCGGCCAGCGAGAGGCAGAGCAGGCCGGCGATGACGGTGCCGGCCGAAGCGAGGATCGCCGGCCCGGCGCGCCGCAGCGCGAGCTGCATCGCCTCGTGCTTGTCCTCGTGGCGGCGTAGCTCCTCGCGGTAGCGCGCGGTCAGCAGCAGCGCGTAGTCGGTGCCAGCGCCGAACACGAGCACCAGCAGGATGCCGCCGGTCTGCCCGTTGATGATCACGCCGCCCTTCGCCAGCGCGTAGCCGAGGCCGCGCACGACGGCCTCCGAGAAGATCACGGCGAGCAGCGGCAGGATCCAGAAGATCGGGCTGCGGTAGATGAGGACGAGCAGGATGAAGACGAGCAGCGCCGTCGAGAGCAGCAGCGTCGAGTTGATGCCCTTGAACACCTTCGTCGCATCGGCCGAGAAGCCGGCCGGCCCGCTGACCTCGACCTTCAGCGCAGCGCTACGGCTGGCATGGACGACCTCGGCGACGCGATCGACGGCGCCGTTGAGGATCTTCTCGTCTCCCTTCGCCTCGATCGGCAGCGACAGCAAGGCCGCCTTGCCGTCCTGCGAGTACTCGACCGGGGACGCCGCCCTGGCGCCGGCCGGCAGCTTCGCGTTGAGCTCGGCACGGTCGCCGTCGACGAGCGCCCGCTGGGCGGCGGTCAGCCCGTCGGGGTTGCGATAGACGACCACCGCGGGCGTGACGGTGCCGCCCGCGAACGTCCGCGTCGCCTTCAGCACCTTCACCGACTCGGCGCTGCCGGGCAGGAAGCTCGACGGCTCGTTCTTCTGAGCGTCCTCGAACTTGCCCGCGAGCGGGCCGAGGCCCACGATCAGGAGGACCCAGATGCCGAGCACCACGTACTTCCAGCGACGGCCGGCGATCTTCTGGGCGAGCCACGCCATACCCGGGACAGATACTAGACAAACACGGTGCTATCGAGTCGCTCCCCCCGCCGGGTGGAATCCTGGCGACCAACGGCGTAGGATCGCCGCATGCCTGACACCGTCGGAACACGCGCCAAGTGGGCGATGATGATCCCGTCCACGAACACCGTCGTCGAGCACGACTACTGGATGATGAAGCCACGCGGCATCACGTTCCACGCGGGCCGCATGTTCATCTCCCAGCCCAACATCAAGGGCGACGACGACTTCGCCGATCTCGTCGTGCAGATCCGCGCCGCGCTCGAGGGCGCGATCCGCGACATCATGACCTGCCAGCCCGACTACCTCGTGATGGCGATCTCGGTCGAGAGCTTCTGGGGCGGCATCGAGCGGGCGCGCGAGTACATCAAGAGCCTCGAGGAGCTGACCGGCCTGCGTGTGGCGACCGGCGCCGACGCCTGCCGCCGCGCCTGCGAGGTGCTGAACGTCAAGAAGATGGCGCTCGTCACGCCGTACCAGCCGGTCGGCGACGACCAGGTCGTCAACTACTTCAAGGACATCGGCGTCGAGACCGTCCGGGTGCGCGGCCTGAAGGCGCCGTCCGCGACCGGCATCGCCGCGATCGACGAGCCGACGCTGATCCGCACGCTACGCGACGAGCTCGACGGCGACGACATCGACGCGATCTTCCAGGCCGGCACGAACATGTCGATGGTGCGGCTCGCCGACGAGGCCGAGCGCTGGCTGGGCAAGCCCGTGGTCGCGATCAACGCCGCCACGATGTGGCACGCGCTGCGCGACAACGGCTTCGACGATCAGATGGACGGCTTCGGATCGCTGCTGCGCGAGCACTAGGCGAGCGGGCTCAGCGCCCGGTCCACTCCGGCGCCCGCTTCTCGACGAACGCGGTCATCCCCTCCTGCGCATCGGCGGCGAGCGCGTTCTTCACCATCGCCGACCTGCCGATGTCGTAGGCACGATGCTCGTCCAGCTCGATCTGGGCCCAGAAGGCGTCCTTGCCGATGGCGACGGTGAGCGGGCTGGCAGCCGCGATCTTGCCGACGAGCGTGGCCACCGCATCGTCGAGCTCGTCCGCAGGCACGGCGGCGTTGATCAGGCCCCAGGCGGCGGCAGTGGAGGCGTCGACGAAGTCGCCGGTGAGCAGCATCTGCAGCGCCCGCTTGCGGCCGACGGCGCGTGAGATCGGCACCATCGGCGTCGAGCAGAAGAGGCCGATCTTGACGCCCGGCGTAGCGAAGCGTGCGTCCGCCGAGGCGATCGCCAGGTCGCAGGCGGCGACGAGCTGGCAGCCGGCGGCGGTGGCGATGCCATGGACACGGGCGATCACCGGCTGCGGGTTGCGGTGGATCTGCTCCATCATCACCGTGCAGACGTCGACGGTCCGCTGGTACGTCGCCAGCTCCTGGCCGATCATCTCGCGCAGGTCGTGTCCCGCGCTGAACACAGGCCCGGCGCCCTCGATCACGATCGCGCGCACGTCGGCGTCGCCGGCCAGCGCGCGCAGTGCCACGATGACCTCCTCCATCGTCTCCAGCGAGAGCGCGTTGCGCTTCTCAGGGCGGTTGAGCACGAGGTGCGCCGCCGGCCCCTCACGCCGCACGAGGATGTTCCGGTACGCGGTGGATGTCTCGGTCGTGGCCATGGCCGCAGCGTAACGCGCGCCGGCCGCTCAAGCCAGTTCCGGCAGGGTCGATACACCATCCCGATGGCCCGCCACGACTTCGACCTCCTCGTCCTCGGCTCGGGACGGCCGGCCAGAAGGACGCGATCCAGGCTGCCAAGCTCGGCCGCCGCGATGTTCGCCGCGCTGGGCACGAAGGTGACCGTGGGCGAGCGCAGCGAGCGCCTGCTCCCGTTCTGCGACGCGCAGGTCGTCGAGGCGCTCCAGTACCACCTCCGCGAGACCGGTTGTCTCAGTTCCGCTTCGGCGAGACGGTGACGGCGGTCGAGGCGTACGAGGCGGGCTCGGTGACGGTGCTCGACTCTGGCAAGCGCGTCCTCTCGGACACGGTGCTCTACTCGGCAGGGTGCCAGGGCGCGACCGACGGGCTCGACCTGGAGAAGGCGGGCCTCCACGCCGACGACCGCGGGCGCATCGCCGTCGACGAGCACTCCCGTACCAAGGTCAAGCACATCTACGCCGCGAGCGACGTGATCGGCTTCCCGAGCCTGGCCGCAACCTCGATGGAGCAGGGCCGGCTCGCCGCCTGCCACGCCTTCGGGCTGGCGAGCGAGGCGACGCACAACCTGCTGCCGATCGGCAACCACACTATTCCCGAGATCAGCTTCGTCGGTAAGACCGAGCAGGAGCTGACGCTCGCCTCGATCCCCTACGAGGTCGGCATCTCGCGCTACCGCGAGCTCGCCCGCGGCCAGATCCTGGGCGACCAGAACGGCCTGCTCAAGCTGCTCGTCGACCCGACGACGCGCCGGCTGCTCGGTGTCCACGTCTTCGACACCGGCGCGACCGAGATCGTCCACATCGGCCAGACCGTGATGGGCCTCGGCGGCACGATCGAGTACCTCGTCAACACCGTCTTCAACTACCCGACGCTGTCCGAGGCGTACAAGGTCGCCGCGCTCGACGCGCTCAACAAGATGCGCGCGATGAGCCGCGTGATGGCGACGCGCAAGGCGGCCTAGCCGGCCCCGGCGGCCCGCCCCCGACCAGCCCCGCCGCCCCCATCCACTATCGTGGCCTGGTGACCGCCGTCCGGCTCTCCGCCCCCGGCGGGCGCACCTTCGCGAGCGTCCGCAAGTACCGCAACTACCGGCTCTTCTTCGCCGGTCAGGTGGTGTCCAACACGGGCACCTGGATGCAGCGCATCGCCCAGGCCTGGCTCGTCGTGCGGCTCACGCACTCGCCGGTCGCGGTCGGCATCCTCGTCGTGTGCCAGTACGCGCCGTTCACGGCGTTGGGGCTGTTCGCCGGCGTCCTCGCCGATCGCTGGGAGCCGCGACGAATCGTGATCGCCACGCAGACGGTGTCGATGGCGCTCGCGGCTGCAATGGCGGCGCTCGCCTGGTCGGGCTCCGCCACGGTGTGGCACGTGTACGCGATCGCCGTCTTTATGGGGCTGGCGCTGCTCGTCGACGCGCCGGCCCGCCAGGCGCTCACCTTCCAGATGGTGGGCCGTGACGAGCTGCCGAACGCGGTGGCCCTCAACGCGAGCGTGTTCAACGCGGCCCGCATCGTCGGGCCGGCGGTGGCGGGCGCAACGATCGCGGCGGCCGGGATCGGCATCTGCTTCGCGCTCAACGCCGTGAGCTTCCTGGCGGTGCTCGCCGGGCTGCTCGCGATGCGCCGCAGCGAGCTGTTCCCGCTGGAGGGCCGCGAGCGGCCGACGCTGCTACGCGGCTCGATCGCCGGGTTGACGTACGCGCGCCGCACGCCACGCGTCCGGATCGCACTGCTGCTGGTGCTCGCCCT
The DNA here is from genome assembly GCA_947445525.1 of Actinomycetota bacterium. Taxonomy (GTDB): domain Bacteria; phylum Actinomycetota; class Thermoleophilia; order Gaiellales; family Gaiellaceae; genus CANFDS01. Next base: position 2,032 of record CANFDS010000095.1, on the reverse strand, counting down.
GAGCGTGCTCAGCTTCAACTTCCACACGCTGCTGCCCGTGCTCGCCTCCGACACGCTGGCAGCGGGGCCACGCACGTTCGGCGTCATCACGGCGTTCTTCGGCACGGGCGCGCTCGTGGGCGCGCTCGTCGCAGCGACGGTGGCGCGCGCAAGCTGGCGGGCGCTGCTCGGAGGTGTCGTCGTATTCGGCACGACGCAGCTCGGACTCGCATCGCTCACGAACGTCGCAGGCGTGTGCGCGCTGCTCTTCGTCTCGGGCGTCGCGTTCACCGTGTGCCAGTCGAACACGGTCTCGACCCTGCAGCTCGCCGCTCCCGACCACCTGCGCGGGCGCGTGCTCGGCCTATACCTCTACGCGTTCGCCGGCTCGACGCCCTTCGGCGGGCTGCTCGTCGGCTGGCTGGCCGAGACAGGCGGCACGCGGCTCGCCTTCTGGGTGGCGGGGGGCGGCGCGCTGGCGGCGGCCGGCTGCGCGGCGATCGCGCTCCGCCGCGCACCGCCCTCCACGGCACCTGTCGTCCGCTCCGCGGCGACGGCGCCGCTCATCGACTGACGTCACCAGGCCGATACGCAGAGGACCCCACCGTGTTGCCCACCGTGACGACACGGACAGGCACCCTGACGGTGTGACCGAGACTCTCGCCTCGCCCGACCCCGCGTCTCCCCTGCTCTGCGAGCTGCACGCCCACACGACGTGGAGCGACGGCAAGCTCTCGATCCGAGAAGTGTGCGACCTCTACGGCCGCTACGGCTTCGATGTCCTCTGCATCACTGATCACGTCAACCGGTCGGATGACCCGCTGCTGACACCACGTGAGCGCCGCCTGTGGGGGGTTCACGAGGACACGCATCTGGAGTACCTCTCCGAGATCGACGCCGAAGCCAGCCGCGCCCGGCAGCTCTACGGCCTCCTTCTGCTCGCGGGTCTCGAGCTCTCCTACAACCACGCCGACCCGCTCCTGGCGGCGCATGCAGTGGCGGTCGGGCTGCGCGAGTTCGTCTCGGTCGATCACGGGATTACAGAGGCGATGAGTGCGGCACGCGAGGCGAACGCGGCGATCCTCGCGGCCCATCCGTATGCGCCCGGAACCGGCCCGGCCCACCCCCGGACGACGCAATACCTGGCCGCCAACTGGTGCCAGCTCAACCCCCTGATCGACCGCTGGGAGCTCTACAACCGCACCGATCGCTTCGACTGGGTCGACGAGGCGCGGCTCCGCGTGGTCGCCTCGGGAGACTTCCACCGTCCCGAGCACTTCTGGGGCTGGAAGACGGTGTTGCCGTGCGCGAAGGACGAGCGTGCGATTGTCGACTGCCTCAGGGCAGACGGACCGGTCTATCTCGCCCGGCTCGACCGGCCTGACGCGCGCAGCGTCGCTGCCTGACTCCCGATCCCTAGACGTCCCAGGTGTCGACGCCGCTGAGCAGCACATCGAGGTCGCCGGCGCCCTTGCGCGCGACAGCGGCGGTGAGCTGCTCGGTGAGCAGCTCGTCGTACGAGGGGCGGTCGATGTCGCGGAAGATGCCGATCGGCGTCCCGCCGTGCGTGCCGTAGGTCAGCCGGCTGAGCGCGAAGGCGTGGTTCGGCTCCTCGGCGTGCGCATCGTGCACGTGGAGAGCGCCCTCGCCGACCGCATCGACGGCGACGACCTGCGCCGCCCCACTCTCGGCAATGACGACGCCCTTCTCGCCATCGGCGCCGAAGCGCACCGGCTTGCCGTGCTCGAGGTAGATCCGGTTCGTCTTGTCCTCGCGGACGAAGTCGAACGCGCCGTCGTTGTAGATGTTGCAATTCTGGTAGATCTCGACGAGGGCGGTGCCACGGTGCTTGGCCGCCGTGCGCAGCACCTCCGTGAGGTGCTTGCGGTCGGTGTCGATCGAGCGCGCAACGAACGTCGCCTCAGCGCCAAGCGCAAGCGACAGGGGCAGGAACGGCCGGTCGATCGACCCCATCGGCGTCGACTTCCCGACCTTCCCGACCGGGCTCGTCGGCGAGTACTGGCCTTTCGTGAGCCCGTAGATCTCGTTGTTG
>CANFDS010000094.1 GCA_947445525.1 Actinomycetota bacterium | reverse complement strand
GAGGGCCAGCACGGCGCCTGGTGTGGGCGACGTGAGGTACGCGGCGATGCGCTCGACGTCGGCGACCTTGAGGCCGCCTCCGTAGCGGCCCTCGGCGTTGGGTCGACCGTCGACCTCGGTGACGAGGACGAGCCGGTCGCCGTCGCCGAAGAGGCCCATGCTGTTGCAGGCGGCGACGATCTCGGCGCCCGGGTCGGAGTCCCTGAAGTCGAGCACGGAGAGGTGCTCGACGGCATCGCTGTCGAAGCGTGCGCGGAGCCGCTTGACGGCGAGGTCGACCTTGGGCCGGTCGGTGCCGGTGATCAGGTACACGGGCTTCAGCTCGTCCGCCATCGCCGCCAAGCATAGGTGCCGGCCAGGGCGGCAACGACGGTCGCGGCGACAGCCCCCGAAGGCGAGCGCACCTGGGCCAGTGGAAGCGCCCCGATGAGCCGGGCGACGAAGGCGATCCAGGCAGCGCACCAGCCGGCGAGCCAGGCCAGCGCTGCCGCCGCCGACGGGACGAGCGGGTGCAGCGCCGCGGCCAGCAGGGCGCAGCCGAGCAGCGGCGCGACGGCCGGGCCGGCAAGCGCATTGGCGGGGACGCTCAGCAGGGGCACCGCCTGGAACTGGAGCCACAGCACCGGTGCGGTGGCGATGCTGCAGGCGGTGGCGATGGCGACGGGCTCGCGCAGGAGCCGCGGCCAGCCCGCCACCTCGAGCCGGCGCGCGATGGGCGGCGCCAGCCAGAAGATGGCGGCAACCGCCGAGAACGAGAGCTGGAAGCCGGCATCGAGCAGCGCGTAGGGGTTCCAGACGAGCAGCGCCGCTGCGCCGACGAGCAGGAAGTGGACACGGTCGCGCGGCCGGCCGGCGAGCCACGCCAGCGAGGCGAGGGCCCCCGCGATGCCGGCCCGCACGACCGACGGCGATGCGCCCACCGCGAGCACGTAGCCGCCGATCGCGGCCAGCGCGCCGACCTCCCCGGCCCAGCGTGGGATGCCGAGGAGCCACGCCAGGAAGAGCAGGCCGGCGGCGACGAAGGCGATGTTCTGGCCGCTGACCGCCAGCACGTGGTAAAGCCCCGCGGCACGGAAGCGGTCGCGCAGACCCTCCGGCACGCCCTGGTCGTCGCCGAGCACGACGCCGACGACGAGCTTGCCACGCACCCCCTCCCCCGCGCCCACGAGGCTCGCGGCGACCCGGCCGCGGATGCCGTCGGCGACCCCGCCGAGCCCGCCGCGCCGGCCCACCTCGCGCCAGCGGGCGACGTGAACGACGGCGTGGACGCCGCGCCGGCGCAGCCAGGTGCCCTCGTCGAAGCCGTCGCGCGGCGGGCGTGGCGCCTCGACCCGGACGAGCGCGTCGAGGATCGCGCCGATCCTCGGGGCGGCCCCCGCCGGCAGCCGCGCGAGGGCGTTCTCGTGCAGCGCGTCGCCACGGTAGGCCCGCACCTCGACCGCGGCGCGCGCACCGAAGGCGCCGAGCCGGGGCGGCTCGGTAACGACGAGAGTGGCATGGCCGGCGGTGCCGATCTGCGAGCGCAGGACGCTGTGGTCGAGCGCACCGAGGCGCATGCTGCCCCACCACCAGCCGGCGAGCACCAGTGCCAGCGCGAGCAGCCAGTAGCGGGCGCGCTCCGGGACGACGGCCGCGCCGACGGCAAGCGCCACCGCGGCGAGCGCGGCCGCGGCGCCAGGCGCGCGCACCGCCCCCGCCCCGGCCAGCCCGCTACACACGGCTAGCGCAAGCAGATGCCCCGGGAACAGCCGCACCCGGGCCAGCACGTCGCTCACGGGCGCGGCCGCCCGCGGAGGGGCAATACGGGTTCCCGCCGATGCCCGCCGCCCGCAGGTGCGCTGCAATCGAAGGAAGCACCCCACCGGACAGGGAGACAGCCATGAGACTCATCGTCCTCATCGGAGCGACGGCACTGGCGCTGGGCGCGCCGGCCGTGGCGCAGGCTGCCGACGAGCTGAAGTTCTTCTCGAACCAGGGCTCGAAGGTGATCTGCCGCTACTCGAGCTTCTCCGGCTTCCAGGAGCTGAAGTGCGCCGACCGTCGCGTCAAGGGCGACGACGGTGGCCCACTGACGCTGCGACTGCACAAGAGCGAGCCGACAGCGAAGCTGATCTTCGACCCCAACCCGATCGAGAAGAAGGGCGCCCCGGTCAGGAGCTTCGCGCGGCCAGGCTTCGCCTGCACGCTGACGGCCGCCGCGGTGCGCTGTGCGAACGCGGCCAGGCACAGGTTCGTCATGAAGGTGCCGAAGCAGACGGTCTTCTGACCCGGTCACGGTGCGACGAGCGTGCGGAGCTGGTCGATCTTGGCGAGTCCGATGCCGGAGACCGCGTCGAGCTCGTCGACGGAGCGGAAGGCGCCGTGCTCCTGCCGGTAGTCGACGATCTTCTGCGCGGTGGACGGGCCGATCCCGGGTAGGGCGTCGAGCTGCTCGACGGTCGCAGAGTTCAGGTGGACGGGGCCCGCGCGGGCGGCAGGGCCGGCGCCGGGAGAGGGGTTCGGCGCCGGGCCTGCGCCCATGTCAGCGCGGCGTGGCACGGCGACCTGCTGGCCGTCGGCGATGAGCGCCGCGAGATCGATGGCTTCGAGATCGGCGTTGGCGGTGGGGCCGCCGGCCCGGCTGAGTGCATCGGCGGCGCGGGCGCCTTCGGCGAGGCGGTAGAGGCCGGGACGGCGTACAGCGCCGACGACGTGGATCACGAGCAGCGGGCGCCCTGAGGCGGCGGGGAGCCCGGGCGTCGCGCCGGCGCCGACGGGCGAGACGACGGTGGGAGCGGAGCCGGCGGAGGCGATCCGGGCGCCACAAGAGTGAGTGATCTGCCCGCCAGCCGCGGCTGGCTCCGCGATCCGCACCGGCGCGCACGCAGCGCCCGACCCGAGCAGCAGCTTGCCGCCGCCTACCAGGGCCACCAGGAGCACGCCCGCCCCGATGAGCGCCCGCTGGCGGGTGAGCTGGCCGGTGATCTCCATGCCGCTACTCTGCAGGGAGCCGGCAGGAGCGACTGTGCCGGATCCGGGTCGAAACTGCGACAGCCGGAGGAGGGCCGGACGATCCGACGGGAGCCTGACGGCCGGCTGCAGGCTGCAGGCCCCGGACGCGCGCCGACCCCGATCCGCCCCGTGGTAGGTTCCTCCCCATGGAATTCGGCGTTGGCTACTTCGCGACTCATGACGGCATCGGCCCTGCGCAGCTCGCCCGGCTGCTCGAGGAGCACGGCCAGACCTCGCTGCTCCTGGCCGAGCACACCCACATCCCGGCGAGCCGGGAGACGCCGTTTCCCAACGGCGGCCCGATCCCGCGCAAGTACGCGCGCACGTACGACCTGTTCGTCGCGCTCACCGCGGCGGCCGTCGTCACGACCAGGCTGCGCATCGGCAGCGGCATCTGCCTCGTCAACCAGCGTGACGCGATCATCACCGCCAAGGAGGTCGCGAGCATCGACCACCTCTCCGGCGGACGGTTCGACTTCGGCGTCGGTGCCGGCTGGAACCGCGAGGAGATGCGCCATCACGGCGTCGACCCGCGCACGCGCATGGCGCTGATGCAGGAGCGGATCGAGGCGATGAAGGAGATCTGGACGAACGAGGAGGCGACGTACCACGGCCAGCTCGTCTCGTTCGACGGCGTGGTGTCGTACCCGAAGCCAGCGCAGCGGCCCTACCCGCCGATCCTCGTCGGGGGCCACGGCCCGAAGGTGCTCGACCGCGTGCTCGCCTTCGGCGACGCCTGGCTGCCCAACTACAGCCCCGACGCCGAGCTGACCGACCGCATCGCCGAGCTGTTCGCGCGCGCCGACCGGCCAGTCGAGGTGCACATGCTGGGCATGCCGTCCGACCCCGCGGCGATCGAGCGCGTCCACGCCGCCGGCGTCAGGCGCGCAGCCCCCTGGCTCCCGTCGGGCGGCCGCTCTCACGTCGAGCGTGCGCTCGAGCGCTGGGAAGCCGCGATCGCCCAGTTCAACGGCGAGTAGCAGGCCGCTTCAGCGGCGGCGGCTCAAAGGCGCCGGCTCAGCCGCGCGGCGCGCTCACGGCCGCCTCGACGCGCTGCTTGATGCCGGCCAGCTGGCGGCGCTGCATCAGGACGTGCCCGGGATCGGTGATGAACGGCCCGATCAGCCGGAAGAGAAAGGCGGGCCGGCTGCGGCCGCGGGCGCGCGCGACCAGGCGCGTCGTCCCGTCGGAGCGCTCCTCCAGCACGAGCGCCCACGTCCCGTCCGACCCGAACGTCGGCAGCCCGTTCGCCCCGGGATAGGACGTCTTCAGCAGGAAGTCGAAGGCGCCGCGCAGCACCAGGTGACGGTTCGGCTCGCACGCCACCACCTCGAACCACGAGCGCGACGACGAGGGGATGCGGTCGCCGACGGCGAGCTCCTGCCACTCAGGATGGATCTCGTCGGCACTCGGCTGCCCGCCGTTGTCGATGCGGTCGTACGAATACCAGCCGGCGCGGCCGTAGCCCATCTGCACGAGCCACGGCCAGATCTCCGGAGGGCGGGCGCGGATGGTGATGATCATCGTCGACGAGCGCGGCGAGCTGGGGATCAGCTCGTCACCGGGCAGCGGCCTGCCACTGTCCTCGGGCGTCGCGCCCCAGGCGATCGCCCGCGGCCGCACCGCCAGCCAGAACAGCAGGCCGAGCAGGACGGGGCCGCGCGCGCGCATCGCGCTAGCCGACGACGAGGTTGACGAGCTTTCCGGGCACCACGATCTCCTTGCGGATGGTAACCCCGGCCAGGTGTGCCTGCACCTTCTCGCTCGCCTTCGCCAGCGCGACGAGCTCCTCGTTGGCCAGGCCGACGGCGGCCTCGACGCGGTCGCGCACCTTGCCGTTGACCTGCAGCACGAGCTCGAAGGTGTCGCTGGTGAGCAGGGCCGGATCGGCCACGGGCCAGGGCGCCGAGTACGACGGCGTCGTGTGCCCCAGGCGCGCCCACAGCTCCTCGGCTAGATGCGGCGCGTACGGCTGAACGAGTGACACGGCCGTCTCGGCGGCGAAGCGGGCGCCCGGCTCCGACGCATGCCCCGTCAGCTCGTTGACGAGCTCCATCACGGCGGCGATCGGCGTGTTGAACTGGAAGCGGCGGCCGATGTCGTCGGTCACCTTGTGGGTGGCGCGGTGGGCGGCGCGCACGAGCGGCGTGTCTCCCGGCCCGGCCGGGCCGTCGGCCGGCTGCTCGGCGGCCTCCAGCACCGCGCGCCAGAGCCGGTTGAGGAAGCGGAAGGCGCCCTCGACGCCGGTATCCTGCCACTCGGCGTCCTGCTCGGCCGGGCCCATGAAGAGGATGTAGAGCCGGGTCGCGTCGGCGCCGTAGCGGGCGATCATCTCGTCGGGTGAGACGACGTTGCCCTTCGACTTCGACATCTTCGCGCCGTGCCGGTAGATCATCCCCTGCGTGAACAGCCGCGCGAACGGCTCGCGGAAGCCGACGAGCCCGAGGTCGTTGAGCACCTTCACGAAGAAGCGCGAGTAGAGCAGGTGGAGGATCGCGTGCTCGATGCCGCCGATGTACTGGTTGACGGGCAGCCAGTAGTCGACGGTCGAGCGGTCCCACGCAGCGTCGTGGTTCTGCGCGTCGGCGTAGCGGATGTAGTACCAGGACGAGTCGACGAACGTGTCCATCGTGTCGGTCTCGCGGCGGGCGGGGCCGCCGCAGGTGGGACACGTCGTCGCCACCCACTCCTCGGCGGCGGCCAGCGGCGAGCGGCCCTTCGGCAGGAAGTCGGTGACGTCGGGCAGGACGACCGGGAGCTGGTCGTCGGGCACGGGCACGATGCCGCAGCTCTCGCAGTGGACGATCGGGATCGGGCAGCCCCAGTAGCGCTGCCGCGAGAGCAGCCAGTCGCGTAGCCGGAAGTTGATCGTCTCCTCGCCCTGGCCGCGCTCGGCAAGCGCCGCCACGACCGCCTTCTTCCCCTCGGGAGAGGAGAGGCCGTCGTACGCGCCGGAGTTGACGAGCAGGTCGCGCTCGGAGGAGGAGACGTACGGCAGCGCGGGCTCCTCGGGGCCGCCGGGCTCCCCCACGCCGGCCGGCGTGATGACCCGGTCGATCGCCAGGCCGTACTGCTCGGCGAAGGCGAAGTCGCGCTCGTCGTGTGCCGGCACCGCCATGATCGCGCCGGTGCCATAGCCCATCAGCACGTAGTCGGCCACCCACACCGGGATCTCGCGACCGGTCACCGGGTTCGTGACCGTGTGCCCGGTGAAGACGCCGTCCTTGCCCTTCTCCTGCCGCTCGACGGTGGAGCGGCCCGCGGCCTTGCGCGCGTAGGCGAGCACCTCGGCCTCGTGCTCGCTGCCGGCGACGAGCTGCGCCACCAGCGGGTGCTCGGGCGCCAGCACGAAGAACGTGGCGCCGAACAGCGTGTCCGGCCGTGTCGTGAACACCGGCACGTCGACGCCGAGGCTCCGGCAGTGGAACTGCACCTGCGCGCCCTCCGAGCGGCCGATCCAGTTGCGCTGCATCGTCAGCACGCGCTCCGGCCAGTCCTCGATCAGCTCCATCTCGTCGAGCAGCGCCTGCGCGTAGTCGGTGATCTTGAAGAACCACTGCTCGAGCGAGCGCGCCTCGACCTCGGCGCCGCAGCGCTCGCAGCAGCCCTCGACGACCTGCTCGTTGGCGAGCACCGTCTGATCGTTCGGGCACCAGTTGACGGCCGCCTCGCGCTGGTAGGCGAGGCCCTTCTCGAAGAAGCGCAGGAACAGCCACTGCGTCCAGCGGTAGTACTCCGGCTCGCAGGTCGAGAGCTCGCGCGACCAGTCGATCGACCAGCCCATGCGCTGCATCTGCTCCCTGATGCGCGCGATGTTGCGGCGGGTGACGGTGCCGGGGTGGCCGCCCTCCTTGATCGCGGCGTTCTCGGCGGGCAGGCCGAACGCGTCGTAGCCCATCGGGCGCAGCACGCTGAAGCCGTTGCGGCGGCGGAAGTGCGCGACCACGTCGCCGAGCGTGTAGTTCTTGACGTGCCCCATGTGCAGCTCGCCCGAGGGGTACGGCAGCATCTCCAGCACGTACGTGTGCTTGCCGCTGGCCTTCGGCGTGCCCGGAGGCGGGTTCGGCACGACGAACGCGCCGTCGGCGGCCCAGCGGGCCTGCCACTTCTCCTCGATCGCCTGGGGCTCGTACCGCTCGGTCTGCTGTTCGCTCAACCCTGTCCTCGCCTATGAAAAAGCCTCTCGCTCGAGAGGCTCCGGGAGACGTCGCGCGCGGCCCTCGCCGCACGTCCCGCCCTGCTCTACGGAAGAAGCCGGTTCATCGCGGCTGATCCTAACAAGCGCTTCTCCACGCGGTTGCTGGAACGACACCGCGAACGCTCCCGGCCAGGCCACGCCGGTGGTAGCGTCGCGGCGGGGCGACCGCGCCCCGCAGGATCACGACACGAGGAGGAGCACCGCCATGGCGGACTGGACGCTGAAGAGCTGGAAGGACATCCCGAACACTTCGGCCGGCTGGGGTATCCCGGACGAGATGATGGAGATGCGCATCGGCCGCAGCGCGCTCGGCCTCACCGATCACGGCGTCTCGTACGCGAAGTTCGGCAAGGACTTCGTGCCGACGTTCGGCCACCGGCAGAAGCAGCAGGAGGAGACGTACTGCCTCATCTCCGGCAGCTGCACGGCCAAGCTGGGCGACGAGCTCGTCCAGCTGAAGGCCGGCGACGTGCTCGCCGTGCCGCCGCACGTGTGGCGCGCATTCCGCGCGACCGACGGCGTGGACGCGGTGATGATCATCACCGGCGCGCCCGCTGCGGAGGACGACGGCGACATCGACATGGAGTGGTGGCCGGCCTGAGCACAGGCTGGCACAGGCAGTCGGCGGCGGGCGTCCTGTGGGGCGCCCGCCTCGTTTCCGCAGCGCCTTCGGCTACGGGCGCCCGAGCG
>CANFDS010000093.1 GCA_947445525.1 Actinomycetota bacterium | reverse complement strand
TGCGGGCGATCCAGGCACTGGCGCGGGTCGCCGGCGACCCCGGTCGCGCGTTCAAGCCCGAGCCGTAGGGGCGTGCCGGCGGCGCGGGGCGCTCCGGCGGCGCGCGGCCACGCCGGCGCCGGCAATCGCTCCGCCGGCGGCAGCTACGCCAGGCTCAATCGCGGCAATGCCTGGCCGATCTCCGCGGTGTCCCATGCGTTCCCTTCGGCTTGCCCTGGTCCTCCTGCTCGTTGCTGCGGCGGCGGTGGGCACCGCGCGGGCCGACCTCTTCGTGGTGCTGCCCGGTGCGGACGCGCCGAATCCACCCGGACGCACATCGCTCTCGGGCGCGCTCCTGCACCGGCCCGCCGTCCCGGACGTCCGGGACGCCCGACCAGCTTCACCGTCTCTGGCGCGCTGCAGCCGACACGTACGGCGTACCCTGGTCGGTGCTCGCGGCCATCAACGCGATCGAGAGCAACTTCGGCCGTAACATGGGGCCATCGAGCGCTGGAGCGGTCGGCTGGATGCAGTTCATGCCCGGCACCTGGGCAAGGTGGGGCGTCGACGCCGACGGCGACGGCAGCGCCAATCCGTAGGACCCGGAAGACGCCGTGTACGCCGCCGCCCGCCGAGCTCGCAGCGGCGAGCATCGCGCTCGACCAGGCCCGCGGCGTGCGCTCGGTCGAGGTGCGCGGGTCGATTGCGCGAGCCGCTCCTGCGGTGCGTGCCGCCCGCCTCGCTCGCGCCTCGTAGGTCGCTGCGTTGCAGGCGCGGGTGGCTGCGGCGCAGGCGACGCTCGACCGGCTGCGGGCGACCGCTGCCGGCGTCGCCTTCTCGCCGGTGATCGGGGCCGCTCTCGGCGGTCCTGTGCTCGGCGGTGGCCATGCGTTCCCGGTGGGCGGCGGCCCCTTCCCGGTGTCGCTGTCGGCGGGCCATCACATCTATCCGGCGGCCGACATCGCCGCACCCGCCGGCGCACCGGTCTTCGCGCTCGCTGCAGGCGTCGTCGAGCGGGCGTGGCGCAACCCCGACCCGACCTGTGGTGTTGGCCTCCTGCTGCGCGCCAGCGACGGCCGCGGCTGGGTCTACTGCCACCTCGCCACGCTCGAGACTGCGGTGGCAGTCGGGCTGAGGGTCGTCGCGGGCACCCCGCTCGGCCTGGTCGGCGCAACGGGTCACGCACCGGCCCGCACCTGCACCTCCAGCTCGAGTATGCCGACGCCTGGCCCCAGCGGAAGCCGTGGCTGATCGCGCTCGTCGGCGTCGCGTTCCGGTGGAGAGGGGCCGCGCCGGCCGCTTCGGCAGCGCCGACCGCTTCTTCTCCACCGGCTGCCGCTGCTGCGCCGGCTTTCGGCGCGGGCGACTCGATCGACGTGATCGTCATTCGCTGAGCGCGCGGCTCGTCGCCCCCTCCCGGCGGCTCAACTCGCTGCCGCCATTGCCGAGTACCGGGACATGCGTGCGCTCCGCTCCTGGGCGATCGCGCGGCGGCTGCTCGCAGTCGTCCCGCTTGCGCTACTTGCGGCAAGCGTAACGCTCGCCTTTGGTGCGCCACAGGCCGAGGCACCACCGCCGGCATCGCTGGCTGCCGCTCCCGTCCCTGCCGTCCCGATCGTCGTCGTCCCCGATCTCCGCTGGCAGGCCTACGTTTTCGCGCGCGGGATCCTTCTCGACAAGAGCTTTGCCTGGACGGTCGACGGCGCCGTCCAGGGCTACCCGGCGAACATCGTCGCCAGGCAGACGTCCCGGCCGGGGACTCGGCTCGTCAATACCGGCGCGCCCACCATTCACTTCGTGCTCCGGGTCAACCCGCACGCGCCCGAGCTGGGCAATCCGATGTCGGGGTCGACGTACTCCGGGACGACAGTCGTGACGCCGGCCGCGCTGCGCACGGCGACCGCGGCTGTGAAGGCTGCGCTGCACCGGCAGGACGGGAAAGCCGCGCGTGGCCGCGGGAACAAGGCGTGGGGAGCGAAGCGGGCGCAGTTGCCGAGCCGGGCTGCGCCGGCGAAGTGGGCTGCGCTGGCCGAGCGGGTTGCGTCTGCCCGCCCCGCCGCCGTCGCGCCGTCGCGCCGCCGTCCGCCCGCGTTCGTGGTTGCCGGCACACCACGCGAGCCGCTGAAGGAGCTACCCCTTCCGACGCGGGCGGCGCTCCTCGCGCGCTGGATCGCGCAGCGGCCGCTGCTGACCGCTGCAAACCGCCCTCACTATCGCTACCAGCATGCGTGGGTCGTCACCGGCGCGCGCTTCGGCTGGTGGCACGGCGCCGAGGCCCTGCGCACCCTCATCGCCGCCGACCAACAGCTGGAACGGCGGTGGCGGCTTGCCACTGCACGGCGTGTCGAGGCCGAGCGCACGCTCGTCGAGGTGCGAAGTCACTCCGTCGGCAGCGGTCAGGCGGTGCCCGGCGATCCCAGGAACCCGAGCAGGGCCGCCGCCAGCGTGCGCGGATCCTCCAGGCAGACCTCGGTCGTGCCGGGCACCTCGAGGTAGGTCGAGCCCGGCAGGTGTCGGTGCGCGAGCCGCGTTCCCTCGGTCACGAACGAGAGGCCCTGCGCCGGCGCGAGGCAGAGGGTCGGCTGGGTGACCGCCGCGAGCTGGCCGAACGCGTCGTGGCGGACGACCGCCTCGTACGCCCACCAGTAGTTCCGCGCGCACTGGAGGTAGGCGACCAGCTCGTCGAGGTACTGGTCGCCGTCGCCCTTGACGAAGTCGCGGAACCACGCGAGCGGATACGCCTCCAGGAACCTGCCTTCGACGTCGAGCTCGATCGCCTTCTGCATATGCCCGAGGTCGCCGATCAGCGCGTCGAACTCGCGGCGCTGCTCGTCGTTGGCGAAGGCGGCGATGCCGGCGAGCACGAGCTTCCCGACCCGGGACGGCGCCGACACGGCCAGGTCGAGAGCGATGCTCGCGCCGGTATAGAAGCCGCAGACGTCCGCCTGCTCGATGCCGAGCGCGTCGAGCACCCCGAGCGCTGCGCGGGAGTAGAAGCCCATCTCCTGCGGCGGCGTCGCCGGCCGCTCGGAGCTGCCGTAGCCGGGGTTGTCGATGGCGACGGCCCGGTAGCCGCGCTCGGCCAGCAGCGGCATGACGCGCGTCCACATGATCGAGCTCGACGGCGTCTTGTGCAGGAGGAGAACGGGCCGGCCGGCACCCTCCTCGCGGAAGTGGATCTGCCCTGACGGCGTGTCTGCGTAGCCTCGGCGCATGACGCCCATCCTCGCCGATCGGTGCCGTCCGCGCTACCCGGGTCGGGCGCCGTCGACGGCCTCGGCGACCGTCTTCCGATCGGCGTAGCCCTCGATCTGTGCCAGCACGCAGCCGCCATGGCCGTCGATCACCACCGACGGTACCGCCAGGCTGGGCAGCCGCGCGGCGATGTCGCCGATCTGGCTCTCGTCGCCCACGTTGACGGCGACGTAGGGTGCCTTTGCGAGCGCCGCGCCCGCCTCGGCCTCGGAGCCGGCCGCCATGTCGATCGTGTCGCCCGCTGCGTACAGCGCAACCACGACGACGGGGCTCGCCCTGAGGGCCACGGACACCGATCCGGGCAGGCCGGGGCCGGGCAGCTCCGGGCGCCGCTTCGCCGGCCGGGACGCTCGCTTGTCGGCTGCCGCCACGAGGGCGCCCACAGCTGCCGGGAGCACGGCCTCTGCCGGGCGGGAGTCTACCCTCTCCGCTGCGACGATCTCGATCAACGGCGTCTCGGAAGCGATCGGGTTGAACGGTCAGTTCCCCGCCGCCAACCCGTTGTTTCGCCTGATCGCCTTCGGCGCGCACGAGGTGCAGATCGGCGTCATCGCGCGCCCACCGGCCCCGGGTGACACCGCCGGTGCGTCGGCCCCCGGCACCGAGCAGACCGTCACTCTCGTGCGCGACCGCGCCCTGACGTTGCTCGACACATTGACCGGCGCTCGCTACGAGCACCGGCTCGTCGCGCTCTCGTAGAGAGCCCCGAAAGACGACGGGGGGCCGGCCTTGCGGCCCACCCCCCGGACAGTTCCTGCTGAGGCTGCTGGCTACGCGGCGGGCGGCAGGATGATCGAGTTGATGACATGGATGACACCGTTCGAGGCCATCACGTCGGCGGTCACGACCTGCGCCTTGTCGACGAAGACCTTGCCACCCTTGACGGAGATCTTGACGCTGGCGCCCTGGAGCGTCTTTGCCGAGGTGAGCTTCACGACGTCGGCCGCGGCGACCTTGCCGCTCACGACGTGGTAGAGCAGGACGGCCTTGAGCTGTGCCAGATCCTTGCCGAGCGCGTCGAGCGTCGCCTTCGGGAGCTTGGCGAACGCCGCGTCGGTGGGGGCGAATACGGTTAGCGGGCCCTTGCCCGAGAGCGCGCCGGCGAGGCCGGCCTTCTTGACGAGGGCGACGAGCGTGGTGAACTGCTTGGCGTCGACGGCGGTCTGGACGATGTTCTTGCCATGCTTCGCGGATCCGCCGGCCGGTGCGGCTGAGGCCACGCTGGCGACTGCGAGTGCCGAGGCTGCGACGGCGACTGTGACGAGTGCGATGATTTTCTTCAAGATAACCTCCATACCTAGACGATTGATGGACAAGACGATAGAGGCCGCCGGCGATCTTGTCAAGCTAATAGCGAACTACTAACAGAATCCTGATCTCTGGCCGCTCACAGCCTGACGTGGCCGCTCGCCGCGTCGCAGAGTGGGCCGAAACAGCGGACGATCCGCTCCATCTGCTCCCGGTAGATCGCGGCCGGATAGCGCCTGGGCCCGCTGAACATGACCCAGTCGGCCACACCCTCGTAGCGGCGCAACTGCTCGCGCACCTGGCGCTCGGTTCCGGCTATCGCGAACCGCCGCACCACCTCGTCGGTCATCGCCAGCTCGGCCGCCTGCGCGTCGCCTGCCGCCATCGCCGCCAGCCCGCGCTCGAGCTCCGCGCCGAACCCCGCATGGCGCAGCAGGTCGTGAAAGTACGGCACCGGCAGGAAGAAGGCGAGGCTGCGGCGCAGCAGGTGCACGGCCTCGGCCTCGTCCTCCGAGATCGCGCAGTACACGCGCACGCCCGCGTCGAAGCCGTCGCGGCCTGCCCGCCCGGCCCGCTCCAGCCCGCGGTCGAGCGCCGGCCAGTTCACCTCCCGGATCCACTCCACGGTGTGCACCGAGTTGAAGATGACGCCCTCGGCGATCTCGCCGGCCAGCTCGCTCATGCGCGGCCGCGTCACGCCCAGGTAGACGGGGATCGGCCACGGCGGCGCGTCGTCGAAACGGGCGTACTCGCGGTAGCGGTAGAAGGGCCCCTCGTGCCGTGCCGGCGCTCC
This sequence comes from Actinomycetota bacterium, assembly GCA_947445525.1. GTDB lineage: Bacteria > Actinomycetota > Thermoleophilia > Gaiellales > Gaiellaceae > CANFDS01. Next base: position 2,689 of record CANFDS010000093.1, on the reverse strand, counting down.
CGGCCGCGACGCCCAGGCGGCACGGGTCGCCGCCACGAAGTCGCGCATCCGCTCCACCGGCCGCTCGTACGCGATGTTGTGCCAGTCGCGGTTCCAGGCGTCGGGCATCGCGCCGATACCGAGCCGGAAGCGCCCCTCCGCCAGCTCCGAGATCGTCGTCGCAGCCCACGCCGTCGTCACCGGCGTCCGCGTCCAGTTGATCGCGCACGAGATCAGCTCCACGCGCGCGGTGCGAGCCGCGAACGCGCCCAGCTGGCCGAACGCCTCGGCGTAGCCGTTGTCGCCCGTCCCGACGATGCCCATGCCTGCGGCCTCGGCCAGCTCGGCGAGCTCGATCGCGTCCTTGAGGGGGACACCGGGGTGCGCGAGGATACCGAGTGTCCTCACCGCTGGCCCGGCTATCCCCGCCGCGCCACGGCGGCGTCGATCAGCCCACGCGCGATCGAGATCGGCGGCGGTATCAACGGCAGCTCGTCCTTGGGGAAGAACTTCGCGTCGGCGATCTCCTCGGGATCGATGCGGATCTCGCCGCCGGCCCAGCGCGCGTGGAAGCCGATCATCAGGGAGTGGGGGAAGGGCCACGGCTGCGAGCCGAAGTAGCGCACCTCGTCCACCTCCACCCCGACCTCTTCGCGGATCTCGCGCACGACGGCGCCCTCCAGCGACTCGCCCGGCTCGACGAAGCCGGCGATCGCGCTGTAGAACGGCGCCGGAAAGCGCGTCCCGTGGGCGAGCAGGATCTCGTCACCGCGCTCGACCACGGTGATCACAGCGGGCGCCAGCCGCGGATACGCCGACAGCGTGCAGGCCTGGCACTTGCGCGACCGGTCGGCGTCGACCCGCACCGTCGGCTCGCCGCAGCGACCACAGAAGCGGTGCGTCCGGTCCCAGTCGACGATCTGCACGGCCTTGCCGGCCACGGCCCACAGCTCCTCCGGCACCTGGCCCCAGAGCGCGCGCAGGTCGGCGATCGTGTGGCCCGCCGGCGCCTCGAGCTCGCGATCGACGGCGTAGGCGAAGCAGTGCGCTCCATCCAGTGCGCCGAGGTAGTGAGGAGTCTCGGCCGGCAGCAGCGGCTCGCCGGGGAAGCGCGCGCCGTGCTCCTCCTCGATCAGCAGGACGCGGCTCCCGGCGACAGCGAACCACAGCTCGTGCTCACGGCGCTCGGGCGGCCGCACGGCGTGATCGAAACCCGACCCGCTCATCCCTGCTCCAGCGGCGCCATCGTCAGGCCGCGCGCCGCGAGCTGCTCCCAGTAGAGCTCGGCCGCTTCGAGGTGACCGGCCCAGACGATCGCCAGCCCTTGGTGGTGGATCCTGTTCGCCATCGCCATCCCCTGGTCGTAGGTGACCCCGGGGAGGACGTTTGCCAACGCAAACGCGACCCCCTCGAAGCTGTTGTGGCTGTCGTTGAGAACGATGACCCGCCACACACCGTCGAGGCCCGTCCCGGATCCCTGCAGCTGTCGGCCTCGCCGAGGTGTGAGCGTGTCCGCCACGGAGTGGACGATACCGCCCCGCCGGAGGCGCCGGCAGCGCCCGCCGCCGACCCTCCCCGAGAACGGCGAGAGTCCGGTTGCCGCAGTGGGCGGGCCGGGCTCTCATGCCAGCCGGGTGGGGAGCCCCGGGCGGAGTCGTTGTGGCTTGGGCTAGTCCTCGCCGCCGCCCGCGGTTGCGACCTTGAGCTGCAGCGAGCCGTCGGACTTCTTCCAGCCGGAGCGCTCGGTGCCGTACTGGTCGACCTTCTTCGTGCCGGTGAGGGGCACATCGAGGCCGGCGGGCGAGCTGACGCTCACCTTGCCGTTGCTCAGCCTGGCGTAGACCTGCCCTGCGTCGAGCGCTGCCTGCCACGCCGTCTGCCGCTTCACCTAGAGGCCGGCGTCGCTCAGCGTCGGGTCGACGATGGCGGCGGTGAACAGCGAGCGGTACTTCGCGAGGAACGCGTCCACGACCGGGAGCAGCACGGCGTCCTCGGCGAGGTTCGACGCGTGGGCGTAGTGCGGGTAGGCGTCGTTCATCGCGACGTGGCGGAACATGATCGCCACCTCGTTCGCGACGTACTGCTCCCACCTGGCCGGTGCCGTAAGGCAGCTCGAGACGCAGGCCTCGTAGTAGATGTAGTTGTACTCGTCGAGCTGCTCGGCCTTCGTGCCGACGTTGTAGAAGATGTTCGTCGGGTGGCGGGGCACGGTCAGGGTCGAGCCGATCAGGCGCTGGCCCGGCTCACGCGAGGCGTCCGAGGCCGTGTAGGCGATGCCGTTGTCGGCGAGCGCCGGGGCGAGGTTCGGGTTGTTCAGCCCGGAGTGCTCGCCGGTCACCAGCTCGGTGCGGTCGAACGGCAGCCCGTTCGCCTTGCCAAACGCGATGTTCTGAGCGACGTGTATTGCAGCGTGCCCTCGCGGGCGCCCGCGAAGAACATGAGCAGCGGCACGCCGCAGAGCTCGGCGAAGTAGCGGAGGTTGTCGAGTCCGGAGAGGCGGTCGTAGAGCCGCGGTCGCCGCCGAAGACGTAGCCGATGCGCTTACGCACCTCCCGTGGCTGGCGGACGACGTCGTAGCCGAGTACGCGGGCCGCCCCGCTGGTCGGGACGAGTAGCGTGGTCAGTATCTTGATGGTGCTTGCCTTGCCCGCGCCGTTCGGCCCGAGCAGGCCGAAGAGCTCGCCCTCGCCGACCGAGAAGGAGATTCCGC
>CANFDS010000092.1 GCA_947445525.1 Actinomycetota bacterium | reverse complement strand
TTGCCCGTCCGCGGCAGACGGAACCCGGAGCGCACCGCCAGGGTGTAAGCCCGTCCGCAGCCGCGGACAGGCCGGAACCCTGGCAGGAAGCGGCCTGGCGAGGTCGGACGGGATGCACCGCCCGCGCCAAGCGCCGGATTCAGGCTCAGCGCTCGGCGCGCACACCCGCATACAACAGTACCGCGCCGCCCGCGAGGAACGCGCCCGTCGCCGCCTCGCCGAGCCCGCTGAACGCGCTACCCGCGCCGGCCATCGCCACCGCCGCGACGATCAGCCCGTTGCCGAGCGGCCGCCGGCGCAGCGTCCACAGCGCAACGCCCACCACGGCCACGGTGCCCACCGTGTTGCCCGCGATCGCGACCAGCCGTCCCGGCAGCAACTCCACGTGGTCGCCGGCAGCGGGCAGCTCGCCCGTGAGAAACGTCCCATGCAGCGGCATCGCCAGGGCCACGCCCACCGCGAGCCCGCCGTACGCCAGGGCGAGCGGCGCAGCCCAGCGACGCCCCGCCCGCTGCAGCGACCCGAGGCCGAGCAGCGGCGCCGTCAGCAGCCCGCCGAAGAGGTAGTACGCGCGAAAGGCGCGCCCGTCCCAGCCCGCCGAGGCGCCCCAGGCCAGCGCGGCGGCAGCCAGCGCGTACGCCAGCAGCGCCCCGGCCCACAGCGCGGTCGCCGGATCGCGCTGCGCCCGCCAGCGCCCGAGCAGCAGACCTGCAAGGCGGAGCGAGACGAGCGCCGCGGCAAAGGGGAGCAGAGCCTGCATGAAGGCGAAGGGTACGGGTCGGCGCCACCGCGCACCGGCGCCGGGAACTGCGGCTCGACAGCCAGGGCCGCAGGTACCCTCGAAGCCGATGCCCGAGAAGCGCTACCTCATGACGCCCGGGCCGACCCCCGTGCCCCCGCAGGTGCTCGCCGCCATCGCCGAGCCGATGATCCACCACCGCGCCAGCGACTTCCGCTCGCACTACGGCAGCTGCCTAGAGCGCCTCAAGCAGGTGTGTCGCACCCAGTCGGACGTGCTCCTGTTCACCTCCTCCGGCACCGGAGCGTGGGAGTCCGCCGTCGTCAACCTCTGCGCCCCCGGCCAGCGCGTCGTCGCCGTCACCGCCGGCTCGTTCGGCGACCGCTGGGTGAAGCTGGCGCAGGCCTTCGGCGCCGACGTCGTCCCGCTCAGGTACGCCTGGGGCGAGACCCCCGACCCTGCCGATCTCAGGGCGAAGCTCGCCGAGATCGGCGGCGCGCCCGTCGCCTTCGTTGTCCAGTCCGAGACGTCCACCGGCGTCGTTAGTGACATCCAGGGCTTCGCGCAGGTGGCGCAGGAGGCCGGCACGACGCTCGTCGTCGATGCCGTCTCCAGCCTCGGCGCCGTCCCGCTCGAGATGGACGCCTGGGGTGTCGACGTCGTCATCTCCGGCTCGCAGAAGGCGCTGATGACCCCGCCCGGCCTCGGCCTCGCCGCCGTCTCGCAGCGCGCGTTCGCGCAGGCGAGGGGCGTCGAGCAGCCGCGCTTCTACTGGGACTGGGAGAAGACCCGCGCCGCCCAGGCGAAGGTCGACGCGCCGTTCACGCCCGCCGTCTCGCTCGTCATCGGCATGAACGTCGCCCTCGGCCTGATCCTCGACGAGGGCCTCGAGACCGTCTACGAGCGCCACGTCAGGCTCGGCCGTGCCTGCCGCGCCGGCATCAAGGCGCTGGGCCTCGAGCTGTTCTCGCCCGACGAGGACCGCTCCGCCGTCGTCACCGCGGTCAGGAGTCCCGGCGGCCTCGACTCCGGCGAGCTCGTGAAGGTGCTGCGCGACCGCTACGGAGTCACCATCGCCGGTGGCCAGGGCGACCTCAAGGGCAAGATCTTCCGTGTCGGCCACATCGGCTGGTTCGACCTGTTCGACATCATCACCGCGCTCACCGCCATCGAGATCGCACTCGTCGACCTTGGCGCCGACGTCGTCCGCGGCGCTGCCGTCGGCGCCGCCGTCGCCGCGTTCCAGGCGGCCTAGCGATGGCCGAGCGCGCACGCGTCCTCGTCCGCGAGAAGATCGCTGAAGCCGGCATCGACTACCTCCGCGAGCGGTTCGACGTGGACGTCGACACGACGACGCCGATCGAGGAGATCATCGGCCGCTACGACGGCATCGTCATCCGCTCGGCCACCAAGCTGACCGCCGGCCTCATCGAGCAGGGCACGCGCCTGCGCGTCATCGGCCGCGCCGGGGTCGGTGTCGACAACGTCGACGTGCCCGCCGCCACCCGTCACGGCATCGTCGTCGCGAACGCCCCCGAGTCGACCGTCGTGTCGGCCGCCGAGCACGCGCTCGCGCTGCTGCTGGCCGTCGCACGAAACGTCCCGCAGGCCCATGCCGCTCTCAAGGAGGGCCGCTGGGAGCGCTCGCAGTGGGGCGGGGTCGAGGTCGCGGGCAAGACGCTCGCCGTGCTCGGCTTCGGCCGCATCGGCCAGTACGTCGCCCGCGCCGCGCTCGGCCTCGGCATGCACGTCGTCGCGTACGACCCGTTCGTCGGCAAGGAGCGCTTCAGGGAACTCGGCGTCGACCGCGTCGAGACGATCGACGAGGCGCTGCCGCTTGCCGACTTCATCTCGCTGCACATGCCGCTGATCCCCGAGACGCGCCGCTCGATCGACGCCGCCGCCTTCGCGAAGATGAAGGACGGCGTCCGTATCGTCAACGCCGCGCGCGGCGAGCTGATCGACGACGACGCGCTGATCGCCGCCGTCGAGTCCGGCAAGGTCGCCGGCGCCGGCCTCGACGTCTTCGCGCAGGAGCCGTACGACGGCCCGCTGCTCCACGTGCCCAACATCGTCGTCACGCCACACCTCGCCGCCTCCACCGACGAGGCGCAGGATCGCGCCGGCGTCATCGTCGCGCAGCAGGTCGCTGCAGCGCTCGAGGGCGACGTCGTCACTAACGCGGTCAACATCCCCGTCGTTGGCGCCGACGACCTCCGGCTGCTCGCCCCGTACGTCCCGCTCGCCCAGCAGCTCGGGCGGCTGGCGATGGAGCTGGCCGGTGGCCGCGCCGACCGCATCACCGTCGCCTACCTCGGCGAGCTCGCCGAGCACGACACGCGCCTGCTCACCCTGGCGACGCTGCACGGCGCGCTCCAGGGCCGCACCGACCAGCCCGTCAACGTCGTCAACGCGCAGCTCGTCGCCGCCGAGCGCGGCATCAGCGTCTCCGAGGAGCGCGGCGCCCGCGCCCGCTTCCAGCGGGAGCTGCGCGTCACCGTCGTCGACGACGGCCACGAGGTGATGGTGGCCGGCACCACCGTCGGCGCCGACGACCGGCCCTGGCTTTCGGGCGCGCTCGGCTTCCAGGTCGAGATCGAGCTCGAGTCGCAGATGGCCTTCTTCCAGTACGCCGACCGCCCGGGCATCATCGGCCGCGTCGGCACGCTCTTCGGCGAGTCCGGTGTCAACATCGGCCAGATGGGCGTCTCGCGCAACGAGCAGGGCGGCCGGGCGCTGATGGTCCTCACCATCGACGGCGAGGCGCCTGCCGAGCTCGTCGCGCGCTTCCAGGCCGAGGGCTTCGAGGACGTGCGGTTCATCGACCTGAGGTGAGCATCCGGCCCCTCCCCGAGCCTGTCGAGCGCGTCGCGCGTTTCATCCGCGAGAACGGGGCCGAGGCGCGGATCGAGCAGTTCACCACGCCGACGCCGACTGCCCAGGACGCCGCCGGCGCCATCGGCTGCGGCCTCGACCAGATCGTCAAGTCGCTGCTGTTCGACTGCGGCGACCTGTACGTGCTGGCCCTCGTGCCCGGTGACCGCCGTGCCGACCTCGGCAAGGTGGCGAAGGCCGCGAGCGTCGCGCGCGCCCGTGTCGCGAAGGGCGGCGAGGTGCTCCACGTCACCGGCTTCCCGCCCGGCGCCGTCGCGCCGTTCCCGCTCAAGCGCGTCGACCGCGTCATCGGCGATCGGCTGCTGCTGACCCACGCCCAGGTCTGGATCGGCGCCGGCTCGATCCACCACATGGCCGGGATCGCCCCGGCCGAGCTGTTTCGCCTCTCGCGCGCCGTCACCGCGGACATCTCCCAAGACATCGCCTAGCTCGATACCATTCGGCCATGCGCGCGACCGAGAAGATCTGGATGAACGGTGAGTTCGTGGACTGGGCAGACGCCAAGATCCACGTCGCAACCCACGGCCTGCACTACGGGTCGGGCGTATTCGAAGGCATCCGCTGCTACGACACCGAGCGCGGCCCCGCCGTCTTCCGCCTCGCCGATCACATGCAGCGCCTCCACAACTCGGCGCGCCTGCTCTACATGGACATCCCGTTCTCGGTGGACGAACTCGTCGCCGCGACGCACGCGACCGTCGCTGCGAACAACATCGACGAGTGCTACATCCGGCCGATCGCCTACCGCGGCTACGGCGAGCTCGGCGTGGCAGCCCAGGGCAACCCCGTCGACGTCGCCATCCTCTGCTGGCCGTGGGGCACGTACCTCGGCCCCGAGGCGCTCGAGCATGGCATCACGGCGAAGATCTCCTCCTGGCAGCGCATCGGGCCGAACGTCATCCCGCACGTCGCCAAGGCCACGGGCGTCTACATCAACTCGATGCTGGCCACCACCGAGGCCCAGCGCGGCGGCTACCGCGAGGCGATCCTGCTCAACGAGCACGGCTACGTCGCCGACGGCCCGGGCGAGAACATCTTCGTCGTCAAGGACGGGGTCATCTACACGCCCGACCTGCAGGTGTCGATCCTGCCCGGCCTCACGCGGCACGCGATCACCACGATCGCGCGCGACCTCGGCTACACGGTGCTCGAGAAGAACCTCATCCGCACCGACCTCTACCTCGCGGACGAGATCTTCATGACCGGCACCGCCGCCGAGGTGACGCCGCTGCGCGCGGTCGACGACCTCGAGATCGGCGATCCCGGCCCCGTGACGAAGGCGATCCAGAAGGTGTACCTCGACACCGTCCACGGGCGCGTCTCGAAGTACGACGGCTGGCTCGACTACGTCGCAGCACGCGCCCGCCCGTGAGCAGCACCAGCCCTGCTGTCCGCTCGATCCCGCTTAGCGCGGCGTACGTTGACGCGCGCGAGGAGGAGCTCGTGCTCGAGGTGCTCCGCTCGGGGCGGCTCTCCCTCGGCCCGGCGATCGACCGCTTCGAGGAGCAGTTCGCCGCAGCCGTCGGCGCGCCCTTCGCGGCGGCGGTATCCAGCGGCACCGCCGGCCTCCACCTGCTGTGCGTGCTCGCCGGCCTCAGGCCCGGCGACGAGGCAATCACCTCGTCGTTCTCGTTCGCGGCCTCGGCCAACTGCTTCCTCTACGAGGGCGCAACGCCGGTTTTCGCCGATATCGACCCGAACACGCTGAACATGGATCCCGCCGCCGTCGAGGCCGCGATCACGCCGCGCACGAAGGCGATCGTCGCCGTTGACATCTTCGGCTACCCGTGCGAGCTCGACGAGCTGCGCGCCCTCGCCGACCGGCATGGGCTCGCTTTCATCGACGACTCCTGCGAGGCGCTCGGCGCCCGCTACAAGGGCCGCAACCTCGGCGCGCACGGCCAGGATGCCGTCTGGGCCTTCTACCCGAACAAGCAGATCACCACGGGTGAGGGCGGCATGGTCACGACCCACGATGAGCGCACCTGGAAGCTGCTGAAGAGCCTGCGCAACCAGGGCCGCGCCGACGGCGGCGGCTGGCTCGACCACGCCTACCTGGGCTACAACTACCGCATCGACGACATCCGCGCCGCCATCGGCAGCGGGCAGCTCGAGAAGCTCGACCGCATCCTCGAGCTGCGCGACGAGGTCGCGCGCCGCTACCACGGCCTGCTCGCCGGCATCGACGGGGTGGAGCTGCCGTGGCGCGACGACGCCGACCACGTCCGCTCGTGGTTCGTCTATGTCGTCAAGCTGGCGCCCGGCATCGACCGCGAGCAGGTGATCGCCGACCTCGGCGCCCGCGGCATCGCCACCTCGCGCTACCTGCCCTCGATCCACCTGCAGAGCTACATGCGCGAGCGCTACGGCTTCACGGAGGGCCTCTGCCCGATCTCCGAGGATGCCAGCCGGCGCACGCTGGCGCTGCCGTTCTTCACCGCGCTCGGCGCCGACGACCAGGTATACGTCGCGGACGCGGTGCGCGCCGCCGTCGCTGCCGCGCAGTAGCGCCGCGCACCGACTCCATCTCCACCAGAGTAGATACTGCGCACGTGGACACCGCGCCGCGCATGGTCTTCCTCGGCTACGGCAAGTGGGTGCGGGCCGACCGCATCTATGCGCTCGAGCCGGTCGGTGAGGAGCGCCGTGGCAGCGGCTGCCGCACGCTCGTCCACGTCGACGGCATCGCCGAGCCACTCGTCGCATCGCGCACCGAGCAGACGATCCTCAGGGAGATGGGCCAGGGCGGCGGGACGGCCGGCGCGTACCAGGCGCGGCTGCTCGAGGCGGCGCTCGCGCTCGCCGATCGTGTCGCCCACGACGCCGAGAAGGTCGGGCCGCTGCTCGCACGGTCGATCAAGGCCGAGGCCGGGGTTGACGTCGAGGAGCTCGGTCGCCGCGCGCGCCTGATCCTCGAGGCGACGGTCGAGCCGGCCGAGCCCGAGCGGCTGTTCTAGCGCGGCCGCCCTCGTGAGTCGCCTGCGCGGCATCGCGATCGCCCTCCACCGCCTCGGCGGCGATGCGGCCATGCTCGGCCTGCTCTACGCGGCGCCGTACGCCGGCGCGCTCGTGGCAACGCTGTGCTCGGGCTGGCTCAACCGGGTGCGCCGCCAGGGCGTCGGCGTGATGCTGTCGGCGTCGGCGTGGGGCGCCGCCATCGTCGTTTTCGGCTTCGCGGAGTCGCTGTGGCCGGCGCTCGTGGCGCTCGCCTTCGCCGGGGCCGCCGACATGGTCAGCGCCGTGCTGCGCACCGTGATGGTGATCGACGTCACGCCGGACGCCATGCGCGGTCGCGTCGCCGGCATCGAGTTCATGCAGGTCGCCAGCGCGCCTGCGCTCGGCGACGTCGAGGCCGGCGTGCTCGCTTCGGCGACGAGCGTGCGCTTCTCGGTCGTCTCCGGCGGGCTGGCCTGTATCGCCGGCTCGCTGGTGATCGCGCTTCTGTTGCCGGCGCTGCTCCGCTACGACGCGTCGGAAGCCCGGGCCGCGCGGCGCGCTCGCGAGGCCGCGGGGGCGCCGACCTGACCGGCCTGCCCGCCTCCTTCTTCCGGCGCAGCGCCCAGCTCGTCGCCCCCGAGCTCGTCGGCGCGACGCTGCTCGTGGCCGGCGTCGGCGGAACCGTCGTCGAGGTCGAGGCCTACGACCGCATCGACCCCGCGAGCCACTCCTTCCGCGGCTTGACGCCGCGCAACAGCGCGATGTTCGGCCCGCCCGGGTGCGCGTACGTCTACCGCTCGTACGGGATCCACTGGTGCCTGAACGTCGTCTGCGGTGCCGAGGTGGGCGCGGGCGAGGCGGTGCTCGTGCGCGCGCTCGAGCCGACCGTCGGCCTCGAGCTGATGGCCGAGTGCCGCGGCCTCGCCGACCCGCACCTGCTCTGCGCCGGCCCCGGCCGGCTCGCGCAGGCCCTCGGCGTCAGCGGCGCCCACGACGGCCTCCCGCTCGACCGGCCGCCGTCCCTGTCGCCAGGGGGCCGCGGATCGGTATCTCGGTCGCCGTCGAGCGCCCGTGGCGCTACGGGCTGGCGGGCTCGCGCTACCTCAGCCGGCCGCTACGACCAGCGTGACCGGCATCCCGGGCGCCGCGGCGACGCCGGCCGCAGGCCGTTGCGCGAGCACCGTGCCGGCCTGCGCTCCGGCGGTCTGGCCGACCGGCGACAGCCGCGACGAGAGCTTCAGCTTGGCCAGCGCCTGCCGTGCCTTCGGCAGCTGCATCCCCACGACCTGAGGCACGACGCCGCTCGTCGCCCTGGCCACCACCAGCTGGACGCGATCGAACGACGAGAGCCGACCGCGGAGCGGGAACTGGCCGAGGATGATGTCGACGCGCTGCCCTGGCCGAGCCGGCTTGTAGACAAACGTCGGCGTCAGTGGCTGGCCCTTCAGCCGGGCGGTCGCCACGTCGACGGTCTCGCCGACCACTGACGGCACCTCGACCTCGTTGCGCTTGCAGTCGGCGGTGGCACGCGGCGCTGCGCCGCTGACGAAGAGCACGGTCGAGGCGTTCCTGCAGCGGCCGTTGTCGAGCATCAGCGTCCCGTCGCGGCTGACCACGCGCGCTGGCGTGGCGGGCAACACCGACAGGGTGGGCAGGGACGCCGGCGCGGCGTTCAGCCGGGTGAGGGCGGACTCGGCGAACGTCTGGAAGATCAGCGCCGGGAACGAGCCGCCGGTGACCGCCTTGCCCTCGAACTCGCGCAGCATCGGCTTCAGCCCGTCCGGGTAGCCGACCCACACGGCGATTGCCAGCTGTGGCGTGTAGCCGACGAACCAGGC
>CANFDS010000091.1 GCA_947445525.1 Actinomycetota bacterium | reverse complement strand
CTGCCTGCCGCGAACTAGCTCTTCCAGACTGCCGAGCGGCTGACGGGGACCCTGGGCCCGCTCGCCGGCGGCCTTGTGGTCGCGGGTTCCGGGCCGACGCTCGGCTACGCGATCAACGCGGGCAGCTTCGCGGTCTCGGCCGCGCTGCTCACACGGATCCCGGCGGGGCGGCTGCAGCAGGGGCGGGCCGCGTCGCGCGGGCACGGGCGTGACCTTGTCACGGGGTTCTCGTTGCTGCGCACGTCGCGCCCGTTCGTGGCCGTCGTCGTGGTGTGGAGCCTCGTCGTGCTCGGGCACGGGTTCGTCAACGTCGCCGAGGTCGCGCTGGTCAAGGTGACGTTCTCGGCCGGCGACGTCGGCTTCGGCCTGCTCTTCGCGGCGTTCGGGGTCGGCCTGGTGACCGGCAGCTTCGCGGCGGCGGTGGTGCTTGTCCGGTACGGGATCGGGCGCGTGTACTCGGCCGTGGTGGCGATCCAGGCGATCGGGGTTGGCGCGGCCGCCGTGGCGCCCAGCGCGTGGGTTGCGCTCCCGCTCGTCGTGCTGTTCGGGCTGGGCAACGGCGTCGCCGTCGTCGCCAACGCGCTGCTCGTGCAGCGGGGCTCGCCCGACGAGCTCCGTGGTCGGGCATTCACGCTGGCGATGAGCGTCAACTTCGCCGCGCTCGGTGCGGGCATGGTCGCGGCCGGGCCGGTGCTCGACGCGCTGGGCGCCCGCTGGTGCTGGGCGGTAGCTGCTGTGCTCTGCGGCGTGGCAGCCGTCGTCGCGGCGGGATGGCTCAACCGCAACCGCGGCCTGCTGATCCGCTGGTCGAAGAAAGACGCCAACCGCCTCGCCCTACTCCAACTCGCCAGCGGCCTGATCGCCTTCAAGCAAGCCCACACCACACAACGACTCACCACCGCCCTACCGAGATAGGCTCTAAGCTCTCAGGGTGTCAGGGCGCCGTGACTGGACGAAAGAGACGCTCGTCGCGGGCGTGCGCTCGGGCGAGAAGCGCGCGCTGGCCCGGGCGATCACGCTCGTCGAGAACGGCGATCCGCTCGCCTACGCGGTCGTCGGCGACCTGTACCGGGATACCGGCCGGGCGCACTCGCTGGGCGTCACGGGGCCGCCCGGCGTCGGCAAGTCGACGCTGATCAGCGCGCTCGTCCGTCACGTGCGCACGCTCGATCAGACGGTCGGGGTGATCTCTGTCGACCCGTCGAGCCCGTTCACCTCGGGCGCGCTCCTGGGTGATCGCATCCGGCTCACCGAGCACTTCCTCGACCCGGGGGTCTTCATCCGCTCGATGGGCTCGCGCGGGCATCTGGGCGGCCTCTCGGAGGCCACCCTGCAGGCGCTGCTGATGATGGACGCCGCCGGGAAGGAGCACATCTTCATCGAGACGGTCGGCGCCGGGCAGAGCGAGGTCGAGGTGATCGGCATCGTCGACACGGTGCTGCTGGTGCTGATGCCAGGCTCGGGCGACTCGATCCAGGCGCTCAAGGCCGGGATCATGGAGATCCCGGATGTGATCGCTGTCAACAAGATGGATCACCCCGCCGCGAAGACGATGGCGAACGAGGTGCGCTCGATCCTGGCACTCGATCGCGACCGCGAGTGGAAGCCGCCGATCGTGCTCACCGAGGCGGCGCGCGGCGAGGGCGTCGCCGATCTCTGGGTGAAGATCGACGAGCATCGCGCCTACCTCGAGAGCAGTGGCGAGCTGGAGCGGCGGCGGCGCGAGAACCTGGCCCGTGAGGTGTTCGGCGTCGCCGCGGCGCGCGCCAAGGAGCATCTCGTTCAGACCGTCCAGGGCAACCCTGACCTGCGCCGGCTGCTCGACGCCGTGCAGGCTCGCGAGCTCGACCCGCTGAGCGCGGTGCGGGCGATCCTGGATCAGGTCTTCCACATCCCGCCGCGCGACGCCTGAGCCGGCCGGCCACGCCGCCATTCGCGGCCACCTCGCCGCCACCCGGATCGGCCGACCCGAAACGCCCGTGCGGGGGCTGGGGAGGGGCGGGTCAGGCCGGGCGGGTGCCCAGGGTCACGGTGACGGTGCGGGTGACGCCCGAGTTGACGACGGTGAGGTCGAGCGTGTCGCCGGGCTTTCTGGCGTCGATCGCGCCGCGGAGATCGCCGGTGCTGAGCACCATGACGCCGCCGGCGCCGGTGATCACGTCGCCGTCGGTCGTGTAGCGCTGGCCGTCGACGGTCTTGGTCACGGTGCCCGCCTTGAGGCCTGCGGTGGCCGCGGGCGAGCCTGCCGACACCTGGGCCAGGAGAACGCCACGCGGGATGCCGAGAGCAGCTGCGGCACGCTGGGAGACGGTCGTGATGCGCGCGCCGAGGAATGCGTGTGCGATCTTGCCGCTCGCGACCAGCTGGGTGGCCACCTGCTTGGTGGTCGCAGCCGGGATCGCGAAACCGACGCCGTCGTTGCCGCCGCCGCCGCTCTGGATCTGCGCGTTCACACCGATCACCTTGCCGCTGGCGTCGAGCAGCGGGCCGCCGGAGTTGCCGTGGTTGATCGCGGCGTCCGTCTGGATGGTGTTGGCGATCGGGTAGTTGTTGGGCGACTGGATGTCACGGCCGAGCGCGCTGATGATGCCGGCGGTGATGGTGCCCTCGAGCCCGAACGGGCTGCCGATGGCGACGACGCCTTCGCCGACCTGGAGCGTGGTCGAGTCGCCGAAGGTGAGCGGCTTGAGATCGGCCGCGGGCACGTCGACCTTGATCACCGCGAGGTCGGTGGACGGGTCGGCGCCGACGAGCTTCGCGTCGACCTCGCGGCCGCTGGAGAACTTGACGCGGATGGCGCCGCCGCCGTCGACCACGTGCTGGTTGGTGACGATGTTGCCGGTGGTGTCGATCACGAAGCCCGAGCCGCCGGACTCGCCACCCGGCTGACCGAACGGCGACAGGCGCGTCGAGCGGCTGCCGGCGATGGAGACCGTGATCTCGACGACGCCCGCGGACGTGGCCTTGTAGATGTCGGTGATCGACAGTGCGGCAGCGCGCGTCGCAGCGGCGGCCTGCGCCGTGCCGCTGGTGGCGGACGGCTTCACGACCGGGGCGGCGACTGCCGCGACGGGCGCCTCGTCGGCGCTTCCGGCCAGCAGCGCATAGCCGCCGACGCCGCCGGCGGCACCGATTGCGAGTGCTGCTACTGCAACGGCGGCCGCTGCCGCCGGACGATTGAGCATACGGTGTCCCATTACTCTCCTCTGCACGGATTCGAACTCTGCCCAGGAGTCAACCAGCCAAGGCTGAGACAACTGTGAGAGATCCGTGAAGCTTGCATGAAGCCTCTATGCACTGGCGCGGGCGCGCAGTGACAGCCAGCGCGATACACCGCCCTCGACGAGCGGTCGCGCATCGAGGCCCGCGGCCGCGAGGATGCTGCCCGCGATGCCTGCACGTGCCCCGCTCTCGCAGAACGGGACGATGACGCGGCCGGTCGGCAGCTCGCCGACGCGGGCGCGCAGCAGACGGTACGGGATGTTGACGCTGCCAGGCAGCGAGCTGTACGCGAACTCGTGCTCGTCGCGCACGTCGACGAGCAGGGCGTCGGTCGACTGCACGACGGTCTCCACCGCAGCGATCTCGGTGAAGATCGTCATCGAGGCGGGCAGCGGAGGGTGCGAGAGGATGCCCGCGAGGTCAAGGAAGCCGACGGCGTGGAGCCGCTCGGCGGCGGCCAGCGCGTCGCCGACCGTGGCGGCGTGGATCGCGATCGGCTCGTCGGGGCTCAGCACGAAGCCCGCCTTCGTGCCGAAGCCGCTGCCGGCCAGCGGGACGTTGAGCGACCCGGCCACGTGGCCGGCGGCGAACGCGGCCACCGGGCGGACGTCGAGCACCGTGACGCCGTCCGCGCTGCCGAGCGACTGCAGCTCCGGCACCCGGCCGACCCAGGGACCCTGGTTGAGGGCGACGATCCGCTGCAGGTTCGGCGGCTTCGGCGCCTCGATCGCAGCCGAGTGGCGCACGAACTCGGCGATCGGCCCGCCGGCCCGGCCGAGCGCAGTGTTGAACCGCCGCTCGAAGCCGATCGTCGACGAGCCCTTCGAACTCATACCGGCACCCCCACATAGTGACCCGGCAACGTGGCCGGGATAGATCTCGACGCCGTCCGGCAGCTCCAGCAGGCGGCGCAGCGAGCCGTAGAGGCCCTCGGCGCCCTCGACGGCACCCACTGCGAGGTCGGGCCGCGCGGCCTCGCCGACGAACAGCGAGTCGCCGGTGAGCACGAGCCAGGGCTCGTCGGCACGGGTGCGGTCGATGACCGCGATGGCGGTGTGCTCGGGCCGGTGGCCCGGCGTGTGGATGGCGCGCAGCACGACGTTGCCGAGCACGATCTCGGCGCCGTCGGCGAGCGGCTCGTGCGGGTAGCCCGCCTCGGCAACGGGGCTCACATACACCGGGATGCCGAGCTCGAGCGCCAGCCGCCCATGCCCGGAGAGGTGATCGGCGTGGGTGTGGGTCTCGACGACGCAGGTGATGCGCACCCCGCGGCGCTCCGCCTCATCGAGGTACATCTCGACGGCGTAGGCCGGGTCGATCACGGCGGCGACGCTTGCGCCCTCGCAGCCGACGAGATACGACCCGCAGCCGAGGTCGTCGTTGACGAACTGCCTGAAGAGCATGCGGTCGACGCTAGCACTCCTGCCCGTCGGCGTCCGTGCCGTCCCGGCGGCTCCCCGGGGTGCGTCCCAGGACGTAGGATGGCGGGGTGCCAGACTGGGCAATCTGGGCCGTCCTCGCAGTCCTGCTCGCCGCGGGCGAGCTGGCGACGACCGGCCTCTTCTTCCTCGGCCCCGTCGCGCTCGCGGCCGGCGCCGCCGTGATCGTAGCCGCGGCCGGCGCCGGGCTCGTCGCCCAGCTCATCGCCTTCGTGGTCGGGTCGGCGCTCGGACTGCTGGTCCTGCGCCCGCTCGCGCGTCGCTACCTGCGCGTGCCGCCTGCCCTGCGCACGGGTGTCGCAGCCTTGCCGGGCGCGCGGGCCACGGTGCTGCAGCTGGTCGACGAGCACGGCGGCACGATCAACGTCGGCGGTGCCGTCTGGACGGCCCGGCCGTACGTCCAGGGGGCTGCCATCGAGCCGGGCGCGGCTGTCGAAGTGGTCAAGATCGAGGGCGCAACCGCCCTCGTCATGGAGTAGCCGAGAGAGAGGGAACCACCGTGAGCGCTGTCGCCATCGTCCTGATCGTCCTCGCCGGCCTGGTGCTCGTGATCCTGTCGCGGGCGGTCCGCATCATCCCGCAGGCGCGGTCGGCCGTCGTCGAGCGGCTCGGGCGCTACCACCGCACGCTCGAGGCCGGCTTCCACCTGGTTGTGCCCTTCGTCGACCGCGTCCGCCCGCTGATCGAGCTGCGCGAGCAGGTGGTCTCGTTCGAGCCGCAGCCCGTGATCACGCAGGACAACGTCGTCGTCAGCATCGACACCGTCATCTACTTCCAGATCACCGACGCGCGCGCCTTCTCCTACGAGATCGCCGGCTACATCCAGGCGATCGAGCAGCTGACGATCACGACGCTGCGCAACGTCATCGGCGGCCTCTCGCTCGAGCAGGCGCTGACCTCGCGCGACGAGATCAACGACCGTCTGCGCGGAGTGCTCGACGAGGCGACGGGCAAGTGGGGCATCCGCGTCGTCCGCGTCGAGCTGAAGGCGATCGACCCGCCGGGCTCGATCAAGGACGCGATGGAGAAGCAGATGCGCGCGGAGCGCGACAAGCGGGCCGCCATCCTCACGGCCGAGGGCACGAAGCAGTCGGCGATCCTCTCCTCCGAGGGCATGCGCCAGAGCGAGATCCTGCGCGCCGAGGGCGACAAGCTGGCGGCGATCCTCCGCGCGGAGGGGCAGGCGAAGGCGATCGAGACCGTCTTCAAGGCGATCCACGAGGGCGACGCCGACCCGAAGCTGCTGGCCTACCAGTACCTCCAGGTGCTGCCGCAGATCGCGCAGGGCGACGCCAACAAGGTCTGGATTATCCCCAGCGAGTTTGCGAATGCGCTGGGCGCCCTCTCGTCGATCACCGGCGGGGTCGGCAAGGCGGCGCAGCAGGAGGAGGAGCCAGACCGCTAGGCGTCGCTGGCGCTAGCGGTCGCCGGCGCGCAGCCAGGTGAACAGCGCGAGGAAGCCGGCGGCCAGCGCTAGCGCGATCGCCGCCACCGCCAGGCCGAGCGAGTACTTGCCCAGCGTGCGGCTGGCCCCGTCGCGCGCCTTCGGCGCCTTCTGCTCGCGGGCGAAGACGATCGGGCTGAACTCCTGGCGGAAGCCGTCGGTGTAGCGCAGCGTGGTGCGGAACTCCAGCTTCTCCTCGCCGTCGGGGGCGCCCACGATCGCCGAGAAGAGGCCGTACTGGCCGACGGGAATCCGGCCGCCACGCCACGTCACCGTGCGGCCGCGCACGGTCGCCGTCCAGCCGGGAACCGCCTCGGCGACGGCCAGCTCGGCGTCGCCGGGCACGACCACCTCGAGCTCCGTGACGGGGGCCTTGCCCTCGTTCGGCGCGTAGAAGCTGAGGCGCGTCGGCTGGCCTGGCGCGATCGAGAACGGCTCGATGTCGACGTGCGCGTGGGCTGCGGGCGCCAGCGCCAGGGCGAGTCCGCCGGCCAGGGCTAGGAGAGGGAGGGCGCGGCGCATGCCGGCCATGATCGCGCACGCGCTGGAGGACCCGGGCGGTTAGGGTGGCGCGGGATGCGCGGCGAGATCGACAAGCGGGCGATGGGGCTGCTCTCGGGCGGCCACCTGGCCACCGATCTCGCCTCCGGGACGCTGCCGGCGCTGCTGCCGTTCTTCAAGGACCGCTTCGGCCTCTCGTACACGCTCGCGGCGCTGCTGATCCTCGCCTCGACGTTCGCGTCGTCGATCATCCAGCCGTTCTTCGGGCACTGGTCCGACCGCTACAGGCTGGAGTGGATGCTGCCCGTGGGGATCATCGTGGCGGGTCTCGGCATCGGGCTGGGCACGATCATGCCGAGCTACTGGCTGCTGCTGCTCTTCGTCGTCATCTCGGGCTTCGGGATCGCGGCCTTCCATCCCGAGGCCTCGAAGTGCGCGTCGTACGCCAGCGGACGGCGGCGGGCGAGCGGCATGTCGCTGTTCCAGGTGGGTGGCAACGTCGGCTTCGGTCTGGGCCCGGTCATCGCCGTGCCGCTCGTCAACTGGCTGGGCATCCGGGGCGGGCTGCTGATCGCGGTGCCGACCACCGTCGTCGGGCTCATCTTCATGCGCAACCTGCCGCGGCTGAGCGGGCTCTCGGCCGGCACGCAGGCGCGCGCCGTGCGCCAGGGCACGAACAACCCGCGGGCGCTCACCCTGCTGCTCACCGTGATCACGCTGCGCGGCACCCTCACCTTCGCCCTCGTCACCTTCGTGCCGCTCTACGTGGTCAGCCTGGGCCACTCGAAGTCCTACGGGAGCCACCTGCTGGCGCTGATGCTGCTCGTCGGCGGTGCCGGCACGCTGTTCACCGGCCCGCTGGCCGACCGGGTCGGGCGCCGGCCGGTGCTCATCGTCAGCACGCTGCTGGGAGGGCTCTTCACGGTGCTGTTCATCCAGGTCGACGGGCTGCTCGGCGCGATCGGGCTGGCGGGAGTCGGGCTGTGCACGATCGCGACGTACGCCGTGCAGACGCTGATGTGCCAGGAGTACATGCCGCAGAACCTCGGCATGGCATCGGGTCTGGCGATCGGGCTGTCGAGCGGGCTCGCCGGGGTGGCGGCGGTCGTGCTCGGCGCTGTCGCCGACAGCATCGACCTGAAGACCGCGCTCTGGCTGCTCGTCGCCGCGCCGGTCGTCGCCTTCCTGCTCGCCCTCAAGCTGCCGGCAACGCCGGCACAGCGCACCGTGACGGTCACGGAGCCATCCGGGTAGGGCCCATCGGCTAGGCTCGGGCCATGTCCGAGACGATCCGTGCATTCTTCGCCGGGCTGCCGGCCCGCATCGATCCGGCGCGGGTGGCCGGCATCGACACCGTCTTCGCCTTCGACATCGCGGGGGCCGGCGCCTGGACGGTGCACCTCGCCGGCGGCACCCCGCGCGTCGACGAGGGGATCGGCGCCGATGCGTCCTGCACGATTCTCGCGAAGGCAGAGCACTTCGAGGAGATCCTCTCGGGCAAGCGCAACCCGATGACGGCCTTCATGACCGGCAAGCTCAAGGTGAAGGGCGACATGGCCGCCGCCACCCAGCTCAAGGAGATCTTCGGCCAGTGACGCTCGACCCGCAGATCCGCCGCTTCCTCGACAACGCGCTGGCGGTCGGCGCACCGCCGCTCTACGAGCAGCCGCTCGAGCAGGTGCGGCAGAGCGCGCGCACGTCGGCGGTCATGCTGTTCGGTCCTCTCGACGCCGTCGCCGGCGTCGAGGACTGCTCGGTGCCGGGGCCGGCCGGGGCGATCCCCGTGCGGATCTACCGCTCGCTGGCCGCTGTCGGCGAAGGTGCCCCGGGAGCCTTCGTCTGGCTCCACGGCGGCGGCTGGGCGATCGGCGACCTCGAGTCGCACGACCCGATCTGCCGGGCGCTGGCTGCGCGCT
>CANFDS010000090.1 GCA_947445525.1 Actinomycetota bacterium | reverse complement strand
TCCATACGAACGCTAACCGGATCGCCTCAGGCTTAACGTCCGCGCAAAGAACGAGGGCCCCATGCGGGGCCCTCGATTCCGGTAGCTAGCCTGGAGTAGTAGGGACGCTTCCGGCCGTTACTGGCGGCGCAGTTCGCGAGCCCCGACGCGACCGCGACGACGACGGCCACAACCACGCACGCGGCGGCAGCGGCGGCGCGTCTCGCCCGCCGGGCCACCCTGTCGCCGCTCTGCTCGTCCGCCTCGATCACGCTCGCCTCCGACCAACGATGGTAGCCGGGCGCTCCGCTGCCGCCCGGCCTCACTCGCCGCGGCACCGCCGGCGCGGTACCGTACCGGCGTGACCATCTCGCTGAACGGCCTGTACGAGCTGAACGTCGTCGCCGTCGCCGAGGGCCTGCAGCTCGGCCGGCCCAGCGCCCTGCTAATCGATGTCGACGACCACCGCCTCGCCTACGTCGTCGTCGCGGCGGGCATCGTGCCCGACACCGCGATCGTCGCGCCGGCAACTGCGATCGCGTCGATGGCCGGCGACTCGCTGGCGATCCACGGGCTGGCGGCGCTCCAGCTCGCCTTCCGCGAGCAGCGGGCGCTCGAGCTGATCCGCCGTGGCCTACGCCTCGTCGACCTGCCCGTCGTCACCGACAACGGCGAGGAGCTCGGCACGGTGCAGGACGTCGAGCTGGACGAGCAGGGCGCCATCCTCAACTACGTGGTGCGCCGTCCCGGTGTCGGTCGTGTGTTGCGCAATCACCGCGTGCCGCCGAACGAGGTGCGGACGGTGGGCCAGGTCATGACGATCGCCCGCCCCGCCGGCTGACCGACCACCCGGTCGGGCCTCAGCCGACGAGCCGGCAGCCGTCGAGCAGCTTCGTCATCTGCTCCTCCTCCGCCGCCACCGTGGCAGTCGCGATCCGCTCGAAGTCGGCGAGCGGTAGCTGGGCCTGGGCTCCCGTGAGCACGCAGTGGCACTGCGCCGGCGACGCCTCAGCGCTGTCGCACGCCTGCTCGAACGAGGCGATCGCCGCGTCGCCGTAACGGAATCCGGTGGGTGGCCGCTCCGGCCGGCCCTCGCCGTCCGGGAGGCAGCGCTCGAGCGTCGTGCGGGCATGGTCGCCAGGCGGGTAGCCGCTCTCGCCGTAGACGACGAGGCTGCCGTGGCGCGTCGCGCCCGCGAACGAGTCTGCCAGGGCATCGGCCTCGCGGCTGTCACCGGCGAACGCGACCACTGCGCGATCGCCCTTGACGTCGAGCGTGACCGTACCCTCGGTCGCCGGCCCACCCGGCACGAGCGAGACGAGGCCGCCGCGCAGCGCCAGGCAGTCGCGCAACGGGTCGAGGGCGTAGTGCGGGCCGCTGCCGCCCCAGGCCGCCGCCGCGATGCCGACGCTGCCGCCCGCGGTGACGAGGGCGATCACGACACGACGGAGGGATAGGCGCAGTGGCCGCACGAGGCGCATGCCAGCGTGATCGGCCGCGCGGGCTGGAACCTGACCGCTGCGCGCGCGAGAATAGACGGGCCGTCCAGGAGAAGGAGTGAACGAGATGAACCACGCGAGCGGGGAGCTGTGCCGGCTGTTCGGGATCGAGCGGCCGATCTTCCAGGCCGGCATGGGCTGGGTGACGAGCGGTCGGATCGCCGCCGCGGTCTCCGGGGCGGGCGGCCTCGGCTGCATCGCTACCGGCGGGATCATGGGCAGCGACGAGCTGCGCGACCACATCACCCACGTCCGCGACGCGGCACCGGGGCGGCCGTTCGCCGTCAACCTGCTGCTGCCGAGCGGCGCCGACGAGAGCGACACGATGGGCGGCCTCGACTTCACGCGCCTCCAGCTCGACGTCTGCTTCGAGCAGCGGGTGCCGATCATCATCAGCGGGCTCGGCAACCCCGCCGATGTCGTCGGCGAGATCCACGCGCACGGCGCGAAGCTGGTGTGCGTCGTCGGCACGGTGCGCGCCGCGCTGAAGGTAGCCGGGCTGGGCGCCGACGCCGTGGTGCTGTCGGGCGCCGAGGCGGGCGGCCACTGCGGGCCGACCGGGACGCTCTCGCTGGCGCAGGACGGGATCGGCCGGATCGGTGTGCCCGTGCTCGTGGCCGGTGGCATCGCGACCCCGCAGGCGGTGGCGGCGGCGCTGGCGCTGGGCGCCGCCGGCGTCTCCGTGGGGACGCGCTTCCTGGCCTCCGAGGAGTCGGACGCGCACCCCGTGTACAAGCAGGCGGTGGTCGACGCGGGCGAGCGGGCAACAGCCGTCACGCGCGCCTGCACCGGCAAGCCGTCGCGCGCGTGGCGCAGCCCGTTCGTGGCCGAGTGGGAGGCGCGCGAGGCCGAGATCCAGCCGTACCCGGAGCAGGCGATCGACCACTTCTGGCGCGCGTACGCGGGCGCGATCGAGGGCGACGTCGAGCAGGGCTTCTTCCCGATGGGGCAGTGCGCGGCGGCGATCGACGCGATCCTGCCCGCCGCCGCGATCGTCGACCTGCTGGCGGCGCCGGCCGAGGCGGCGGCCGAGGCCGCGGCCGAGGCGGCGGCGTGACCCGGTGACCGCGTGACCGCATGACCTCCGAGCTGGAGCGCCTGGTGATCGCCTCGACGAAGCTCGCGCGCGCCGAGGACTGGGGGCCGGAGGCGCTGCGCGTGAACCGGAAGCTCGCCGTCGCCGCGCCGGGGTCGGCGCCGGTGCTGCTGCGCCTCGCCCGCTGCCTCGTCGAGGCCGGCCAGCTGGAGGCGGCCCGCGACGCCTACTCGCGCCTTTTCGAGCTGGAGCCCGACGAGCAGACCCGTCGCATCGCTCAGCACAAGCTGGCCGAGATCCGCGCCCGCCTGGGCGCCCGCCGGGTCGTCGACCCGCTGGAGGCGCTGCGCCTCGGCGAGGAGGCCGTGACGAAGGGCAAGCTCGACGAGGGCACCGCCTGGTTCGAGCGGGCGCTCGCTCTGGTCGAGCGCGACGGCGGCGACGAGGGCGCCGTGCTGCGCTCGTGGGCAGAGGCGCTGCGCTACGCCGGCAAGCCGCGCGAGGCGCTGCGGCCGCTGCGGCGCGCCGCGGCGCTCGACCCGTCACGCCGCGGCAACACGGCGACCTACGTCGCTCTCGTCTCGACCCTCGCCGAGGCCGGCGAGCCGGAGGAGGCCCGGCTGGAGGCCGACCGCCTGCTCCAGGCGGTGCCGACCGACACCGCGGTGCTGGCGGCGGCGGCGAAGGCGTATGCCGCGCTCGCCGCACGGCGCAAGGATCCGGCGACGACGGCCCGCGCCGAGGCTCTGCGCAGGGCGGCGGCCGGCGGGTGCGGGGCGTAGCGGGACGACCCGGGAGAGCCGCTCGCCGAGGCGAGGCAACGTCCACCCGGAGTGGCGTGCGCCGTGCCAGGCGGCCGGGCACCTCTCTCCGGGGGGGTATCGGCGAACTTACCGTCCAGCGGCGCCTGGAGGGTGACTTCGCCGACAGTGCCCGGAGAGCGATCGGCCCTGGTGCCGGCCCCGGCGCCGCCCGCCCGCCGCCCGCCGCCCGCCGCCCGCCGCTCAGTCCAGCCGCGCCATCACGTGCTTGAGCTGCGTGTAGTCCTCGAGCGAGTACATCGACAGGTCCTTGCCGTAGCCGGAGCCCTTGTAGCCGCCGTGCGGCATCTCCGAGACGAGCGGGATATGGTCATTGATCCACACGGTGCCGAACTCGAGCGCCCGCGCCATCCGCAGCGCCCGGCCGACGTCGCGCGTGAACACCGAGGCGGCGAGGCCGTACGGGACGCCGTTGGCCCAGGCCAGCGCCTGTGCCTCATCCCTGAAGCGCTGCACCGTGACGACCGGCCCGAACACCTCGCGCTGCACGATCTCGGCGTCCTGGCGAACGCCCGTGACGACGGTCGGCTGCACGAAGAAGCCCTTCCGGCCCTTGCGGCCGCCGCCGGTCAGCACTTCCGCCTTCTTCGCCGTCGCGCGGTCGAGGAAGCCGAACACGCGCTCCTGCTGCGCCTGCGAGATGACCGGGCCCATCTCGACCTTCGCGCTCTTGCCCGGGTCGCCGACTTTGAGCGACTCGACGGCGGGCACGAGCTCGGCCAGCAGCCGCTCGTAGATCTTCGGACCGGCGATGACCCGCGAAGCCGCGGTGCAGTCCTGACCGGCGTTCCAGTAGCCGGCGACGCGGATCGCCTGCGCGACCTGCACCGGGTCGGCATCGTCGAACACGACGACGGGCGCCTTGCCGCCCAGCTCCAGGTGGACGCGCTTGAGCGTGTCGGAGGCGGCCTTCGCCACCTCGCGGCCGGTGGCAACGTCGCCGGTGAGCGACACCATGCGGACGTCGGGATGGCGGACGATGCCCGCCCCGACCGGCTCACCGTCGCCGGTGATCACGTTGAGCACGCCCGGCGGCAGGATGTCGGCCGCCAGCGCGGCCAGGCGCAGCGCAGTCAGCGGCGTCTGCTCGGACGGCTTGAGCACGATCGTGTTGCCGGCGGCCAGCGCCGGCCCGATCTTCCACATGGCCATCAGCAGCGGGTAGTTCCAGGGCGCGATCTGGCCGACCACGCCGAGCGGCTCGCGACGGATCATCGACGTGTAGCCGCGCATGTACTCGCCCGCGGACTTGCCCTCGAGCAGGCGCGCCGCCCCCGCGAAGAAGCGGAGGTTGTCGGCGCACACCGGGATCTCGTCGCGGGCGGCGCCGAGCGGCTTGCCGACGTTCTGCGACTCCATGGCGGCCAGCTCGTCGGCGTTGGCCTCGAGCGCGTCGGCGATGGCGAGCAGCATGGCGGCGCGCTCGCCCGGCGTCGTGTCGCGAAAGCCGACGAACGCCTCCTTCGCGGCGGCGACAGCGCGGTCGACGTCCTTCTGCGTACCGGCCGGGACGACGGCGATCACATCGCCGGTCGCCGGGTTCAGCACCTCCTGGGTGCCACCGGCGATGGCGTCGACCCAGGCCCCGCCGACGTGGTTGCGGTGGGTCGTGCTCACGCTCAGGCCTCCGGCTCGCGCATGACGATGACGGTGGTGGTGGCGGCGCGCAGCACCGCGTTCGAGACGCTGCCGATGACGGCGGTGGCCAGCGGGCCCTGCCCGCGCGTGCCCATCACGATCAGGTCGGCATCCCTGCCTGCGGCGACGCCGAGGATCGCGTCCGCGGTCTCCTGGGTGCCGTCGGCGACGACCAGCTCGAGAGTCGCGGTGACGTTGTGACCCTTCGCGAAGCGGGCGCCCTGGGCCAGCGCCTCCGAGGCCGCAACGAGATCCTCCTGCGTCGGCGGCTCGGTGCGGTCGGGGCTGAACAGGTTGTTCGCCTCGTGCGTGCCGACGACGTGCAACACGACGGCCTCGGCGCCGCGGTCGAGCGCGAGCTCCAGCCCGAAGTCGAGCGCGGCCGTGCTGGCGGGCGACCCGTCGGTCGCGATGACGATCTTCCGGATCTCCATGTGCCTGAGCCCTCCTCGTTGCATAGCCAGGTCGCTGCCCTGAGCCTATCGCTCCGGCTCACCGGCGGGCGCCGACGCCGTGGCTAGACAACGGGCGGGGCACCGAGTATCTCGCTCGGCGGCAGGCGCCTGCGGCGGTGTCGCCTGGAGCAACAACGCCGCCGCAGGACGTCTGCTCCGGAGAGGGGGCAGCGCCGCTGCCCCGCACGACTACAAGGATGGAATCCATGCGGAATCGCACTTCACGGCGGGGCATCCTCGCCGCGCTCGGGGCACTGACGGCCGACGTCAGCCTGTTCGCGCTCATGGGCACGGGCGCGGCGGGCGCGGCGGGCGCGGCCACGATCGGGCCCGACAGCTTCGGCTACACGGCAACCTCGACGAGCGAGAGCCTGCGCACGCTCAGCGGCGGAGCGCTCACGCTCTCTGTCGGCGACGACCAGGTGCAGAGCGTCCCGATCGGCTTCCCGTTCAGCTTCTATGGAACCAGCTACAACGACACCTATGTCTCGTCGAACGGGTTCCTCTCGTTCGACCCGGGCGTCAGCCAGGGCTGCTGTAGCGGCAACACGCTGCCCCAGCCGGACGCTGTGAACAATGCTATCTCGGCTTTCTGGACCGACGTCTGTCCCGGCACCGGCTACTCGACCTCCTACTGCTACGGGACCATCCGGACCGAGACGATCGGCACCACGCCGAACCGCGAGTTCGTCGCCGACTACGACATCGTCTCCTACTGCTGCTCGATCTCCGGGCCGCGGCTGAAGTTCCAGATCATCCTGCACGAGACGACGAACGTGATCCAGCTGCAGTACGGCCAGCTCGACCTCGACCCGTACTCGCGCACCCAGGCTGCCGGCATCGAGGACGCCGCCGGCACGACCGGGCTCCAGATCGGGCTCGGCGAGCTGATAGGCCTGCTCTCACACGGCGGCTGGATCATCTCGAGCGGCCCGACCGACACGGATGCCCCGATCGCGACGCCGACCCAGTCGCCCGCCGCGAACGGCGCCGGCTGGAACAACACCGACGTCACCGTGAGCTGGAACTGGGCCGACGAGGTCGGCGGCTCCGGCATCGACGCCGGCAACTGCACCACCTCCAGCGTCTCGGCCGGCGAGGGCACGATCACGCTGGCGGCCACGTGCGCCGACATCGCCGGCAACGTCGGCAACGCAACGACCACGGTGATGGTCGACAAGACGGACCCGACCGTCAGCGCTGCGGCATCCAGCCTCAGCCTCGGCTCGCACTCGCTGACCGCGACGGCGACCGATGTGGCCGGCAACACGACGACGACCACGACGAGCTTCACCGTCACGGTCGACGGGACGAGCCTCTGCGTCAAGATCGCCCAGATCGTCAAGGCGCAGGCGAAGGGCCAGACGAAGGTCGCCGCGAACGTCCTCGGCGCCCTCGACAACGAGCTCCGCGCCCAGACGGGCAAGGCGCTCACCGCCGCCGAGGCGGCACTGATCAGCTCGCTCGCAGCACAGCTCTAACCACGAGCGGCAGCGAACGCACCGAGGGCCCACTCCGGCGGGCCCTCGGTGTTTCGGCCGCCCGCGGTGCGGCGGCAAGGCGTCGTCAGGCCACCAGCTCGCTCAGAGCGGCGCCGCCCCCTCCGCCGCTGCGCTCCAGGCCACTCCGCCACCAGCGGATCATCCAGGTCGACCGACGCGACGCCGTTGACGCGGATGCGGGTCGGGCGCTCGGCCAGGAAGTCGATGAAGAGCAGGCCGACCCGGCCGCCGGCGGCGCCACCGCCCGCGCCGCCCAGCACGTTCCCCGCCGAGAGGAACATGCCGTTGCCGTAATACAGCGGGAAGGCGAGCGTCCGCTCGTCGAGCACGCGCACGAAGCCCGGCTCGCCGCCCTTGTACGAGCACTGCGGCTGTCCCTCGGCATCGACGGTCGCCAGGAAGAAGATGTCCAGGCATTCGATCAGCGCACGGTCGCCATCGCCGATCGTGTCGGCGAGCAGCCGCTCCTCTATGCGATCGGCGAGGCGGCGCGTGTCGAAGCGGTCCTGCAGAGCGCGGGCGGGGTCGCTGTAGAGCCGGGTCACTGCTGCCTCCTCCGTGGACGGGTGCCTGCGGGGCGCCGGGGCGTATTGATGCAGTATCGGTGAACGGCCATGCTGATGCGACTCGCCGATCTGGCGGCCCGGCGGCCGCGACTACTGCTGGCCGGAGCGGTCGCCTTCACGGCCGCCGGGCTCTTCGTCGGCGGCACCATCACCTCGCGCCTCGACAGCGGCGGTTTCGACGAGCCGGGCATGCAGAGCGTGCAGGCGAGCGAGCTGTTGAAGCGCGCGAGCGGTCAGGAGCCCGGCGAGACGGTGCTCGCGATAGTGCGCACGCCCGAAGGCGCCCGCACTCCCGCGGCACAGGTGCGGCTGCGGGCGCTCGCCCTGAAGGTGGCCGGCGCGCTCGGCCCCCTGGCCCCGTCCGTGTCCGTCGGCGACCCTACCGCCGATCCGCGGCTCGTCGCCCGCGACGGGCGCTCGGTGCTGCTGGTGGTGCGTGGAGTCGGCAACAAGCTGGCAGGGCAGATCCAGCACGTCCTGCGCGACGAGCCCGACGTGCTGCTGGGCGGCAGCCCGATCGTTGCCCGCCAGGTCGACGCGATCGTGGCACGCGACCTCAAGCGCGCCGAGCTGATCGCGTTCCCGCTCGTCTTCCTGCTCTCGCTGTGGGTGTTCCGCAGCCTCGTCGCGGCGCTTTTGCCACCGCTCGTCGGCGCCGTCGCCATCGCCGGGGCGTTCCTCGGACTGCGGGCGGCGGCCGAGGTGACCACGCTGTCGGTGTACGCGCTCAACCTCGTGGTCGGCATGGGGCTCGGCCTCGCCATCGACTACTCGCTGTTCGTCGTCTCGCGCTACCGCGAGGAGCTGGCGCGCGCGGGCGGAGTGGCCGGCCCGGACGTGCTGCGCCGCACCCTCGCCACCGCCGGACGCACCGTCCTCTTCTCCGGCATCACCGTGGCGGCGGCACTCGCCGCCCTGCTCGTGTTCCGCCAGAAGTTCCTCTTCTCGATGGGCCTCGGCGGGATGCTCGTCGCGCTCGTGGCGATGGGCGCCGCCCTCGTCGCGCTCCCGGCCGCGCTGGCGCTGCTGGGCCCGCGCGTCAACGC
>CANFDS010000089.1 GCA_947445525.1 Actinomycetota bacterium | reverse complement strand
GAGCTCGTGCCGCTCGCCCGGGGCGCAGGCCAGCACCGCGCGGCCGTGAACGGGTGCCCGCACCTCGGCCAGCTTGCGCTCCAGCCGGGCGCGCACGGCGCTCGTGACGAGATGCTCCTGAGCGATCGACAAGCGTCCGGCATGCCACGCCGCGCCGATCTCGACGAGCAGCGGCGTCACGACCTCGGCGCACGCGACGTCGATCTCGAGCGCGAAGGCGTGGTCGAGCAGGCGGCCGACCGCGCCCGTGTCGCTGCGCCCCGCCGCCTCGAAGACGAGCCTGACAAGCTGTTGCGGAGATGTGCCGGTCTCGAGCGCCTCGCTGCCGAGGAGTTCGGCCGCTGTGCCGATCCGGTAGCCCTCGTCCAGCCTGGCCTTCAGCCAGACGACGCGGTCGACGTCGTGCTCGCTGTAGCGCCGCTGCCCGCCTTCGGTGCGCGTGGGGCGGAGGATCCCGTAGCGTTGCTCCCACTTGCGCAGGGTGTCGGGAGCTATCCCGGTGCGCTTGGCGAGAGCTGCGATGTTGAGGTTGTTAATCACTTTCCTCACTCTAGACAATTTAGTGACAGACGGCGGCGGAAGTCGTCGGAGAACCCCAGGAGCCATGCCCGAGGCGATACTCTCCAGCGCGCGGCGCAGCATATCCGTCCACTCGTCGGGCAGCGTCTGGCGGCCGAGAGTCCGCATCTGCGGGCCGCGGTGCTCGGTATCGCCACCCGGATCGACGGCCGCCGGCTCGACGTCGTCGAGGCGATCGGCAAGAACCTCGTGCTGCGCTTCGAGAGCGGCGTCGTGCTGCGCGGTCATCTCCGCATGACCGGGCGCTGGCAGGTCGTCTCGCGTGGCACGCCGTTGCGCGGCCGTCGTGCGGCTCATGCGTGGCGCACTCGCAGGTGGCCGGCCCCGCAGCTCGGTGTACCGGCGGGCAGGCCGGCCGTGCCCGCGCTGCGGCTCCGCCATCCGCTCTTGGAACGCAATTCAGAATGAGTGCCGTCCTCGGCTCTCTCGGATCGGTCCTCGGCCCGCAGTCCGGCCGCTGCGCATCGGATCTGTGGGCCTACGGCGCCCTGAAGCCCGCCCTGCGAGCGGCCTTCAGGGCTTCGCGGGTGCGCCGTCCGACTTTTGCCCAGGCGGCCAAGCCTGGTCTGCGAGCCGGTCGACCCACCGGCTCGCTCCGAGCGCCCCGAGCTTCAACGCTCATTCTAAAATGAGCTCCTATCCGCAGGGCGATGACGCCCGGCTGGCGTACTGGTGCCCCGGGTGCCAGAGGCCGCCGGAGGCAGGAGCCGGGCCGTCGGGGGCGTACTTCTGAGGCATGGCCGTCCGCGCTCAGCACCTCCACCGTGCCTTGCGCTCGTTCTGTCTCGGGGCGTTTGCGCTGCTCGACCGGGACGTGCGCGAGGGCAGCGAGATCCCGTTCGCGTTCGAGGAGCACGCCTCGTACGGCAAGCCGGCGCTCTACGAGCTGCGGCCCCTGGTGCGCGACTACGTCGAGAGCCGCGAGCAACGGCTGCTCGATCTGGAGGATGCCCGCATCGCCGTCGACGAGCTGCGTCGCGAGCCCGCAGCGCGCATCTTCGCCAGGGCCCATGCGGGCAGCCGTGCCGACGAGGCGCAGGCCCTCGCCCGCAGCGTCCTCTTCCCGCTCATCGCCTCGATGGCCGACGCCTGTGGCGGCTTCGACTGGCAGGACGACATCTTCGAGCGCGTCTACGCCGAGCTCGAGCAGACCCTCTACGGCGAGAGCCGCCTCTACACCGCGCTTGCTCCCCTGATCGGGGTCTCGCTGGGCCACGACGCGGAGCTCGGCGACGGCATCCGCGTCCGCCGCGCCGAGCTGGGTGAGCTGGCGAACCACTGGCCCGAGGCCCGGAACCTCCTGCCGCGCGACTTCGGCCGCGAGCCAGACCGGCTCTGCGTGCTCGAGCTCGAGCGCAAGCTGCCGGCGCTGGACGGCGAGGTGCCGGACGGCGCCGCCGAGCTGGCCGATGCGGTGACCGCCCTCCGCCTGGCGACAGCGGGCGCGATCGCCGCTGGACCCGTCATGTTCGAGACCCTCGACCTGCGGCCGTACGGCATCCGCCCGGTGCTCCCGATCGCGGCGACCCAGCCGCTCGGCGAGCCGGTGCGGCTCGACCAGCTGCGCGCGGCCCTGGCGCAACGGCTGCGCGGCCAGCTCGCGCGCGCCGACACCGACGCGCCGCTCGGCGACGCGCTCGACCGCTGGGAGCTCTCGCTGTTCCAGGGCGACCCGTTTCGCACCGAGCAGCTGCGCGAGACGCTGTCCGCGCTGCTCGGTGACGGTGACGGCGCCTGGGCGGCGGCGATGCGGGCCACCGTGTTGCTGGCGGATCAGGCTGCCGACCGCGCGGAGCTGGCGGCGGCCCTACGCGCGCTCGCGCAGGGCGAGGGCTGCTCGGCGGCCGCCGTCGACGGCGTGCGCCGCGCTCTCGTCGAGACCTTGTTGAACGGTGACCGTGCAGCGCTCGTGCCTGCGCTCGACGAGACGCTCGTCGGCCTGCGGGCGCGATTCGACCGTGCGCCGCTCCGTCTCGTCGTCGGCTGACGGTCGCTCCCGCCGCGAACCTTGCTGCAAAGCGGTGACAGTGCTGCGTGTGCTGCTGGCCTACCGTTCAGCGCATGGATGAGGCCCGCAGCGTGCTCGACCGGCTCGACCGCATCGCGGCGCTCGAGGCAGCCGAGGTACCGGCAGCGATCCTGCTGAAGGAGGTCTGCGAGCTCGTGCGCGAGGCCGAGGCGTGGCTCGCGGTCGAGCCGTGGCGGATGAGGCCTGAGCCGGCCACGGCGGTCGAGCGCTGTCGGGTTGCGCTCGAGGAGGTGCTGCAGTCGATCTGATCGCGTGAAGGAGTCGCCACGCTCCCGGCGAAACTGGCATCCACGATGGCAGCGATGACACTTACGCGCCTACGCCACCGCAAGGAGCCTGAGCCCGTGAGTTCTCAAGCCCGCGTGATCGCGTTCGCCAACCAGAAGGGCGGGGTCGCCAAGACGACCTCCACCCTCAACCTCGCCGTCGCGCTGAAGGAGCGCGGGCTGAGGGTGCTCGTCATCGACCTGGACCCCCAGGGCAATCTCACGATGAGCCAGGGCCTCGACCCGGACACGATCGAGCGCTCGATGTTCGACGTGCTCGTCCACCGGCTGCCGATCCAGGAGATCATCGCGAGCTGCGAGATCGACGTCGCCGTCTCGTCGATTGATCTGGCCGGCGCCGAGCTCGCCTTGTCCGGGATGATCGGCCGCGAGCGGGCACTCGAGAAGGCTCTGGCGACGGTACGCGACGCCTACGACTACATCCTCATGGACACACCGCCGTCGCTCGGCCTGCTGACGATCAACGCGTTCGTCGCGGCCGACGGGATCATCGTCCCGGTGCAGTGCGAGTACCTCTCGCTGCGCGGCCTCGTCCAGCTCGAGAACACCCTGCAGATGATCCGCGAGAACCTCAACCCGCGGGTGAGGATCGAGGGAATCCTGCCGACGATGTACGACCGGCGGCTGCTGCACTGTCGCGAGGCTGTCGAGATTCTCCAGGAGAACTTCGGTGATCTCGTCCTGACCACGCGCATCCGCAAGACGATTCGCTATGCCGAGGCCCCCGTGCAGGGCTACTCGGTGCTCCGCTATGAACCCGAGGGCGAGGCGGCCGAGGCATACCGCGATCTCGCGAAGGAGGTGCTCCGCCGTGGCGCGCAAGCGCGCGAGCATGCGTGAGGGCCCGCTCGCCGAGCTGTTCAAGGCGACCGAGGCGGCCCAGCGGCAGGATGACCCTGCCGGCGGAGCCGCGCCCACACGCGCAGCCGAGCCTGTAGCTGCACCCCCGGCAGTGGCCCCGGCGGCCCCGCCGACCATGTCGGCGGACACCATCCCTCCTGCGACGTCGCGCCGCCGTCGGCTCGAGCCGCTCGAGCCGACGGTCGAGCACATCCCCGACTGGCTGCGCGAGGAGCGCGCCGGCGTGGCTGCGCACATCGCCGCGACGCCGCCACCGCCGCCGCCTGTGGCGGCTCCCGGGCGTCCGCAGTCGCAGGCCTTCATCTCCACCGAGTCGCCGGCGGCAAAGCCAAGCGAGCGCTTCCTGCAGCCGCTGCCGGAGACGCCCGGGCGCCTCGAGCGCTCCTACCGCGGCGATGCGGGCTCGTACCTTGCGGTGATTCGCGTCGTCGGCGTCGGAGGGGCAGGCATGAACGCGGTCGATCGCATGATCGACGCCGGTGTCTCGCAGGTCGAGTTCCTCGCCGTCAACACCGATCTCCAGCAGCTCGCGACGAGCGACGCGCCCGTCAAGCTACACATCGGCCGCGAGCTCACCTCGGGCCTCGGCTCGGGCGCGGACGCCGACCTCGGGCGGCGTGCCGCCGAGGAGAGCCACGACGAGATCAAGAACGCCCTGCGCGGCAGCGACATGGTCTTCGTTACCGCCGGCGAGGGCGGTGGCACCGGCTCCGGGGCGGCGCCCGTCGTGGCGCGCATCGCCCGCGAGATCGGGGCGCTCACCGTCGGGATTGTCACCATGCCGTTTCGCTTCGAGGGCACCCGCCGCCGCCAGACCGCCGACGACGGCGCTAAGGCCCTGCGCGCGGCGTGTGATACGGTCATCGTCATTCCCAACGACCGGCTGCTCGAGGTGCTCGATCGCTCGACGTCGATGCTCGACGCCTTCAAGATCGCCGACGACGTGCTCCGCCAGGGCGTCCAGGGCATCACCGACCTGATCACGATGCCGGGCCTGATCAACCTCGACTTCGCCGACGTCCGCACGGTCATGTCCAACGCGGGCAACGCGCTGATGGGTATCGGCTTCGCCACCGGCGAGAACCGGGCAAAGGAGGCAGCCGAGCGCGCGCTCCGCTCGCCCCTGATCGACACCGAGATCACCGGCGCGCGCGGCATCCTGCTCTCGATCGCCGGCGGCGACGACCTCTCGCTGCTCGAGGTGACCGAGGCCGCCGAGGTGATCCGGCAGGCGGCCACCGACGAGACGAACATCATCTTCGGAGCGACGGTCGACGACCGGCTGCACGGCCAGGTGTGGGTCACGGTCGTGGCCACCGGGCTCGGGCAGTCACGCTCGGCGGGGCCGCGTACGCCTGCGGCGGCGGGCTCGGTGCCGACGTTCAGCACGGCGCGTGGTGGCGGCGACCCGCTCGAGCCGCCCAGCTTCCTGCGCGACCTCTAGCCCGCCGGCCAGCCGCGAAGGGGCGCCTGCGGTCGGGCTACCCTGTGCCCGTGCCCGTGCCCGCCGCCACCATCCGTCGCGCCGCACCCGGAGACGCTGCGGGTTTGGTCGAGCTGGCCCGCACGGTCGCCGCCGAGCCCGGCGCGTGGCTGCTCACCGACGCCACCTGGCGCAGCGCCGCCGACGAGCGCCGGTACCTGCTCGCGGTGCGCAGCTCGCCCGATGCTGCGGTCTTCGTCGCCGAGGCCGCCGGCGGCGAGCTCGTCGGCCGGCTCTCAGTCGCCCGCGACCAGCACCCTTCGAGCCCGCACGTGGCCGACCTCGGCGTGATGGTTGCAGCGAGCCACCGCCGGCAGGGCGTCGGCTGTGCACTCATGGACGCCGCCGCGTGCTGGGCGCGCGAGGTCGGTATCTCGAAGCTGGAGCTGCACGTGTTTCCGCACAACCTCGCCGCGATCGCGCTGTACGAGCGGCTCGGTTACGAGCACGAGGGTCTGCGGCGCGCGCACTACGTTCGGGCAGGCGAGCTCGTGGACGTCGTGGTGATGGCGCTGCTGCTCGGCGGCAGCGCCTCGGCCGGGTGACCCGCGCTGGGCGTCGCGGGCGTGTGGGCGGCGCGGCGACCGACCCCTCAGGGGTGCGACGGCGGGTGCGGCAGCTTCCCGTTCGTCTTCGCGCGCTCGTGCACCTCACGCTCGAAGCGCGTCCGTTCGACCGCTTCCCCGAGCAGCTCGATCACGCGCGCGAGCCGTCGCCGCTCGGAGCGCAGCTCGAGCAGCTCCTGCTCGTCTCCGAGCTCCAGCTCGACGCGGGCCGCGACCTCGAAGGAGAGCGTCGGAGAGTCGGGCCTCGGCAGCTCGACGTCGACGCCGGCAGCGCCCGCCAGCGCCTGCAGCAGACGCAGGGCCTCCGCCGCTGCGTCGGCAGCGGCAGCGGCCCCGGCCGGATCGTCATCGTCGACGAACGGCTCCACGACGCCGGTGTTGAACGAGCGGCCCTCGCTGAGCTCGGCGAGCCGGAACCGCTCGCGCCCCTCAACCAGGATGTTCAGGCGGCCGTCCGGCAACTTCTCGAGCAGCTCGACGATCGCCACACGCGTGCCCACAGCGCGGATGCCGTCGTCGTCGGCGAGCAGGATCCCGAACTCTTCACCGCTCGCCAGGCACTCCGCTATCAGCTCGCGGTAGCGCGGCTCGAAGATGTGCAGGGGCAGCCGCTCACCGGGGAAGGCGACGAGCCGCAGCGGGAAGAGGCCGAGTTGAGGCATTGCCGAAGCTTAGAGCTCGAATCGGAATGTGCCTTGCTCGCGGATCGCTCAGATCATCCTTCGGCCCGCAGTCCGGCCGCCTTGCGTCCGATCTGTGGGCCTGCGGCGACCTGGTGCCCGCTCCCTGAGCGGCCTCCAGGGCTTCGCGGGTGTGCCGCCTGGCTCTTGTCGAGGCGGCCAGCCTGGCCTGCGAGCCAGTCGACCGACCCGCTCGCTCCGAGAGGGCCGGGGCTCAACGCTCATTCCGATCCTAGCTCTTCCGGACACGCCGGTGAGTTGCCCCGTTCGAACCCGGCAGCTACGGTACTTCCGCTCAGCGGCAGGCACCTCCTCAACGGATCGGCGGCACCCGATTCAGGCAAGCGGCCACACCATTCTCGTCGTCGACGACGATGCCAGCGCGAGGCGACTCGTGGCGCGCCTCCTGGCGGAGGCCGGTTACGCCGTGCTCGATGCGCCCGGCCCCCTGCGTGCGCTGGAGCTGGCACGGGAGCACTCCGGGAGGATCCGCCTGCTCGTGAGTGACATCCGCATGCCGCGGATGACCGGGGTCGAGCTTGCCGCGCAGTTCCACCAGGTCGTGCCGACAGCCGGCATCGTCCTGATGTCCGGCTTTCACGATCACCGGGAGCTGCAGCATCCGTTCCTCGCGAAGCCGTTCACGTCGGACGAGTTGCTCGACGCCGTCGTCGGCGCGCTGCCTCCGACCGGATAGACTCGCGCCTCGTGAGGCGCCTGGCTGAGATCCCCGAGAGCTTCTTCCGGCCCGCGCTGGCTGGCGTCACGCCGTACGAGCCCGGCAAGCCGATCGAGACTGTGCAGCGCGAGCTGGGGCTGGCTCGCGTCGTCAAGCTCGCGTCGAACGAGGGGCCGTTCGGGCCTGTGCCCGCCGCGCTCGAGGCGCTGCAGCGCGCCGTCGGCGACCTCAACCGCTACCCCGATGGCGGTGCCTACCGGCTGCGTGCCGCGCTCGCCACCCGGTTCGGCCTCGACCTTAGCGAGGTTGCGATCGGCTCCGGCGCCGACGGCGTCATCGGGCAGCTCGCAGCCGCCGTCATCGACCCTGGCGACGAGATCGTGTGTGGCTGGCCGTCGTTCCCCAGCTACGTCATCGACACGAAGGTGCGGGGCGGCGTGCCCGTGCTGGTGCCGCTGCGGGATGGCGTCTACGACCTCGAGGCGATCGTCGCGGCAGTCACGCCGCGCACCAGGATCGTCTACCTCTGCTACCCGAATAACCCGACCGGCACGATCAACGCGGCTGTCGACCTCGACCGCTACTTCGCCGAGATGCCGGAGCACGTGCTCACGGTGCTCGACCAGGCGTACTTCGAGTACGTGGACAACCCGGACTACGTCGACGGCGTCGAGCGCTACCTCAAGGCCGGCCGGCGCGTGCTGGTGCTGCGCACGTTCTCCAAGATCTACGGCCTGGCCGGCATGCGCGTCGGCTACGGGCTCGGGCCGGCATCGCTCGTGCGCCAGCTCGGCAAGGTGCGACGCGCCTTTGACACGACGCTCGCCGGCCAGGAGGCCGCGATCGCCAGCCTCGGCCCCGAGAGCGACGCCGAGATCGCCCGTCGCGCGCGGCTCTGCTCCGAGGGCCGCGCCCGGCTCGGCGACATCCTGCGCGAGAACGGCTTCGCGCCGCTCCCCGGCACCGCCAACTTCCTGTTCGCACAGGCCCCCTGCGACGCCGCCGCGCTCAACGACGCGCTGCTGCGCGAGGGCGTGATCATCCGGCCAATGGGCGCGTTCGGTGACCCGGGCGCGATCCGCGTGACCGTCGGGGCCCCCGAAGAGCTCGACTTCTTCGCGGCGGCGCTGCCGCGGGCTCTCGAGCGGGTGGCGGCCGCCGGGCCGTGACCTCGGCTCGCCGGCTGCTCTCCGCGGCACCGGCGTTCCGTCAGCTCTTCGTTGCCACGCTCGCTTCGGGCGCCGGCACCTGGCTCGCGGTCGTCGCCCTCACCGTCGACGTCTACGACCGGACTAGGTCGGGCCGCTGGGTCAGCGCCCTGCTGATCGCCGACTTCCTGCCGATGATCGTGATCGGCCTCGCCCTCGGCCCGCTCTTCGACCGGCTGCCGCGGCGCACGCTGCTGATCGGCGCCGACCTCGCCCGGCTGGCGGTGTTCTGCGCGCTGCCGTTCGCCGACTCGGCCGGCGCCATCGTGGGGCTCGCGGCGGTTGCCGGCGTGGCGACGGCGTTCTTCCGCCCGACCGTGTACGCCGGCCCGCCGAACCTCGTCGACGAGGGCGACCTGCCTGCCGCGAACTAGCTCTTCCAGACTGCCGAGCGGCTGACGGGGACCCTGGGCCCGCTCGCCGGCGGCCTTGTGGTCGCGGGTTCCGGGCCGACGCTCGGCTACGCGATCAACGCGGGCAGCTTCGCGGTCTCGGCCGCGCTGCT
>CANFDS010000088.1 GCA_947445525.1 Actinomycetota bacterium | reverse complement strand
CAGCGCGTAGGAGAGCATCCAGAGCTGGTCGGGGAAGGCGCCGTCGGTGTAGAGGCCTGCCGCCCGCTGTCGCACGAGCAGGAGCAGGCCGAACGTGAGCAGCGGGTACCCGGCCAGGTAGCCGACGTCGGCCGGGTACGTCTCGGCGTTCGGCGCGACCCGCGCGTACACCGTGAAGGTCACGTCGCCCACAGCAAATAGCAGTTGGCTGGCTGCGAGGATCAGCCAGGGGAGGCGCCACGGCTCGCCGTTACGGCGCAGGCCCACGAGCAGCGCGCTCACCGCAACGACCCCGAACAGGTCGAAGCAGATGTTCTTGGCCAGCACGTTCGGCGCCAGGCTGTAGCCCGCCGTGACGACGATGCAGACGAACAGGTAGCCGAAGGCTGCGCGGCGCACCTCCTCGTTATCGGTCACCAACGGGGGTGCGCAGCGCCCCCCATTCGGGGGTCAGTGCAGCGAAAGCGCTCCTTCGAGCTACTTCGCAGCGGCGAAGCCGTAGCGCGTGAAGGCGCCGGCCTCGGGATCGGTCGCCGACGGTGCGGCCACGATGCGGTTGGGATCGTTGGGGTCGACGACCATGCCGACGACCTGCTGCCCCTCATCGCCCGAGACGATGGCCCAGCCGACGATGCGCGACCGTGCCGCTGCGCTGCCGTGGCCGAACAGGGCCCGCCAGCCGTCGCCCGCGGGAATCAGATTCTCGATCTTGTCCGACACTCGTCGCTCCTCTCGCTCAGTGCCTGAAGTGGCGCCGATGGGTAAAGACCATAGCTGCGTTGTGCAGGCGCACCGTCGCGACGACCTCGTCGTCGCGCTTCGAGCCGCCGGGCTGGATGATGCCTGCGATTCCGGCTTCGAGCGCGAGCTGCGGGCCGTCGGCGAAGGGGAAGAAGGCGTCCGACGCGAGCACGGCGCCCCGCAGGTCGTGGCCCAGCTCGCGTGCCTTCTCGACGGCGATGCGCACCGAGTCGACACGGCTCATCTGGCCCGCGCCGACACCGATCGTCTGCAGCCCCTTCGCCAGCACGATCGCGTTCGAGCTGACGTGCTTGCACACGCGCCAGGCGAACAGCATGTCGCCCCAGAGGCGCTCGTCGGGCTTGCCGCAGATCACGTTCATCTCGTCGCGCTCCTGCGCCTCGATGTCGCGATCCTGCACCAGCAGCCCGCCCAGCACGCGCTTGTAGTCGCGCTCGCCGGCGCCGACGCGCCTGCGCTCGCGGTGGTCGAGGATGCGCACGTTCGGCTTCAGCTTCAGCATCTCGAGGCCGGTCTCGTCGTAGCCGGGCGCGAACACCACCTCGACGAACTGGCCGGAGATCATCATCGCCAGCTCGAGGCTGACGGGCCGGTTGAGCGCGATCACGCCGCCGAAGGCGGAGAGGGGGTCGGCACCGAACGCCTGCTCGTAGGCCTCCTCGATCGTGGCGGCCGCGGCCACCCCGCACGGGTTGGCGTGCTTGACAATCACGCAGGCCGGGATCGAGAACTCGTCGACGAGCAGCCGCGCCGCGTCGAGGTCGTTCAGGTTGTTGAACGAGAGGTCGCGGCCCGACAGCTGCTCGACGTACGAGAGGAGGTGGCGCCGTGCGCCGTCCTCGGCGTAGTACGCGGCGCGCTGGTGGGGGTTCTCGCCGTAGGTCAGGTCGAGCACCTTGCTGAAGCCGGTGACGAACTTCGCCGGGAACGACTCGTGGTCGGCGAACCAGGTTGCGATGGCCGCCTCGTAGAGCGCCGTCTCGGTGAACGCGGCGGTTGCCAGCCGGCGGCGGGTGTCGGGGGTGACCGCGCCGTGCTCGCGCAGCTCCGCCAGCACCAGCGGGTACAGGCTCGGGCTCGAGACCGGCGTCACGTGCGCGAAGTTCTTCGCCGCGGCACGCAGCATCGCAGGGCCGCCGACGTCGATCATCTCGACGGCCTCGTCCTCCTTCACGCCGAAGCGCGCTGTCACCTCGCGGAACGGGTAGAGGTTCACGCACACGATCTCGAACGGAACGATCTCGTGCGCGGCTAGCGAGACGAGGTCGTCCTCGCGGTCGAGCCGGCCGAGGATGGCGGCGTGAATGCGCGGGTGCAGCGTCTTGACGCGCCCGCCCAGCATCTCGGGGAACTGTGTGACCTCCTGCACCTCGGTCACCGCCAGGCCGAAGCCCGCGATCGCCGCTGCGGTGCCGCCGCTCGCGACCAGCTCGAAGCCGAGCTCGGCGAGGCCGCGCGCGAGCTCCTCGAGGCCCGTCTTGTCGTACACCGAGATCAGCGCCCTCCGGCTCATCCGCTCATTCCTCTCCGCTCAGGTCTTCGGGGACGTCCACGATCATGCGCCGGGTGCCCTGCGCGACGGCGACGCGGCCCTCCAGGAACAGCCGCACGGCGCGCGGCAGCAGGTTGTGCTCGGCCGCCTGGATGCGCCGGTGCAGCGACTCGACGGTGTCGTCATGGCGCAGCGCGACCGGCTCCTGCAGGACGATCGGCCCGGTGTCGGGGGCGGCCAGCTCGGAGGTGACGACGTGGACGGTGGCGCCGGTCCAGCGCACGCCGTGCGCGAGCGCGTCGGCCACCGCGTGCGCGCCCGGGAACGACGGCAGCAGCGACGGGTGGACGTTGATGATGCGTCCCGAGAAGCGCTGCACGAACGCGTCGGCGAGGATGTGCATGTACCCGGCCAGGACGACGAGCGCGATGCCGCGGGAGTCGAGCCAGTCGGCCAGCGCGGCGTCGCGGGCCTCGCGGCCGGGGTAGTCGGCGGCGTCGAACACGGCGGTCTCGATCCCGGCGGCCTCGGCCCGCTCGAGCGCGCGCGCACCCGGGACGTTCGAGACGACGGCGTCGACGGTAATGCCGTCCTCGATCAGGGCCTGCAGGTTCGAGCCGTTGCCGGAGACGAACACGGCGACCTTCATGCGAAGACTACTCCTTCCACGCCGGCCTGCACCCGGCCGATGACGAGGTCGCCGGCGCGCACGTCCGCGGCGGGGATGACGGCGCAGTAGCCAATGCCGAGGTTGAACACCCGCCGCAGCTCTTCGAGCGGCACGCCGTGCGAGGCGATCCAGCGGAACACCTCGGGCCACTCCCAGGCTGCCGGGTCGATGACGGCGCCCAGCCCTGCGGGAAACACGCGGGCGAGGTTGCCGGGAATGCCGCCGCCGGTGATGTGCGCGAGCGCGCGGACGTCGGCGCGCTCGCGCAGGGCGCGCACCTCGTCCAGGTAGAGCCGGGTCGGCGGCAGGATCAGGTCGGCGTCGAAGTCGCCGTCGCCGATGATGCTGCGCACCAGGGTGAAGCCGTTGGCGTGGATGCCGTCCGAGGCCAGTCCGACGACGGCGTCGCCGTCGGCGCAGCGCAAGCCGTCGATGAAGCGGCTGCGCTCGACGAGGCCGACGCAGGTGCCTGCGAAGTCGAGCTCCTGCTCGCGGTAGATGCCGGGCAGCTCCGCGGTCTCGCCGCCGAGCATGACGCAGCCGGCGGCGCGGCAGGTCGCGGCCAGCCCCTCGACCATGTCGGCGACGTCGGCCAGCTCGATGCGGTTGGCCGCCACGTAGTCGAGCATGAAGAGCGGCTCGGCGCCGGTGGTGAGGACGTCGTTCATGCAGTGCGCGGCGAGGTCGACGCCGGCCTCGCGCAGGCGGCCGGCGCGGCGCTGCAGGATCAGTTTGGTGCCGACGCCGTCGGTCGAGGCGGCCAGCAGGCGGCGCTCGTCGAGGGCGAACACGCCGGCGAAGCCGCCGAAGCCGCCCACCATGGCGGGCGTGCGGGTCGACTCGACCGCGGCGCGCAGCCGGTCGACGACTGCCTCCGCCGTGGCGAGCGAGACGCCCGCGCTGGCATAGGTCGTCTCGCCTCCGGTCACGGGTCGAGCATATCGAGCGGCAGCCGCCCGGCCGCGCCTACACTTGATCCCTGTGAGCGTTTCCTCAGCGCTGCTCGCAGCGGCCGGTCCGATCCCCGTAGCTCCGTCGTGGCTGACGAGCTGGACGTTCGACCCGTGGCAGCTCGTGCCGACCCTCCTTCTCGCCCTGGTCTACGCGCGCCGCGTGTGGACGCTGGAGAAGGAGGGACGGCCGGTGCCGCTCTGGCGGATCTGGCTGTTCTCCCTCGGCATCGTGGTCGCGATCCTCGCCTTCACGTCGCCGCTGCACGCGCTCGGCGAGGAGTCGTCGATGGCGGCGCACATGTCGCAGCATCTGATCCTCGGCGACATCGTGCCGCTGCTCCTCCTCTTCGGACTCACCCGGCCGCTGCTACGCCCGCTGCTGGCCCTGCCGGTGATCATCGATCTGCGCTTCCTGGTGCACCCCCTGGTGGCGCTGCCGCTGTGGGCGCTGAACCTGGGGCTCTGGCACATTTCGGGCGCCTATGACGCCGCGCTCTCGAACGATGTCGTCCATGCGGTCCAGCACGTCCTCTTCATCACCACGGGCGCGCTGATGTGGGCCGCCCTGATCGAGACGCTGCCGGGCCCGGCCTGGTTCGGCACCGGCGCCAAGATCGGCTACCTCGTCGTCGTCCGCGCGCTCGGCACCGTTCTCGGCAACATCCTCACCTGGTCGAGCGTCGGCTTCTACTCGCACTACGACAACGTGCCGCGCCTGTGGGGGCTCTCGCAGACCGCCGACCAGAGCTATGCGGGCGTCGTGATGATGAGCGAGACCGGGGTGGTCACGCTCGTCATGCTGGCCGTCCTCGTCTACCGGGCCGCCTCCGAGAGCGACCAGCGCCAGCTGCTGATCGAGCGTGGGCTCGACCCGGTGCGGGTGAAGCGGGCCGTGCGCTTCGGCCGGGCGCGCGACCTGGCGCTGCGCGAGCTCGGGTACGTGCCGAGCCGCTTCCAGTCGGAGGCGCCCGAGCTGGCGCGGCCGACTACGCCGGCGTGACTTCGAACTTCATCTTCGCCGTCGCCGCGCCGGTCGGGATCGCGGTCGGGTACTTCCGCGTCAGGCAGGCGCGGCAGACCGCGCTCTCGGGCCGCAGCACGGCCTCCTGCAGCCCCTCGAGCGAGATGTAGGAGAGCGAGGTGGCGCCGATGTGCTCGCGCACCTCCTCGACGGTGCGCCGGGCGGCGATCAGCTCGTCCTCGTCGGCGAGGTCGATGCCGTAGTAGCACTGGCTGACGACGGGCGGTGAGGAGACGCGGACGTGCACCTCGGTGGCGCCGGCGTCGAACAGCATCTGCACGATCTGCTGGGTGGTGTTGCCGCGCACGATCGAGTCGTCGACGACGACGATGCGCTGGCCGCGCACCTCGGCGAGCGGGTTGAACTTGAGCTTGATGCCGAGCTGGCGCAGGCCCTGGTCGGGCTGGATGAAGGTGCGGCCGACGTAGCGGTTCTTGATCAGGCCCTCGCTGAAGGGGATGCCGCTGGCGCGGGCGAAACCGATCGCTGCGGGCGTGCCGCTGTCGGGGATCGGCATGACGAGGTCGGCGATGGCGGGTGCCTCGGCGGCGAGCCGCTCGCCCATGCGGACGCGGGCCCCGTGCACCTCGACCGCATCGAGCCGGGAGTCGGGGCGGGCCAGGTAGAAGAACTCGAAGATGCAGAGGGCGCCGTCGGGGCGGGCCGGGGCGGCCATGGTGCTGCGCAGCTCGTTTGCGGCGTCGACGAGGACGATCTCGCCGGCGTGCACGTCGCGCTCGTAGACGGCGCCGATAAGATCGAGGGCGCAGCTCTCGGAGGAGACGCACCAGTCGTCGCCGATGCGGCCGAGGCAGAGGGGCCGGAAGCCGAGTGGATCGCGGAACGCGACGAGCACGCCCTCGGTGAGCGCGACGCACGAGTAGGCGCCGACGAGGCGGCGCATGGCGTTGGCGATGGCCTCCTCGAGCGGGGCCTCGTCGTGGGCGATGAGCGCGGCGATCACCTCGGTGTCGGAGGTGGAGCCGAGCTTGACGCCTGCCTCGAGCAGCTCGGCCCGCAGCTCGGCGGCGTTCGTCAGGTTGCCGTTGTGGCCGAGGGCGACGGTGCGGGCGCGGCCATGGTGGATGAGCGGCTGCGCGTTGGCCCAGTGCGTGGCGCCGGTGGTGGAGTAGCGCGTGTGGCCGATGGCGAGGTCGCCGTGGAGGCCCTGGAGCTTCTGCTCGGTGAAGACCTGGCTGACGAGGCCCATGTCGCGCATCACCATCAGCCGGCCCGCGTCGGAGACGGCGATGCCGGCCGACTCCTGGCCGCGGTGCTGCAGCGCGAACAGGCCGAAGTAGGCGAGGCGCGCCACGTCGCGCTCGGTCGAGCGGATGCCGAAGACGCCGCACACGGCTAGCGGCCCGCCCCGGTCACAGCGGCGTCTCCCAGGCGGCGCGCGCGTCGGCGAGCGCCACGTCGAGCACCGAGTCGCCGCCGACGCTGCCGACCGTGCGCAACGGGACGCCGGCGGCAGCGGCAGCCGCGACCAGCTCGGCGACATCGCCTGCGGCGCACGCCACGACCGCCTGCCCGCCGCCCTCGCCGAACAGCGCCGTCACGTCGAGCGCGACGGTGACCGTGCAGCCGACGCCGCTCCACAGCGCCGCCTCGGCGAGCGCGACTGCGAGACCGCCCTCGGCGGCGTCGTGGGCGAGCGAGAGCTGCGGCGCCGCGCGCCAGAGGAAGTGCACGAGCGCGGCCTCGGCCGCCAGATCGAGCTGCGCGGGCTGCCCCTCGAGGGTGCCCCACAGGGCCTGCGCCTCGGAGCCGTCGAAGTACAGCTCGGGCCGGCCGGCGAGCAGGAGCGTGTCGCCGGCCTGCCACCTGCCGGGGATGCGGCGGACATCCTCGACGAGGCCGACGCAGCCGACGTACGGCGTGGGGTGCAGGGCACGGCCGTTCGTCTCGTTGTAGAGCGAGACGTTGCCCGAGACGATCGGGACGGCCAGCGCCTCGGCCGCCTGGGCCATGCCCTCGATCGACTGCTGCAGCTCCCAGGCGATCTCGCCCTTCTCGGGGTTGCCGAAGTTGAGGCCGTCGGTGAGGCCGATCGGCTCGCCGCCGGCGCAGGCGACGTTGCGGGCCGCCTCGAGGATGGCCTGGGCACCGCCCACGAACGGGTCGAGGCGGCCGACTCGGCCGGTGCCGTCGAGCGTCAGGGCGAGGCCGTTCATGGCGGGGCGCAGGCGCAGCACGGCGGCATCGAGACCGGGGCGCCGCACGGTGCGCGAGCCGACGAGGTGGTCGTACTGCTCGTAGATCGGCCTGCGCGAGCGGATGTTGGGCGAGGCGAGCAGGTCGAGCAGCGCGCGGCGGTGGTCGGCCGGCAGCGCGGGCATGGCGGCCGGCGGCTGCGCGGGGCGCGGCACGGCCTCGATGCGATAGCGGGGGCACTCGTCGGTGAGGAAGCGCGCCGGGATCGCCGTCTGCTCCTCGCCGTGCCAGAGGCAGCGCAGGATGCCGCCCTCGGTGACCTCGCCGATGACGGCATGGTGCACCTCCCAGCGGTCGCACATCGCCTCGACCGCGGCCAGGAAGCCGGGCCGGACGACTGCCACCATCCGCTCCTGGCTCTCCGAGATCATCACCTCCCAGGGCTCCATGCCCTCCTCGCGCAGCGGCACGCGGTCGAGGTGCACGTCGACGCCGAGCTCGCGCGCCATCTCCGACAGCGACGAGGCGAGGCCCGCGGCGCCGCAGTCTTGCAGCGACTCGACCAGCCGGCGCTCGGTGAGCTCGACCGAGACCTCGATCAGCTTCTTGCCAAGGAACGGGTCGCCAATCTGCACGGTCGGCCGCTTGTCGGCGTCGCTGTCGCTCAGCTCCTGGCTGGCGAGGACGCTGG
Source organism: Actinomycetota bacterium (assembly GCA_947445525.1). GTDB lineage: Bacteria > Actinomycetota > Thermoleophilia > Gaiellales > Gaiellaceae > CANFDS01. Next base: position 1,225 of record CANFDS010000088.1, on the reverse strand, counting down.
CGCCGCCGATCCCGTCGCGGCCGGTGGTCGCGCCGAACAGGACGAGCAGGTTGCCTGCGCCCGTCGCCTTCGCGCTCATCAGCCGCTCGACCGGCAGCAAACCGACGCACATCGCGTTGACGAGGCAGTTGTCGCGGTAGGCCTCGTCGAAGGTGGTGTCGCCGCCGACCGTCGCGATGCCGGTGCAGTTCCCGTAATGCGCAATGCCTGCGACCGCCCGGTCGAGCTTCCAGCCCGGCTCGCCGAAGCGGAGGCCGTTGAGCAGCGCCACTGGCCGGGCGCCCATGGCGATGATGTCGCGGATGATGCCGCCGACCCCGGTGGCCGCGCCCTGGAACGGCTCGACCGCCGACGGGTGGTTGTGGCTCTCGACCTTGAAGGCGACCGCCAGGCCGTCGCCGAGGTCGAGCACGCCCGCGTTCTCGCCCGGCCCCTGGAGGACGCGCGCGCCGGCCGACGGCAGGCGCTTCAGCAGCAGCGCCGAGTGCTTGTAGCCGCAGTGCTCCGACCAGAGCAGCGAGAAGACCGCGAGCTCGAAATGGTTCGGCTCGCGCTCCAGCAGTTCCTGGATACGGGCGAACTCCCCGTCGGTGAGGCCGAGGGCGCGATGGAGCGGTTGTTCGGCGACCGGGGTCAGAGCTGCATTCTAGCCCGGGGTCCCGACGCCCTCCCGACGCTCTCCCGACGGGGGTAGCCTGCCCGGCGTGAACGGCACCGACGGCTCCCGGCTCCGAGGCGCCGTTCCGCCCTATGATCGGTGTATGACCAGGCTGACGTTCTCCTCGTTCGTAGCCGCCGGCGCGTTCGCCCTTGCGCTCGCGGCCCCCTCCCTCGCGGCCTAACCCTCATCGTGGGCGAAGTCGGCCGACAAGATCTGCGCCAGGGCGAACGCCGAGATCGACAGGATCGCCCGTCCGACGACGACCAAGGCGCTCATCGCCGGCACCCGGAAGTTCCTGGCGATCGGCAAGCGCCAGACGAGCGACCTCGCGAGGTTGAAGCGGCCGGCGGGCGACGCCAAGGCGATCGCGCAGCTCATCGGCTACTACGAGTAGCAGGTCGGCATCGTCGAGAGCCTGATCGACGCGCTCGAGGACGACGACGGGGCCAGGGCGAAGAACCTGATCGAGCAGGGCGACGAGCCGGACGACAAGGCGGACAGCCTGGTGAAGAAGCTCGGTGCCAGGCGCTGCGCCGAGTAGTGAGGCGTCGTCTAGCGGCTGAT
>CANFDS010000087.1 GCA_947445525.1 Actinomycetota bacterium | reverse complement strand
GGCGATCAGCAGCGTCACGCCGGGGTTGCCGGCAACCGCCTCGAGCGCGACCCGTAAGGCCTTCTGCGCCGTCAGCCGGCCGGCGAACGCGAGCAGCGGCCCCTCGCCCGCCCCGAGCCGCGCCCGCAGCTCCGCCGTCGGCGGCAGCTCCGGCACCGCCGGCGTGGGGTTCGGCAGCACCGACACGCTCCCGGGCGCGAGGCCCCAGCCGATCGCCAGCTCGCGCAGGTACGCGCTCGGGCAGATGACGTGGGCGGCCCGACGCAGCTCCTGGTCGCGGGCAAAGCGCAGCAGCGCGATCTGCAGGCCGCCGCCGCCCTGCTGGAAGTCGGCGAGGTCGATCTCGGTGATCGCGCGGCGGCGGGCGCGCTCGTAGGCCGGGTCGGCGGTGAGCTTGACGACGAACGGCGTCCCGGCGAGCGTGGCGCCCGCAGCGCTGCGCCCGAACGTCCCCGTCGTGTAGACGACATCGGCGCGCAGCGCGCGCGCGCGGATCAGACGGACGCCGAGGACGTGCCTGACGCCAGGGCGGTGCGCGCGCGACACCCAGTGCACCGGGAACGCCTCCGGCGCCGGCTGCGCAGCGGCCGTGATGACGACCTCGACCTCGTGTCCGCGGTCGCCGAGGAAGCGAGCAACCTCGGGGGCGTGGCTCGCAGGGCCACCGACATCGGGCGGCCAGATACCGGAGACGACGAGAACCTTCATTGGGGGTGCGGGGGTGCCTGCGGGCGGGGCGGGAACGCTGCCCGTCGAGCCGCGCCAGTATAGTCCCCTCCGTTTGACGGCCCCGAGCAACCCGAGCAGCGCGAACGCGCACCAGGCCCTCCCGCTCGGGCGCGCAGCCGCTCTCGCAGCCGCACTCTCGGCCGCCCGCTCACCCGTCCTCGCGCTCGCCGCGGCGCTGCCGATCGTCTTCCTCCACATCGACTACCAGCCGGCGTTCGTCGTCGACGTCGGCCCCTCGGTCACGGTCACCCTGGCCGACCTGGCGATCCTCGCGGTCGCCGCCGTCGCCGCGGTCGTGGCGGTGCGCACCCGCCTGCGGCCGCTGCGTGCCGGCCTGCCGATCTGGATCGCCGCCGCCGCCTTCCTGCTCTTCGGCGTCGTGCGCAGCGGCACCGGCACGCACCTCGTCTCGTCGCTCAAGTTCAGCGAGTACGCGGTGCTTGCGCTGGCGGTGCCGCTGCTCGTCCGCGGACGCGCCGAGCTGCGCCTGCTGCTGTGGGTGGTGACCGGCTGGGCGGCGATCGCCTCGACCGTCGGGCTGGCGCAGTTCTTCGGCGCCGGCATGGCGGGCGGCTGGGGCGCGGGCACCCGGCAGCCGTCGTTTCTCGGCCAGCTCGACTTCGCCGCGCTGTCGGGCCTGGCCATCTCGATCGGCCTCGCGGGGCTGGCGCTGGGGACGGCAGCGGTGGGCGGACGGCGGCTGGTCGCGCTCGCCACGACGGCAGGCGCGCTCGGCCTCGTCCTCTCGGCCTCGGTGGCGGGCCTCGCCGGGTTCGCGGCGGCAACCGCCGCCATCGCTGTCGTCGCGCTGCGCCACCGCCGCCTGCTGGCGCGCCCGCGCGCCGTCGCGCTGGGTGCCGTCGCCGTCGCGCTCGTTGTCGCCGGCACGCTCGCCCTGCGCGGCGGTGATCTGGTGCAGTTCACCGGCTTCCTCGGCCTCAGCGAGCCGACTGCCAGCACCAGCAAGGACGTGCAGACGTACGGCCAGCGCACCGTGCTCGTCTGGATCGGCTGGCAGCTGTTCCTCGACCACAAGGCGGTCGGCGCAGGCTGGAACGCCTCCGGTGACCCGGCCTCCTTCGAGCCGTACGTGCCGGCGGCAAAGCAGCGGTTCCCCGCTGCGGCGCCGCTCTCGTTCCCGTCGCGAGAGCATCCGTGGGGCGTGCAGAACGCCTACGTCCAGGCGCTCGCCGACCTCGGTGCGATCGGCCTGGGGCTGCTGGCCGCGCTGCTGGGCGCCGGCCTCTGGGTGGCCGCGCGCGCTGCGCTGCGCGGAACGGCCGTGCTGGGCGGCTCGCTCGCCTTGGACTGGCTGCTCGTGACGATGGGCGTGTGGGCGGCGCTCGGCCTCGTCGCCGGCGTCCCGACGGATGCGGCGCTGTGGCTCGCCCTGGGCCTGGCGGCGGCAGCCCAGCGGCTGGAGGGCGCGCATGACCACTGAGACCTGGCCCGGCGCAGAGCAGCGCGGCGCCCGCCGCAGCTCGATCACCTATACGGTGCGCGCGCCGCTCGTGCGCTGGCTCCAGCAGGAGGCGGCGCGCGCGGCCGCGGACATGGGTAGCTACCGCGTCCTCGACGTCGGCTGCGGTATCAAGCCGTACTACCCCTTCTTCGCGCAGCACGCGAGCGAGTACGTCGGCGTCGACGTCGTGCCCGGGCCGCAGGTCGACCTGATCGGTGGCGTCGAGCAGCTGCCGGTCGCCGATGCGAGCTTCGACCTCGTCATCTGCACGCAGGTGCTCGAGCACGTCGACGACCCGGGGCTCGCCGTCCGCGAGCTGCGCCGGGTCACGGCGCCGGGCGGACGGGTCCTCGCCTCCACCCACGGCGTGCAGGTCTACCATCCCTCTCCCAACGACCTCTGGCGCTGGACGCACGCCGGGCTGGGCCGCCTGTTCGCCGACAACGGCGAGTGGGGCTCCGTCAGCGTGCAGCCCAGCTCGGGAACGACGTCCTGCCTGACCATGCTGCTCGGCATCTACATCGACCTGATCCTGCGCAAGGCGCGGCTCCCGCTTGCCAGCCGGGGCGCCGTGTGGGCGCTCAACGGGCTCGGCGCCGCCGTGGATGCCCGCTCGGCGACGCTGCGCGGCGTCGGCCCGGGCACGCTGCACGCGAACTACCACGTCGTGGCGGAGGCCCCCGGCGCGGCGGCCCCCGGCGCCGAGGCTGCGCGGTGAGCCGGCTCGTCCTCGTCACCGGCGGCGGCGGCTTCATCGGGTCGAACCTGGTGCGCGCCCTGCTCGAGCGCGGCGACAGCGTCCGCGTGCTCGACAACTTCTCCACCGGCAACCGCGCGAACCTGACCGGCGTCGACGTCGAGGTAATGGAGGGCGAGCTGCGCAGCTACGAGCGCGTCCACAACGCGGTGCGCGGCGCCGAGGTCGTCTTCCACCTGGGCGCGCTCGGCTCCGTGCCGCGCTCGGTGCAGGATCCGCTGACGTCGAGCGCCGTCAACATCGAAGGCACGCTCAACGTGCTGCTGGCCGCGCGCGACTCCGGGGTGCGCCGCGTCGTCTACTCGTCCAGCTCCTCGGTGTACGGCTCGGCCGGCGACCTGCCCCGCACCGAGGCGATGCCCGCCGACCCGATCTCGCCCTACGGCGTCGCGAAGCTCGCCGCCGAGCGCTACTGCGTCAGCTTCAGCCGCGTCTACGACTCGTTCGAGTCGGTCGTGCTGCGCTACTTCAACGTCTTCGGGCCGCGACAGAGCCCGTTCTCGCAGTACGCCGCCGTCGTGCCGCGCTTCGTCTCGGCCATCCACCAGGGCGAGGCGATCACGATCGAGGGCGACGGCGAGCAGTCCCGCGACTTCACCTACGTCGCGAACGTCGTCGACGCGGCGCTGCGCGCGGCCGACGCCGCCGGCGCCAGCGGCCGCATCTTCAACATCGCCGCCGGCTCGCCGACGAGCGTCAACGCCGTCGCCGCCGCGATCGGCCGCATCCTCGACCTGCCCGTCGAGCGCCGCTTCGCCCCGACCAGGGCCGGCGACATCCGCGACTCCTGGGCCGACTACTCGGCGGCGCACACAGCGCTCGGCTACGAGCCGCACGTCGGCCTCGAGGAGGGGCTGCGCCTGACGATCGAGGCGTACCTCGCCCGCCACACCGCCGGCGCATGAGCGCGACCGAGCACCCTGCCGGCGGGCGCCCCGTCGGCGAGCACCCCATGCGCGTGATGCGCGTGATCGCCCGGCTCAACATGGGCGGCCCGGCGTTGCACGTCTCGTACCTGGCTGCCGGCCTCGAGCAGCGCGGCTACGCGACCACGCTCGTCTCGGGCACGCTGGCCCGCGGCGAGAGCTCGATGGCCTTCGTCGCCGACCGGCTCGGCGTGCGCGTGGTGCCGCTGCCGGAGCTCGGCCGTGAGATCTCGCCGCTGCGCGACGTGGTGGCGGCCTGGAAGCTCTCACGACTGGTGCGCGACGAGCGGCCGCACATCCTGCACACCCACACGGCGAAGGCGGGCACGATCGGCCGCCTGGCCGCGCTCCTGTCCGGCAGCGCCCGGCCGCCGATCGTCGTGCACACATTCCACGGCCACATCCTGAGCGGCTACTTCGACCCGGTGCGCGCCAGCATGTTCCGCCTGCTCGAGCGCGGGTTGGCGCACGTCGCCACCGCGCTCGTCGCCGTCAGCCCCGAGGTGCGCGACGAGCTCGTGCGCTTCGGCGTCGCCCCCAGCTCGAAGTTCGTCGTGATCCGGCTCGGCATCGAGCTGGAGAAGCGCGTCCACGCCGAGCCCGGGCTGCGCGAGGCGAGCCGCCGCCAGCTGGGGGTGACGCCCGACCGCTTCTTCGTCGGCTGGGTCGGCCGGATGACCGGCGTCAAGCGCGTCGACGACGTTCTGGTCGGCTTCGCCCGGCTGCGCGAGCTCGGCGTGGACGCAGTGCTCGGCCTGATCGGCGACGGCCCCGACCGCGAGGGCATCGAGCGGCGCGCCGGCGAGCTCGGCATCATCCGCCACTGCCTGTTCCTCGGCTACCAGGAGGAGGTCGCGCCGTTCTACGCGGCGTTCGACACGGTGGTGCTGCCGTCCGCGAACGAGGGGACACCGGTGAGCGTGATCGAGTCGCTCGCGGCCGGCCGGCCCGTCGTCGCGACGCGGGTCGGCGGCGTGCCGGACGTCGTGCAGGAGGGCGTCGACGGCTTCCTGGTGGAGACCGGCGACACCGAGGCGCTGGCCCAGCAGCTCGCCGTCCTGGCCCGCGACCCCGGGCTGCGGACACGCATGGGCGAGGCCGGGCGCGAGCGCATCCTCAGGCGCTACGCGGTCGACCGGCTGATCGACGACATCGACCTGCTGTACCGGTCACTGCTCGAGAGCAAGGGCCTCGGCGGCCTGCTCGGGCCTCGCGCGTCGCCCGACGTGCCCAGCAGCGTCGACTAGCGGGGCAGCGAGCGGAACGTCGCGTACGACGGCTTCTTCTTGCCGGTAGCGTCGATCAGTCCCGACTGCCAACCCTCGAGCTTCGCCTCGTCGCGCAGCAGGAACCAGACGAACAGGTCGACGCTGGGGTTTGCCCGGGCGATCGTGTACGCCGTCTTCAGGTACTTCGCCTGGTTCGCCCACGAGACGCCGAACTGGCGGTCGGGGGGCTCCGTCTGGTAGCCGTACTCGGTGATCCAGATCCGCTTCGGACCGAAGAGCTTCGTGACCTCCGAGATCAGCGAGTTGAGGTTGCCGAGCGTGACGGCCGTCGTGGCGCCGCCGTTGGACGGGCGCGGCGGCGCCTTGTCGGGCTGCTCCGACGCCTTGCCGTAGTACGGGTGGTGCGCCCAGGCGTCGAAGCTCACCTTACCGGTCTTGGCGATCGCGCGCAGGAAGGCGACCGGTGAGATCGAGGCGCGACTCGAACCCGCGGCGTTGTTGCCGCGCGGACTGGTGCCGCCGCAGGCGACCTTCTCGCCCGCATAGGCCGAGAGGTGGACGCCGAGGAAGACAGCATTGCAGATCTTGGCATAGGCGACGGCGCTCGCCGGCACCCACTTGCCGCCCTCCTTGGTGAACTGCGGCAGCAGGAACGCCGGGTTGTTCGGCTCGTTCCAGGCGAGCCAGTGACGGACGGGCGGGATGAGGCGTTTGTCGGGCCCCGGATACGTGCCGCTGTAGCGCCGCGCCGCGGCGAGCGCGAAGTTCTGCAGGTCGATCATGTTCGCGGGGGCGACGCGCGGCCCCTGGTTGCCGTTGGCCCAGTCGGGGGTACCCCAGATCGAGAACAGCACCTTGATCCCGTACTGGTTGGCAAACTGCACGGCGCGGTCATACGACGCCCAGTTGTACGCCGGGTCGGCTGGGCTGGTAGGGGCCACCGGTCGACTCTTTGCGACGGCGAGCGGACCAAAGCCCCAGTAGAGCGAGACGCGGATGACCTGCGTCTTCAGGTCCTTGAAGGCCGGATACGCGACGGCGGGGTCGCCGTAGAGGGTCTGCGAGTCGTCGAAGAAGCCGGAGAGTATGCCCGGTGCAGCGGAGGCGGAGGACGCGGCGCCGACCGCGAGCGCGACGGTGGCGGTGACGAGCGCGAGCAGGCGGGCAACCCTAGACACGAATCGTCACCTTCGCCAGCGTGCGGCGCAGTCCTTCCTCGAGGTCGACGGTGGGCTCCCAGCCGAGGATCTGGCGGGCACGGGTGATGTCGGGCTGGCGGACCTGCGGGTCGTCGATCGGCAGCGCCTCGAAGACGATCTCGCTCGTCGAGCCGGTGGCGACGACGACCGCCTTCGCCAGCTCGAGCAGCGTCATCTCGTGGGGGTTGCCGATGTTGACGGGCAGGTGCTCGCCGCTCTCGGCCAGCAGCACCAGGCCGCGCACGAGATCCTCGACGAAGCAGAAGCTGCGGGTCTGCGAGCCGTCGCCGAACACCGTCAGCGGCTTGTTCTCGAGCGCCTGGCGGATGAATGTCGGGATCGCGCGCCCGTCGTGCGGGCGCATGCGCGGGCCGTACGTGTTGAAGATGCGCACGATCGCGGTGTCGACGCCCTGCTGGCGGTGGTAGGCCATCACCATCGCCTCGGCGAAGCGCTTGGCCTCGTCATAGACGCCGCGCGGGCCGATCGGGTTGACGTGGCCCCAGTACGTCTCGGGCTGCGGGTGCACCTGCGGGTCGCCGTACACCTCGCTGGTGGAGGCGAGCAGGAAACGGGCGCGCTTGAACTTGGCGAGGCCGAGCGCATTGTGCGTGCCGTAGGAGCCGACCTTGAGCGTCTGCAGCGGCAGCCGCAGGTAGTCGATCGGGCTGGCCGGGCTGGCCAGGTGGTAGACGAAGTCGACCGGCTCGTCGATCGTCAGGTGCTCCGTCATGTCGTGATGGCGGAACGTGAAGGCCGCGTCGCGAATGTGCTCGATGTTGCCGAGCGAGCCCGTGTCGAGGTTGTCGACACAGAGGACGCGATGGCCTCGCGCGAGCAGAGACTCGCAGAGGTGGGAGCCCAGGAAGCCGGCGCCGCCGGTCACGACAGAGGTTGGCACGAAGGCGATGATACTGGCCGTTGCGGCCGTCCCCGCCCGTTCGGGCGAACCCTTACGAAAGGTTTACTGCACGCCCACGGAGGGCAGTGACGACGGCGGCCACGCCGACAGCCCAGAGCACGAGCACCGCCGGCAGGCTCGCAAAGAGGTAGCGCGGATGCTCGACCGTCGCCCGGGCGAAGCTGTAGACGGCCGGGTTGGAGACGGCCCAGGCGCCCAGCAGCAGCAGCGCCGGGCGGCGGCGCAGCACGAGCGCGCCGACCAGCGCCAGCGGCACGAGGATGGCGAGCGCCCGCGGCCCCCAGAGGATCGAGTCGGCCCAGCTCGAGCCGAAGTAGGACGGCGAGAAGAGCGCCCCACCGGCGTCGCTGACCGGCTTCAGCTCGTAGCCGGTGCGCCTGGGCAGGAAGGCGATCCAGACCGGCGCGACGACGACGGCGCCGGCGACGAGCGGCCAGGCCGCCCGCCGCTCGCGCCAGACGACGTAGGCGAGCGCCGCCACGCCGGCGATGCCGTTGGTCGGCCGCACGCTGAAGGCATAGCCGAGCGCCAGGCCGGCGCACGCCAGCCGCAGCGGCGTCGGGCGGCCCAGCGCCAGCGCGCAGCCGACCGCGACGAGCGCCGTCGACAAGGGCTCCGTCGTCATGTGCAGGCCGGCGTCGGTCGCCCAGGTGCCGTTGCCCCAGCCGGAGGCGCCGTTCAGCAGCCACATCCACAGCGGGAAGAGGGCCATGAGCGCCGCCGCGCCGAGGGCCACGCCGCGCCGGCCGGTGGCGGCGAGCCCCGCGTACGCCGTCGCCACGACCGTGACGGCGTTTGCCAGGAGCGACAGCACGAGCCCGCTGGCGAACGCCCCGTCGTGGCCCGCCACCTGCAACGCCCGCAGCGGCAGCAGCGACACCGCCCACACGAGCGACCAGCCCACGGCCCCCGCCGGCGACGCCTCCGACTGCGAGATCACGACGGCAGCGCCGAGCGCGAGGCCGAGCGCCAGCGCCAGCAGCGCCACGGCCGACGACCGCCGGCGCAGCCACCAGGCGGCGACGACTCCCGCCGCCCCGATCACCACCCCGATCGCGCCCGGCCCCGCGAGCGCCGAGATCAGCGCGCGCGCCGTGGAGTAGTAGGCGGGCGCGTCGCCCGTGAACGGCCCGTAGTCGAAGCGCGGGAGCACGTGGAGCGAGTGGCCCTCGGCCGCCAGCGCGACGAGCGGTATGCCGATCCGCACCGCGCACAGGGCGAGGAGCGCGGCGCGCCAGGTCACTTCAGATCCTTGTTCGACTCCATGTCGAACCACATGGCGAACAGCGTGAACTGCGCCCCGAAGATCAGCAGGATCGCGTCGAGCACGCCGGTCGCCGCGGTGATCCCCTCGCCCAGCGAGCGCAGCACGATCAGCGCGATGCCGAGGCCGACCCCCGCCACCGTCATCACGATGCCGAAGAGGTAGAAGAAGACAAGCGGGTGGAAGTCGCGGATCACGTACTTCTGGCGCAGCCGCCAAAAGAAGGCGCGCAACAGCAGCCACGAGATGCGCGGGATGACCTTGCGGATCTTCATACCCGACTGCTCGCCGACGCCGTACACGGGCTTCTGCGGGAAATCGCGGACGCGGGCGTTCCACACGTTGAGGTGCACGAGCAGGTCGTTGGGGAAGCCGTAGCGCGGGTACAGCCGGCGCAGGTCGAGCCGCTCCAGCATGGGCAGTGCGATCGCGGTGTAGCCCGACTGCGAGTCGGCGATGTGCCAGTAGCCGGAGGCGATCTTGGTGAGCATCGAGAGCGCCGCATTGCCGAG
>CANFDS010000086.1 GCA_947445525.1 Actinomycetota bacterium | reverse complement strand
CCTTCGCCTGGTCGGGCGATGTCGCGCAGCTGCAGGTCGACAACCCCGGGCTGCAGTTCGCCATCCCCGCCGCCGGCGGCATCCTGCTCAGCGACAACATGCTGATCCCGAAGAAGGGCAACGTCGCGCTCGCGTCGGAGTTCATGAACTTCGTCTACGACCCGGCGGTGTCGGCCGGCATCGTCGACTACGTCGCGTACCCCGGCCCGGTGCTGGGCATTGAGAAGGTGCTGGCGAAGACCAATCCGCAGGTGCTCAAGAACAAGCTCATCTTCCCCGACGCGAAGATGCGAGCGCGGCTCCGCTCGTACGACCCGGTCGCGGCCGACAACAAGGACTACAAGGAGAAGTTCCAGGCGCTCGTCGGCGCCTGACGCCACTGCACGGCGATGGGGTTCCTGCACCGGCACCGCTGGGCGACTCCGTACGGGTTGCTCGCCGTGGGCCTGGCCTGGCTCGCGGTGTTCTTCGTCGTGCCGGTGTACTACCTGGCCGAGTCATCGCTGCAGACGGGTGACCCCGACTTCGGCTACGCGTTCACCTGGGCGTGGGGGAACTACGCCGACGTGCTGGGGCGGTACCAGGATCAACTCCTGCGCTCGCTCCAGTACGCCGGCATCGCGACGCTGCTCGCCTTCGTCATCAGCTACCCGCTCGCGTACTGGATCGCGTTCCGCGGCGGCCGCTGGAAGAACCTGCTGCTCGTGCTGGTGATCGCCCCGTTCTTCGTGACGTACCTCATCCGCACGCTCGCCTGGCAGACGATCCTCGCCGACGAGGGCTTCGTCACCGACACGTTCCGCTGGCTCGGCATCATCGGCGCCGACGGCCGGCTGCTGGCGACATCGACCGCGGTGGTGGCGGGCATCACCTACAACTTCCTGCCGTTCATGGCGCTGCCGCTGTACGCCAGCCTCGAGCAGGTCGACAAGCGGCTCATCGAGGCGGCCGAGGACCTCTACGCGTCGCGCCCCGTGGCGTTCTTCAAGGTGACGTTGCCGCTGTCGCTGCCCGGCGTCTTTGCCGGCACGATCCTCACGTTCATCCCGGCCGCAGGCGACTTCATCAACGCGCAGCTGCTCGGTACCCCGCAGCAGGCGATGATCGGCAACGTCATCCAGTCGAAGTTCCTGGTGATCAACGACTACCCGCAGGCGGCGGCGCTGTCGCTCGTCCTGATGGCGGCGATCGTCACCATCGTCGTGGTGTACGCGCGCGTCCTCGGTACCGAGAAGCTTGCCCCGTGACCGTCGCCCTCCGCTTCGCCCGCAACCACCTGCTGACGGCGTACGCGCTGCTCGCGCTCACGTACCTGCTGCTGCCGATCGCCGTCGTCATCCTCTTCTCGTTCAACAACCCCAGTGGGCGGTTCAACTACACCTGGCAGGGCTTCACGGTGAAGAACTGGGCCGACCCGTTCGGCGTGCCAGGGCTGTGGCCGGCGCTGGAGCAGAGCATCCAGATCGCGGCGCTGGTCTCGCTCGGCGCGACCGCGATCGGGACGCTGATGGCGCTTGCACTGGTGCGCTACGGCTTCCGCGGTCGGGGCTTCGCCAACATCTTCATCTTCCTGCCGATGGCGACGCCCGAGATCGTGATGGGCGCGTCGCTGCTGACGCTGTTCCTCTCGATCAACCTCCAGACGGGCTTCTGGACGATCGCCATCGCGCACGTGACGTTCAACATCTCTTACGTCGTGACGACGGTGCGGGCGCGCCTCGTCGGCTTCGACCGCCACCTCGAGGAGGCCGCGATGGACCTCTACGCCAGCGGCGTGACGACCTTCTGGCGGGTGACGCTGCCGCTGATCGCGCCCGGCGTGCTGGCGGCGCTGCTGCTGTCGTTCGCGCTGTCGGTCGACGACTTCGTAATCACGAACTTCAACGCCGGCACGACGGTCACGTTCCCGCTGTTCGTGTGGGGCGCGGCGCGCGTCGGGGTGCCGCCGCAGGTGAACGTGATCGGCGCGATCATCTTCCTGGCGACCGTCGGGCTGATGCTTGCGAACGTGCTCCGACAGGGGCGCAGCGCGCGCAGCGTGCGTGGCACATAGAGCTGGCGGGCTCGGCGCGGCCGTCGGGGCGCCGTGCGACTCTTGATCCTCAGGCATGTTCGTGCTACTGATCACGTAATCCAGGGGGTGAATGGCGCGCAAGTACGTGGTGCGCAGTTGGTCGATGACGCCGTATCCAGGCGTCCCGGCACCGTTCGGTGGTAGCCCGCCGGCCTTGATCGACGGCTGCAGCATGTTTGTCCCCTCGCCGCCGTTCGGCCCGGGTGGGTTCTTTGGGACGATGGCGCTGTTCCTCGTCGATCCCCTGGGCGTGGAGCATTTCACCGGGATCGTTGTCCCGTACGACCTCACGGTGATTCCGGGGCCGGACACATCCCCGTTCGGCGACTCCATCATGGTCTCCGCCTTTGACCCGCTGCCGATGCCCCTGCCCGTCGGCCCGCTGGCCAGGGCAACGTGGGCTACAGCAACGGTGTCCAGGCCCCCGTTTGCATGTAGCCGCTCGGGTTCTTACAGCGTGGTCAGCCGAGGCCACCCGGGCAGTCCGGGTGGCCTCGTTGCTGCGTCCACCCGCGTTGGTGGGCATTCGGGGTAGGAACGGTCTGTTTGAAAATATCGTCGCGATACCCGACTACGCTGATTGCCCGGCGTGGCCCGCACCAGCTCTCACCTCTCGACTCGCCAGACGCCTCCGCCAGAGTCAGCGTCACCGTCGCCGTCGCCGCCTCTCCCACGGCCGCGATCGTCGCGGCGTCGCCGGAGGCGGTCACCGACGACGACCTGCTCTCCTGCGTGCGCGCGGCGGCCGAGCACCTCGCTACGGCCAACGAGGCGGAGCCGGCCGAGCGCCGCTGCATCCGTGCCGACGGCGCGCCGATCTGGATGCGCGTCAGCGCCGCACCTGCTCGCGGCGACGACGGAGAGCCGCTCTACCTGGTGGCGCACGTCGAGGACGTGACGGCTAGGCGCGAGGCCGAGGAGGCGCGCGAGCGCAGCGACATGGTCTTCCGCGCGCTGTTCGCAAACAGCAATGTCGGCCTCAACATCATCGACAGCGACGGCACCTGCGTCACCGCGAACCAGGCCTTCCGGGAGATCCTCGGCTACACCGAGCAGGAACTCCAGCAACTGACGTTCCTCGACGTCACGCATTCCGCCGATGTCGTCGCCAACGTGTCCCTGCGAACGTGGTACCTGGCGGAGGACTCGGGCTTCAGGGTGGAGAAGCGCTACGTGAAGAAGGACGGCTCGGCGGTGTGGACGGAGCTCTCGGGGGCGCCGCTGCGGGACGCAGGGGGTCGCGCGCGCTCGATCGGGCTCGTCGTCGACATCACCGGCCGGCGACGGGCCGAGGCTGCGCTCGAGGAGAGCGCGCGGATGCTCGCGACGGCGCAGGCCCTCGGCGGGCTCGGCGGCTGGTCGTCGGTTCGCGCGTCGGTCGAGGCTGAGCCACAGATCTGGTGGTCGCCCGAGAGGGGGAGATCCTCGGGATCGACCCGAAGCGCGACCTGCCCTCGCTCGCACGCTCGACAACGAGTTCCGCATCGTGCGACCCGGCGGCGAGGTGCGCTGGGTGCGTGAGCGCACCGACGCGTTCCGTGGCGAGGGCAGCGAGATCCGGCTCTTCGGCGTCATTCTCGGCATGACCGCTGCCTGTAGTGGCGCCGCTGCCGCTCCAGCCGCTCCGGACGGATAGGAAACCGTCACCGTTTGTACTCGAAACCTTTACATCCTTCAAGCGAATTTCCTACCTGCGCCTGTCACTGTTGCAGGAGTGAAGAACGGCGACACGAATCGGATGAACGGGATGGCGGAGACGATCAGAGAGTTGGCTGCACGGCAGAGCGACGGCGTCGAGGTGCGCCTGCTGTGGGATGCCGCCAGCGACTGCGTCTCGGTGGTCGTCGCCGATGTCCGTGACGGCGGCTCCTTCCGGGTGCCCGTCGAGCCCGAGCATGCGCTCGACGCCTTTAACCACCCGTTCGGCTACGCCGCCCTGCGCGGCCTCAGCCTGCTCGCCGCCGCCGAAGCCGCGTAGCGCCCCACCGCTCCCGGCGCTACACTCCCTTCATGCCACTCGCCCGTACTCCGTTCGCCGAACTCCCAGAGCAGCTCAGGCCGGCCTGGGAGTCGAGCATGGACCGGGCAGGCGAGGCCGGCTTCGTCGAGGTCGGTGCCAGCGCCCCCGCTGCGATCAGCTGGTACACCGACGAGTTCTACGGGCGGCTCTTCAACCGTGGCCGGGTCGACGTCCGCTCGAAGGAGCTGCTCCGCCTGCGCTTCTCGAAGACGCACGGCTGCTGGTACTGAAACCAGGGCAACACTCGCGCGGCGCGCGAGGCCGGCATCACGGATGAACAGATCGGCTGGCTGGACGGGCCGCTGGAAGGCGCGCCGTTCACCGACCGCGAGCTCGCCGTGCTGGCGCTCGCCGATCAGATCGTCCTCACCAACCCCGACGGTCACCTGGACGACGCCCTGCGCGCGCGCCTCGGCGAGCACTTCAGCCCCGAGGAGATCGTCGAGCTGGGCATGATCGGCGCGGTGCTGGTGGGGATGGTCAAGCTCCTCTTCGCCTTCGATCTCGTCACGCGCGAGACGAGCTGCCCGATCGTGAAGCCGGGGCAGTCCTGACGCACCCGTTCTACGACGCGACCTCGACGGCGCCCGACCTCAGCGACTGGTGGGACCGGAGCTTCACGCCGACGATCTTCGCAGCGGGGCGCGCGCCGGCGCGGGTGAAGGCGCTGCTCGCGCTGCGGCTCGCGGCGCTCAACGGGATCGAGTATCCCGGGCTGTTCGATGCCGCCGCGTCCGGTGTGACGCCGGCCGAGGCTGCTGCGATCGGCGGGCCGCTGGCGGAGCTCTCGCTGCCCGGTGCCGAGCTGGCCGTGCTCGAGCTCGTCGACGAGCTCGACTTGACCAACATGACGGGGTACCTCGACGAGCCGCTCTACGCCAGGCTGCGCGAGCACTACGACGACGGCGCGATCTTCGAGCTCGGCATGATGACAGCGATCCTCTGCGGCTTCGCCAAGTTCCTGCGCGTCTACGACCTCACGCCGTAGCCACCGGCCCTCGCAGGACTTCCGGCCTCGATGGGGTACCGTGTGGCATGGAGTTCCGCCGCATCCCCAGCCTGCCGCCGTACGTCTTCGCCCACATCAACGACCTGAAGCTGCAGCTGCGCCGGGCCGGGGAGGACGTCATCGACTTCGGGTTCGGCAACCCTGACATCCCGTCGAACGAGCTCGTGGTGGAGAAGCTCTGCGAGGCCGCGCGCCGGCCGCAGAACCACCGCTACTCGTCGAGCAAAGGGCTCCCGCGGCTGCGCCTGGCGATCTGCGACTACTACAGCGACCGCTTCGGCGTCGAGCTCGACCCGGAGACCGAGGCGATCACCACGATCGGCGCCAAGGAGGGAATGTCGCACCTGATGTGGGTGCTCGTTCAGCCAGGTGACTCCGCCGTCGTGCCCAGCCCGAGCTACCCGATCCACATCTTCGCGCCGCAGTTCGCCGGCGCCTCCATCACCTCGGTGCCGATGAGCACCGCGGGTGACTTTTTCGAGGAGATCGTGCAGGCGTTCGAGCGCTCCCGCCCGAAGCCGCGTGTGATCATCGTCTCGTTTCCGCACAACCCGACGACCGCCTGCGTCGACCTCGCGTTCATGCAGCGGCTCGTCGATTTCGCGCGCGAACAGGAGGTGCTCGTCGTCCACGACTTCGCGTACGCCGACACGTCGTTCGACGGCTACTCGCCGCCCTCGATCCTCCAGGCGGAGGGCGCCAAGGAGGTCGCGGTCGAGCTCTACTCGCTCACCAAGTCGTGGTCGATGGCGGGCTGGCGCTCGGCGTTCATGGTCGGCAACCGCGACGTCGTCGCCGCGCTCACGCGGCTCAAGTCGTATCTCGACTACGGCACCTTTCAGCCGATCCAGATCGCCTCGATCATCGCGCTCAACGAGTGTCGCGACTACCCGGCCGAGGTGAACGCGATCTACCAGCACCGCCGCGACGTCCTCTGCGAGGGCCTCTGCCGCGTCGGCTGGGAGATCGAGAAGCCGAAGGGCACGATGTTCGTGTGGGCGCCGATCCCGGAGCCGTACCGCGAGCTGTCGTCGCTCGACTTCGCGATCAAGCTCGCCAAGGAAGCGAAGGTGGCGGTCAGCCCCGGCTCGGGCTTCGGGCTGGGCGGTGAGCCCTTCATCCGCTTCGCGCTGATCGAGAACGAGGAGCGGACACGCCAGGCGATCCGCGGCATCCGGCGGGCGCTGCCGGAGCTGACGGGCGCAACGGTCTAGCTGACGGCGAAGGTCAGTGTGACGACCGAGACGACGTCCTTGTCGCGGCTCGAGGTGTCGTTGATGCCGTAGTCGGAGACGTCGGTGGAGTTACGTGGCACCACCTGATACACGCCGAGCTGCGCGCTGCGCACCTTGCCGAGCTTGCCGCCGAGGTTGCACACGATCGTCTCGGCACGCTCCTTCGCGTTGCGCGTCGCGGCGTCGAGCGCCTGCAGTCTTGCCTCGGCGAGTTGGGTCGAGATGTACTGCACCGGGCTCGCCGACGCGGCGACGCCCTGGTTGAGCAGCTCCGAGAGCCGGCCCGCGAGCTCCTCGACGCTGGTGATGTCCTTGCTCGAGACGGTGAAGCTCTGGAACAGGCGGTAGCCGACGATCTTGCCGGTCGTGCTGCCGTCGCTGCGCCGCTCCTCGAGCGACTCCGTCGAGAACGGCGGCGCGGTCACCGCCTCGGCGGGCAGCCCGCCGGTGGCGAGGAACGTGCGCGCCTTGCGCGAATAGCCGGCGAGCGCCTTCGAGGCCTCGCTCGGTGACGCCGCCTGCGCACCGACGTTGACCGTCCACTGCGCGAGGTCGGCGGTGATCGCCTGGCGGGCCGACCCCGTGACCGAGATCGTGTCGCTGCTGCGCTTGGCCTTGATGATGGCGTCCGACGCCGCGAAGCCGGCGAGCGCGATGGCCACCGCGACAGCGACGAGGCCGATCAGGAGTTGGGGGAGAGCAGGACGCTTCGCTGCGCCGATCGTACTGCGTGCCGGGGTGCTGCGCCGGGGTGCTGCGCCCGACCGCCTCCACCCGACCGCCTACGAGAGGTCGGCGAGGCCGATCTCGGCGCTGCTCGCCACCGCGTGCAGCTTGCGTGGGATCCGGCCCGCATGGCGCGCCTCGCTGCCTGCCTCGACCGCCTTGCGGATCGCGCTTGCCATGAGCTCGGGCTCCGCCGAGCGCGAGATGGCGCTGGCGACGAGCACTGCGTCACAGCCCAGCTCCATGGCGTAGGCGGCGTCGGAGGCGGTGCCGATGCCGGCGTCCAGCACGACGGGGACGCCGGCACCCTCGACGATGAGGGCGATATTGACCGGGTTGCGGATCCCCATGCCGGAGCCGATCGGCGAGCCGAGCGGCATCACTGCCGCGCAGCCGACTGCCTCCAGGCGCTTCGCCAGGATCGGGTCGTCGTTGGTGTACGGCAGCACGACGAACCCGTCGGCGACGAGCTCCTCGGCGGCGCGCAGCAGCTCGACGCCGTCGGGGAAGAGCGTGCGGTCGTCACCGATCACCTCGAGCTTGATCCAGTCGGTCTCGAACGCCTCGCGGGCGAGGCGCGCGGTCTTGACGGCGTCGCGGGCGGTGTAGCAGCCGGCCGTGTTGGGCAGGACGAACATGCCAAGCCGCTCGATGATCTCCAGCAGCGAGCCACGCTGGGCTGGGTCGTGGCGGCGCAGGGCCACCGTCACAAGCTCGGCGCTCGACGCGGCGAGCGCGCGCTCCAGCTGCTCGTGCGAGCGGAAGCCGCCGGTGCCGGCGATCAGGCGCGACCGCCACTCGCGGCCGCCCAGCACGAACGGGGGAACACCAGCCATCGCCGTCACCCTCCTTGCACTGCGGTCAGTACCTCGATGCGCTGGCCGTCGCGGACGACGGTCAGCGTCCAGTCGGCGCGGCGTACGACCTCGCCGTCGAGCGCCACGGCGACGCCGCGCGACTCCGGCCCGACGCCGGTCGTGCCGACGATCTCGGCGACGGTCGCACCGGCCGGCACCGTCACGTCGTCCCCGTTGAGGCGCACCGTGATCGTCGCCGTCCTCATGCGCGCACCGCGAAGCGGTCGGGGGCGAACCTGCTGATGGGAACGGGTGGCTCCTCACCGGCGACGAGCGCCGCGACGACTTCGGCCGTGATCGGCGCCAGCAGGATGCCGTTGCGGTAGTGGCCCGTCGCCACGATCAGCCCGTCGAGGGCACCGTGGCCGAGCAGTGGCATGTTGTCGGGCGAGCCGGGGCGCAGGCCGGCGATCGCCTCGACGAAGTCGAGCTCGGCGACAGCGGGCAGCACGCGGTAGGCCTCGCGCAGCAGCTCGTGCACGCCGCCGGCGGTGACCGTGACGTCGAACCCCTGCTCCTCGACCGTCGCGCCGAGGCAGACGCGGCCGTCGGCGCGCGGGACGACGTAGATACCGGGCGTCCAGACGACGTGCTCGGCGATGGGCTCGCCGGCGGGGTGCGAGAGGTTGACGATCTGGCCCTTGACCGGGCGCACCGGCGGGCGGGCGGCAGCGGGCAGCCAGGGCGCACCCCAGGCCCCCGTTGCGAGGACGACGTGACCCGCCTCGATGCGTGTCCCCGACGCGGTGAGGACGCCGCGGATGGCGTCGCCGTCGGTAGTGGCACCGTCGCTCCCCCCGTCGCCGTCCAGCAGCGCCTCGACCACCGCGTCGCCTGCCAGCACGTGCACGCCGGCCTGCTCGCACGCGCGCAGCAGCGCCGCGCAGGTCTGGCGCGGGTCGACCTCGCCCTCGTGGGGCGAGAGGATGCCGCCGGCGCAGGCGGAGGCGAGGCCCGGTTCGAGCTCGCGGGCGCGGCTCGGCGTCAGCCACTCCACGGGCAGCCCGGCGTCGGCCTGGAAGCGGTGCAGCCGCCGCAGCAACTCCACCTCGTCGCGGTCGAGAGCCAGGTGCAGCGTGCCGCAGCGGCGCAGGCCCGCGGGCAGCCCGCTGGCGGCCTCGAGCTCCGCCGCGAAGCCGTCCCAGCACACGTTGCCGGCGAGGGTCAGGGCGAGCAACTCCTCCTCGCCGAACTGCGCCTCGGTGGCAGGCGCGAGCAT
>CANFDS010000085.1 GCA_947445525.1 Actinomycetota bacterium | reverse complement strand
GGTGGGGGCGCCGCCGGTCGTCGTGCCGGCACCGGTTGCGGAGCCGCAGCCGGCAGCAGCTCCGGTGACGGCTCCGCAACCGGTCGTAGCGCCGGAGCCGGTCAGTGCTCCGCAACCGGTCGTAGCGCCGGAGCCGGTCGGTGCTCCGCAACCGGTCGTAGCGCCGCAGCCGATCGTGGCTCCGCAACCGGTCGTGACGCCGCAGCCGATCGTGGCACCGCAGCCGGTGGAGGCGCCGCAGCCGGTCACTGCAGCTGCGCCGGTGGAGCCGGCCGCGGTGAAGGAGGGGCCATCCGCAGGTGTGCAGACGGCTCCGTCCATGCAGGTCTCGTCGGCGCCAGCCGGCCCGGAGACACGGCAGCCGGGCGACCTCGACGAGCCACCGGATGTCCCGGCGCAGCCTGCTGGCAGGGTTACGGACACAGCGCATAGGGCCGTTTCGGCCTCGTCTCCCGGGCCGGTTCCCGATCCCGCTCCTACGGGGAAGCAGCCCGCCGGGCAGGCTCCGGGATCGTCCCCTCCCGTTGCCGCAGTCTCGTCGCTCACGCAGCGGCCGTTGCAGGCCGCCCTCACGGTGAGCCTGCGGTCATGGGCCGCCCCCACACCACGAGAGGCGATTGCCGCGCGCACAGCGGTGGCGACGCCACAGCAGACGGGCGGGCAGCCGAGCTCGGTGGCGGTTCCCGCGGCTGCCGTTGCGACGGTCGCCGCGGCTGCCGTAGCCGCTCCCAGGGTCGCCGCTCGCGGGGGTGTCGCTCCGGCGGGCGTCACTCGTACGGCAGCGGTCGGCGAGGCGATCCGCGTGGCCGTTCCGGCAGCAGCTGCCGGCAGCCGGCACACCCCGCTCCCGGTGATCGTCGGCCTCACCGTGCTCGGCCTGGCCGGGCTCCGGCTCGGCGGCCTGCTCGTGCGGCGGCCGTTCGCAGCGGCAGGCGTGGTGGCCGGTCGGCCGGCGCCCGCGCCGCAGCCGCCGGTGCGCTATCAGCGGGCAGCGCGGCCCCGCGCCTACGCCGGCCCCGAGCGCCGGCCGTCGCGTCACGCGACGGCCGGCCGGTCGGGCCGGCACCTCACTCGCCGCTAGGAGGCGACGGCACCGAGGCGCGCTCCCTGCTCGCTCGCGGGGAGCGCGCCTCCTATCATGGGCTCGTGTCCTCGTCGGAACGGATCCTCGTCGCAGTCGCCTGGCCGTACGCCTCCGGGCCGCGCCACATCGGCCATGTCGCCGGCTTCGGCGTCCCCGCCGACATCTTCGCCCGCTACCAGCGGCTGAAGGGCAACGACGTGTTGATGGTCAGCGGCACCGACGAGCACGGCACCCCGGTGATGGTCGCCGCCGAGAAGGCCGGTGTCACCACCCGCGAGATCGCCGACCGCAACAACGAGGTCATCCGCACCGACCTCAAGAACCTCGGCCTCTCCTATGACCTCTTCACGCGCACGACGACAGCGAATCACTACCGCGTCACCCGCGACCTCTTCCGCACCCTCCACGCCAACGGCTACATCCACGAGCAGCGGCAGCTCGGCGCGTTCTCGGCCGTCACCGGGCACACCCTGCCCGACCGCTACATCGAAGGCACCTGCCCGCACTGCGACTACGACGACGCCCGCGGCGACCAGTGCGACAACTGCGGCCGCCAGCTCGACCCGATCGAGCTGAAGAGCCCCCGCTCGAAGATCGACGGTGAGCCGCCGGTGTTCCGCGAGACCGAGCACCTCTTCCTCGACCTGCCGGCCTTCGCCGAGCAACTGATCGCGTGGATCCAGACGCAGGAGCACTGGCGCCCCAATGTCCGCAACTTCTCGCTCCGCCTGCTCGACGAGATCAAGCCGCGCCCCATCACGCGCGACCTCGACTGGGGCGTCCCGATCCCCGTTGACGGCTACGACAACCGCGACGACAAGAAGATCTACGTGTGGTTTGACGCGGTCATCGGCTACCTCTCGGCAAGCGTCGAGTGGGCGCACAACCGCGGCACCCCGGAGGCCTGGCGCGACTGGTGGCAGAACCCCGACGCGCGGCACTACTACTTCCAGGGCAAGGACAACATCGTCTTCCACTCCGTGATCTGGCCGTCGATGCTGCTCGGCTACGGGCAGGGGGGAGAGGTGGGCGCGGGCAAGGGCCTGCTCGGGCTGCCGTACGACATCGTCGCCAGCGAGTTCCTGACGATGGAGGGACGGAAGTTCAGCTCGTCGCGCTCGGTCGTCATCTACGTCAACGACTTCCTGTCGCGCTACGACGCCGACGCGCTCCGTTTCTTCCTCACCGCGGCCGGCCCCGAGACCCAGGACAGCGACTTCACCTGGGCCGAGTTCGTCCGCCGCAACAACGACGAGCTGGTGGGAAACTGGGGCAACCTCGTCAACCGCACGCTCACCGCCGGCTTCAAGAACTTCGGCGAGGTGCCGCAGCCCGGCCCGCTGCACCCGGCCGACAGCGATCTCCTCGCCGACGTCGGGCGGGGCTTCGCAGCAGTCGGCGAGCTGATCGAGACCGGCCGTTTCCGCGCGGCGATCTCCGAGATCCTCCGGCTCTCCTCGCTCGTCAACGTGTACGTCAGCGACATGGCTCCGTGGGCGCTCGTCAAGACCGACCGCGACCGCGCCGGCACCGTCCTCTACGTCACCCTGCGCTGCATCGACGACCTCAAGACGATGCTCACGCCGATCCTGCCGTTCAGCTGCCAGAAGCTCCACGGGCTGCTCGGCTACGACACGGTCATCGCGGGCGAGCTCGAGTTCCGGGAGGAGACGGAGGAGGACGGCGTCAGTCACGTCGTGCTCACCGGCGACTACACCGGCTGGGTGCGCGGCTGGGAGCCGGGCTCGCTGCCGGTGGGGCAGAAGCTCCGGCAGCCCGTCGCACTGTTCACCAAGCTCGATCCGGAGCAGGTCGTCGCCGACGAGCTCGCCCGGATGGAGGCGCTGGGCTAGCGGATCGCCCGCCCGCAGCCCACGCGCCCGCCTCTCCCCGTGATCGACACGCACGCCCATCTCGACGCCTGCGAAGGCACCCCCGGCGAGGTCATGGCCCGCGCCCGCGGCGCCGGCGTGCGCCGCGTCCTGACGATCGGTACCGGCATCGAGGGCGGCCACACCGCGATTGCGATTGCCGGCGCCTTCGACGACGTCTACGCCGTCGTCGGCATCCACCCGCACCAGGCCGGCGTGGACGCCGGGCAGCTCCACCGCGTCCAGGAGCTGCGCGAGCTGCTCGCCCAGCCCAGGGTGGTCGCGCTCGGCGAGATCGGGCTCGACTACTTCCGCGACTACGCGCCCCACAACCGCCAGCAGCAGCTGTTCGACGAGCAGCTCGCGCTCGCCGCGGAGCTCGGCCTGCCGGTCGTCATCCACGCGCGCTCCGCCGACGCCGACACCGCGATGCGGCTCGTCTCGCACCCGGGCACCGTGATCCTGCACTGCTTCTCGTCGCCCGGCCTCCTCGAGCTCGCGCTCGAGCGCGGCTTCTACGTCTCGTTCGCCGGCAACCTCACGTACCCCGCTGCCGCCGACCTGCGCGAAGCCGCCGCCCGCGTCCCCGCCGACCGGCTCCTCGCCGAGACGGACTGCCCGTACCTCTCACCACAGCGCGTGCGCGGGAAGAAAAACGAGCCCGCCTTCGTCCTTCATACGCTGTGCACGCTGGCGGAGGTGCGGGGCGAGCGGGAGGACGAGCTCGCGGCGCGCATCGAGGCGAACGCAGCGGTGGCGTTCGGTCTGCCGCCGCTCGGGCCGCCGCCGCTCGCGCCGCTTCCGCTGCCCGCGCCCTCGCCATGAGCCGCCACGTCGCCAACAAGGTGCTCGGCCAGCACTTCCTGGTCGACGACAACATCCTGCGCGTGATCGAGCGGCTGGCCGACCTCGACCCGGCCGACATCGTGCTGGAGATCGGGCCGGGGCTCGGCATGCTCACCGTGTTCCTCGCCGACCGCGTCGCTCGCGTCCACGCCGTCGAGCTCGACCGGAGCCTCGAGCCGCGCCTCGGCGAGGCGCTGGCTGGCTGGGAGAACGTCTCGGTCGTGTACGGCGACGCGCTCCACCTCGACCTGGCCGCCCTCGACCCGGTGCCGCGCAAGCTGGTCGCCAACCTGCCGTACAACGTTGCCACGCCGATCGTGGTCGAGAGCCTGGACGGGTTGCCCGCGATCGACTCGTGGTGCGTCATGCTGCAGCGCGAGGTGGCCGACCGCTTCTTCGGGGAGCCCGGCACGAAGGCGTACGGCGCCGTCTCGGTGCTGATCCAGCTCGCCACCGAGCGCACCGGCTTCCACCCAGTCTCGCGCGAGGTGTTCCGGCCACGCCCCAACGTCGACTCGGCCTTGCTCTCGTTCCGCCGCAGCGGGCCGCTGCCGCCGCGCTACCGAGAGCTGAAGCGCGTCGTCGAGGGCGCGTTCGCGCACCGGCGCAAGACGCTGCCCAACTCGCTGGAGTTGGCCCGCGTGGCGAGCCGGCCAGAGGCGGTCGGCGCGCTCGAGGCGATCGGCCGCCGCCCCGACACGCGAGCGGAGGCGCTCGAGCCCGCGGAGTTCCTGGCTCTGGCTGCAGCCCTCCACGCAGCGCTGGGCCTGGCCCAGGCGGAGGCGCCTGCATGAGCCCCACCGGCTCCGATGTCGCCGGCTCCGGCCCCGCCGTCGCGGGCAGTAGCCGCACCCGCCGGGCGCCCGCCAAGATCAACCTCGCTCTCGTCGTCGGCCCGCTCCGTCCCGACGGGAAGCACGAGGTCGCCACGGTGTACCAGCGGATCGACCTGGCGGACACGATCACGCTGGAGGACGGCGCCGAGGCTGGCGCGCTGGCAGTCGCCGCCCCCGGCGTGCGGCCCGACACAGGGCCCGGCGCTGCCCCCGCCATCCGCGTCGAGGGCTTCGGCGAGGACACCCTCGTCACGCGCGCGCTCGAGGAGGTGGCAGCGGCCGCCGCCGTGCACCCCGACTGGCGCGCACGCATCGACAAGCGGATTCCGGTGGCGGCCGGCCTGGGCGGGGGCAGCTCCGACGCCGCCGCGGCGCTGGCTCTGGCGAACGTGGCGCTCGGCGCTGCAGCATTGCCCGCCGAGCGCCTGCACGCAATCGCTGCGACGCTCGGCGCCGACGTCCCTTTCTTCCTCACTCGCGCTCCCCAGCTGGGCACCGGCGACGGCGCCGAGCTCGTACCGCTCGAGCTGCCGCTCGACTACGCCGTCCTGCTGCTGCGGCTCAGCGGGGCCGTCAAGGAGTCGACGGGCGCCATCTACGGTGCGTTCGACGCGCGTGACGGGGCGCGCGGCTGGGCCGGCCGTCGGGCTGCGCTGCTGGCCGCGCTTGCGGCGGTCAGGGGTCCGCGCGACCTCGCCGCGCTGCCGCCGAACGACCTGGCAACGTCGCCTCTCGCCGGGCGTATCCTCGCAGCAGGCGCCTTCCGTGCCGACGTCACCGGCGCCGGGCCGCTCCTCTACGGGCTCTTCGACGATGTCCAGGCCGCAACTGCCGCCGCCGTCGAGCTGGCGCCGCTCGGCACCACCTGGATCGCCCGACCGACCTGCTAGCTTGAGCCTATGAGCGAGATGATCGACAGCCCCAGCCGCAAGTGGATGACGCCCCGCACGAAGGTCGTCTTCGGCATCGCCTTCATAGAGGGCATCATCGTGTGGGTCGGCGACGACCTCACGCGCTGGACGGTCTTCGCCATTGCGCTCCCGTTCATCGCGCTGTGGTTCGCGTGGGGCCGCAACAGCGGGCGGGCGGCTATCCGCAACGTCACCTGGATCGGTGCTGCCTCGCAGGCGCTCGCGCTCGTCCTCGTGATCCTGGCGGTCATCCTCAGCTGGCTCGCGCTCGCCCTCGCGGTGGTGCTCGCGGTGCTCGCGCTGCTCTTCCTCTTCTCCGATCGCGGCGGCAGGCGCTGACGCACCTGCGCGGCCGTCGCCCTATACTCGCCAGCGCAGCGATGGGGCGTGGCCAAGCGGTAAGGCAGCGGGTTTTGGTCCCGCCATCCCAGGTTCGAATCCTGGCGCCCCAGCCATCTTCGACCACGCCGCCGCCCTCACCGTGACCTCCGACCTCTCAGCCGTGGTGATGGCGGGCGGCATGGGCACGCGCATGAAGTCGGCGACGCCGAAGCACCTCCACCCGCTGCTCGGCCGGCGCATGGTGGACTGGATCGTCGAGGCCGCGCGCCCGCTCGGCGCCGACCCGCTGGTCGTCGTCGTCTCGCCCGAGACGAAGGATCAGTTCAGCGGACTCGAGATCGCGGTGCAGGAGCAGCCGCGCGGCACGGGCGATGCCGTCGCCGCTGCACGCAGCGCCCTCGAGGGCCGGTCGCGCAGCGTCCTCGTGCTCTCGGGCGACACGCCGCTGTTGACGACCGAGCTGCTCGCCGAGCTCGTCGCGCACCACCGGGTCGAGGGCGCCGGCTGCACCGTCCTCTCGTTCGTCCCGCCGGACATCCGCAGCTACGGGCGCGTCGTCCGCGACGACCGCGGCCTGCTCGCGGCGATCGTCGAGGCCTCCGACGCCACCCCCGAGATCCTCGCCATGCGCGAGGCCAACTCGTCGATCTACGTGTTTGAGTCGGAGCTGCTGTGGCCGGCCATCGCCGGCCTCACCAGCCACAATGCGCAGGGCGAGCTGTACCTCACCGACGCGGTGCGCGCGATCGTCGAGGGCGGGCACAAGGTCGCAGTGCACGTGGCTGCCGACCCGGCCGAGACCGAGGGCGTCAACACCCGCGCCGAGCTGGCCGTCGCCGCCGCTGTGCTGCGCGACCGCATCAACCTGCGGCACCTGCTCGCGGGCTGCACGATCGTCGACCCGGCGTCGACCTGGATCGACCCGACGGTTGTGATCGAGCAGGACACGACGGTGCACCCGTTCACCGTGCTGCGCGGCCGCACGGTCGTCCGTACCGGCGCCGAGATCGGCCCGCAGGTGGTCGCGATCGACGCCGAGATAGGACCCGGCGCGACCGTCGGGCCATTCTGTTACCTTCGCCCCGGGACGGTGCTGGGCGAGCGAGCGAAGGCCGGCACCTTCGTCGAGCTCAAGAACACGACCGTGGGGCCGCGCAGCAAGGTACCGCACCTCTCGTACATCGGCGATGCAGAGATCGGGGAGGATACGAACATCGGCGCAGGAGCGATCACGGCCAACTTCCCGCACCAGCCGGGCCAGCCGAAGGGCCGCACGACGATTGGCGCGAACGTCCGCACCGGCATCCACAACGGCTTCGAGGCGCCGATCGAGATCGGCGACGGAGCCTGGGTCGCCGGCGGCTCGTACCTCACCGACGATGTCCCGCCGGGCGCCCTCGCGCTCGCCCGGGAACGGCAGATCAACAAGGAAGGGCGCGCAGGTGCAGAGCGGAATCACTGAGCAGAGGCTCCCCGGGCTGGAGTCGATCGGTCAGCCGGCCCCTGCCGAGCTGACCTCGCCGGGCCACTACCTCGAGCGCGCCACACCGAAACGCCTGATGCTGTTCACCGGGCGCGCCCACCCCGATCTCGCCGGGGACATCGCCAGGGAGCTCGGCATCGAGCTCGGCGACGCCACCGTCAAGACCTTCGCCAACGGTGAGACCTACTGCCGCTACGAGGACTCCGTCCGCGGCGCCGACGTCTTCATCGTGCAGCCCGGCAACGAGCCGGTCGACCGCAACCTGATGGAGCTGCTGATCATGGTGAACGCGGCCAAGCTCGCCTCGGCGCGACGCATCACCGCCGTCATCCCGTGGTACCCGTACTCGCGCCAGGACAAGAAGTCCGCCCCGCGCGAGCCGATCACGGCAAAGCTCGTGGCCGACATGCTGCAGGTCGCCGGCGCCGACCGCGTCCTCACGATGGATCTCCACGCTGGCCAGATCCAGGGCTTCTTCAACATCCCGGTCGACCACATGACGGCGCTGCCGCTCTTCGCCGACTACTTCCGCGACCTCGGCTTCGCCGGCGACGGCGTCGTCTCGGTGTCGCCCGACCCGGGCCGTGCCAAGATGGCGACGAAGTTCGCGCAGATGCTCGACTCGGACGTCGCGATCATGCACAAGGTTCGCCCGGGGCACGACATCGCCGCCGTCAGCCAGGTGATCGGCCGGGTGAAGGGAAAAGTCTGCCTGATGGGCGATGACATGATCGTCACCGGCGGCACGCTCGTTGCGGGCGCGCAGGCGCTGCGCGAGGCCGGCGCCACCGCCGTCTACGTCTTCGCCACACACGCGATCTTCGCCGGGAACGCGCTCGACACGCTCGGTGCGCAGGACGAGGTCGAGAAGATCGTCGTCACCGACTCGGTGCCGATCGACCGTACCAAGGCCGCCGACAAGATCACGATCCTGCCCGTGGCGCCGCTGCTCGCGCAGACGATCTGGAACGTCTTCTCGGACGACTCGGTGTCGGCGATCTTTGCCGGCGAGAACCAGCTCTTCTAGCCGCCTACGGTCGGGATGCCTGATTCTGCCTTGTTTCTGCGCGGTATCCGTGGCTCGGTCAGCGGCTCTGCAAACGGATTGCAAACGAACGGTGACGGGCGTCGGCATCACGTGCGCTCGGCCGACCCTGGTATTGGCGCGAAGAGGGAGAAATGACGTACGACGTCACCGAGTATCGGGCGGCCCGTGGAAGGCTCAACGCGGCGCTTGCTCGACTGGACAGCGTGTGGGAGGCCGGAGAGCAAGGAAGCATTGAGGGCGACAAGGCGCTCATGGAGGTCAACGAGGCCTTCCAGACCATCGGCGATCTAGATCCGACCAACCGAGCGCTTCGCGAAGCCCGGAAGGCTCGGAAGTCGCCGCGCGATCGCTCTTAGGGTTCGCCCACCACTAAGAGCCTATCCCGGTAGGGCGTTCGCAAGCCCGGCGGTGTGGGCTTTCTTGAAGGCGATCAGGCCGCTGGCGAGCTGGAGCAGGGCGAGGTGGTTGGCGTCTTTCTTCGACCAGCGGATCAGCAGGCGAGAAGCGCCCGGCGATCATGGAGTGGCTCTACCTGACACCGCTCGCCAACTGACCCGGACGGCTGCGCGTCTCAGCCTGAATCCGGCGCTTGGCGCGATCGCGGGGCGCCCGGCCGGGCCGTCAGGACGGGTTCCGGCTGGTGTGGGCGGGCTGGTTGCCCGTCCGCGGCAGACGGAACCCGGAGCGCACCGCCAGGGTGTAAGCCCGTCCGCAGCCGC
>CANFDS010000084.1 GCA_947445525.1 Actinomycetota bacterium | reverse complement strand
GAGGCTGCCGTGAAGACGACGAGGCCGACCACGAAGATGCGCTTGCGGCCGAACAGGTCACCCAGCTTGCCGCCGACGATCAGGCACGTCGCCACGGCCAGCAGGTAGCCGTTCGTCACCCACTGCAGCCCTGCCAGCGAGGCGTTCAGGTCCTTGCCGATGGTCGGGTTGGCGATCGAGACGACGGTGCCGTCGAGGGTGACCATCATCAGGCCGAGCGAGACGGCGACCAGGGTCAGCCACGGGTGGCCGTGGCCACGGCGAGCGGTTGCCGGCAACGCGGGCACGGTCAGGCACGGTAGCACCGCGTCGAGCCGAGACCTTCGCGGAGGGTACGCAGCGCCGGCTGGCGGCGGCCGGAGGGAATGAAGTCGCGACAGGCCGCGTTACAGCCTCTGTGATTAAGTCGCGCCCCCTCGACGACCTTCTCGCCGAGCAGCGGGCGAAGTCTGCCGCCCGGATGAGCCCTGAGGTGACTGCGGTCATTGCGCGCGAGACCGTGGCACTCATCGCCTCGGGACGTGCTGCCCAGACACTGAAGGTCGGCGATCGCGCTCCGGAGGCCTTCCTGACGAATGCGCTCGGGGCGAAGGTGGCGCTTTCCGGCCTGCTCTCGAAGGCTCCGACCGTCGTCAACTTCTACCGGGGCGGCTGGTGACCGTACTGCAACCTGCAGTTGCGGGCGTACCAGCAGATGCTTCCCGACTTCCGTGCCCACGGCGCGCAGCTACTCGGCATCTCACCCGACCTGCCCGACGACTCGCTGAGCACCCGCGAGAAGCAGGAGCTCGAGTTCGAGGTGCTGAGTGATCCCGGCAACGGTGCCGCCCGGGCGTTCGGCCTCGTGTTCCGCCTGTCCGACGACCTGTGCGCCATCTACACGTCCTTCGGGCTCTCGCTCGACCATGCCGACTGGGAGCTACCCATGCCTGCCAGCTATGTGATCGACCAGAACGCGGTGATCCGCTTCGTCCATGTCGACGCCGACTACGCGCGCCGCGCCGAGCCGGCAGACGTTCTTGCCGCCCTCGCAGGCCTGGCGTGAGCGGCACCGCTGTCGCACGCCTCGACGCGCTGCTGCGGGCGGCGTTCCCCGACGCCGGCGACCTGCAGGTGATCGACCGCACCGGCGGCGGCGACCACTTCCAGGTGATCGTGACAAGTTCCCGCTTCGACGGCCTGCCGCTCGTCCAGCAGCATCGTCTCGTCAACGAGGCCCTGTCACAGCCGCTCTCCGACGGTACAATCCACGAACTACGGATCAAGACCAGGGGGACGGCATGAGCGATCTGAGCGACAGGATCCAGAGCGTCATCGACACCGAGCCGATCGTCGTCTTCATGAAGGGCACGCCCGACTTCATCGGATGTGGCAACTCGGGCCGGGCGCTCCAGGCGCTCCATGCGCTCGGCGCCCCGGTCACCGCTGTCGATGTGCTGCCCGACCCGCGCATCCGCCAGGAGCTCTCGGCGATCTCCGGCTGGCCCACAATCCCCCAGGTGTTCGTCAAGGGCGAGCTGATCGGCGGCGCCGACATCACCGAGGAGCTGCACGCCAGCGGCGAGCTCGAGCAGAAGCTGAAGGCCTCGCTCGGCGACGACTACGCGTCGGCTGCCGCGCCGAGAACAGTCACCGTCCTCGGGTAGGGCAGCACGCGCGCGCTCGTGGGCGTCCGGCACCGGATTCCCGCCGACGTCCTGCTCCTGGTCATCGTCGCGATCTGGAGCTGCAACTTCTCGGTCAACCGCTACGGGGCGACCCACGGCTTCGACCCGATCGCCTACGCCGCGCTCCGCTACCTGCTCGCTGGCGTCATCTTCGGAGCGATCGCGCTCAGGCTCGAGGGGTCGATCCGGCCACGCCGCGAGGATCTCTTCGTGCTGGGCGCCTTCGCGATTCTCGGCACGTTCGTCAACCAGATCGCGTTCTTCACCGCGATCCACCTGGCAACGGCCTCGACGGTGGCGCTCGCGTTCGGCGCGCTGCCCGCGTTCGTCGGCCTGATCGGCATCGCCCAGCGGGTCGAACGGCCGACGGTGCGCCACTGGCTGGCCACGATCGTGTCGTTCGGCGGCGTCGCACTGGTCGCGATCGGCGGCAGCACCGAGCTCTCAGGGCAGCTCGGCGGCGTGCTGATGGCGCTCCTCGCCGTCATCACCTTTGCGCTCTACACCATCTCGCTCGCACGGCTCAGCGCCAACTACTCGCCCTACCGGCTCTCGGCGATGATCTCGCTGGGTGCTTCCATCCCGCTGCTCGCCGCCGGCAGCCACGGCTTCGCAACGATGGACTGGGGCGCGGTCACCGGCCTCGCCTGGGGCTCGCTCGCCTACAGCACGACGATCGGCTTCGTCATCTCGAACATCCTCTGGATCACGGCGATCGACACCGGCGGCCCGAACCGGGCCTCGCTCTACGTGAACCTCCAGGTGTTCGGTGGGGCCGCCGTCGGCGTGCTCCTGCTGGGCGAGTCGCTCTCGACGCTCCAGATCATCGGTGGCGTGGTGATCGCGGCGGGCATCCTGCTGACGATGAAGCGCTTCCGGCTGCCGCGCGGCCCCGTCACCGAGTAGGCATCGTCACCGGGTAGCGCGGCGCTATCGTGGCCGTGAGGCCCCGTGGACACCTTCATCGATGCGGCACAGACGTTCTTCGACCACCTGGCGGCGGTGCGCTGGGACGCGCTCGGCATCGCGCTCGCCCTGCACCTGCTGCGCCTCACAGTGCGGATGTTCGCGTGGCGCAACATCCTGCGCGCGGCGTTTCCCGGCCAGCCGGTTCGGCGTCGCACCGTGTTCGGCGCCTACGTCGCCGGAGTCGGCGTCAACTCCATCCTCCCCGCCCGCGGCGGCGACCTGCTCAAGGCGCTGCTCGTCAAGCGCCGCGTGCCCGGCTCGAACTTCCCGACGATCGCCGCGACGCTGATCGTCGAGACGCTGTTCGACACCGTCGTCGGACTGGCGTTCCTGGTGTGGGCGCTGCAGCTCGGGGTGCTGCCTGGCGTTGACGCCCTCGACAAGCTGCCGTCGATCGACTGGAGCTGGCCGGCGCGGCATCCGCAGGCGTTCGCGATCGTCACCGGCATCGTCGCGATCATCGCCGTCGCCGTCGGCATCCGCCTGGCCCGGCACGTCCGCGCCTTCCGGCAGCGGGTCGCCCAGGGGTTCACGATCATGCGCACGCCCTGGCGCTACCTGCGCGAGGTCGTGCTGTGGCAGGCGCTCTCGTGGGTGCTACGCGTGCTCTCGATCCTCTGGTTCCTCGAGGCCTTCGGGCTTGCCCGACGCCTTCACGACGCCTTCCTCGTCCAGGTCGTGCAGAGCCTGTCGACGCTGCTGCCGTTCACGCCCGGTGGCGCAGGCACGCAGCAGGGCTTCCTCGTCTACGTCTTCCGCGGCCATGCCTCGACGACGAGCGTGCTCTCGTTCAGCGTCGGCATGAACATCGCGCTGACCGCGCTCAATGTCGCCGTCGGCTTCGCCGCCATCGCCCTGATGCTGAAGACGCTGCGCTGGCGCGGGATCCTGGCCCACGAGAACCGGCGGCACGGGGGCGGCACATAGCGTTCGCTTAGCAGCCTCTCAGGGAATTCTCAGCGGCGGCCTGTTCAATGGCCCTGTCAGCGACCCCGCTCCCTGCCGGAGGCAACGCCCGTGCGCCGCAACACCGTCATCCTGAATCTCGTGCTGGCTGCGGGCGCCGTCGGCGCCGGCGTCGGCGGCTACCTCGCCACGGGCTCGAGCACCTCGATGGACGCGGCCCAGGTGCGTACGACGGCTGCGCAGCGGGGCTCGGTGCTCGCCTCGATCTCCGCCAGCGGCAACATCCAGGCGGCGCACTCGCTCTCGCTGTCGTTCAGTTCTGCGGGCAACCTCGTGGCGCTGTGGGTGAAGGCCGGCCAGGCGGTCAAGAAGGGTCAGAAGCTGGGGCAGGTCGACCCGGCGACGCCGCAGCAGACGTTGCGCACCGCCGTGGCCAGCCTCGCCTCGGCCCGGGCGAACCTGCAGAGCGTCCTCGACGGCCAGACGGCGGAGCAGGAGCAGCAGAACGCGCTCTCGGTGCGGCAGGCGCAGCTGTCGGTCGCGAACTCGGCGGCGTCGCTGCGTAGCACGCGGTCGACGCTGGCACTCGACGCGGCGACGCAGACGGCCGGCGTCGCGCAGGCGCGCACCGCCCTCAGCGTTGCGAAGGCGCAGGCTGCTCTCGACGCCACGAACCTCGCCAACGCCGTCGCCCAGGCGCAGACGGCCCTCGACCAGGCCACGACGAGCGCGGCGCTCGACACGAAGACCCTGGCCGCTGCGGTCACCCAGGCGCGGGCCTCGCTCGACCAGGCGAAGAGGAGCGTCGCCGCCAGCGAGGCGAGCCTTCAGGCCAGCATCGACCAGGCGAAGAAGGCCCTCTCGATCGCACGCGCCTCGACCGGGCTGAACACCGCAGGCGCCCAGGCAACCTACGACCAGGCAAAGGCGCAGCTCGTCACCGACCAGGCCAAGCTCAACGCCGACATCGGCACGCTCAACGGGATCGTCGGTGCGACGCCCGGTGCGAAGGACTCGTCGGCAACGGCGCAGGCGGCGATCACCAACGACAACCTCCAGCTACAGAAGATCAGCGAGTACCAGCTGGCGAACGGCTGCACCACGGCCTGCCCGGCGCCGTACGACCCGCTCTCGCAGAAGCAGCTGCAGTTCCGGCTGACGCAGGATCAGACCGTCGTCTCCAGTCTCACTGCGATCGCCGCCGACACCGCTGCGATCACCAAGGACGAGCAGGCGATCGCGGCGGCGAAGCGCCAGCTCGACACCAACGGCGTCTCCACCGACCAGTCGCTGACGAACGCGACAAACTCGTACAACGGCGCGGTTGCCGCGCTCGACAAGGCCAGGATCTCCGACGCGCAGACCATTGCGAATGCGCAGAACCAGGTGCAGACGGCGCTCAACAACCAGGTCTCGGGCAAGCTCAAGGCTGACCAGTCGGTCGTCAACGCCCAGAACTCGCTCCGCACCGCTGTCGCCAACCAGGTCTCGGGCAAGCTCAAGTCCGACCAGTCGGTGACGACCGCCGAGAGCTCCCTGCGCACCGCCCTCGCCAACCAGACGTCGGCGAAGGTCAAGGCGCAGCAGTCGCTGCAGCAGGCGTCCAGCTCGGTGCAGTCGTCGCAGCTCTCGCTCGAGAACGCGAAGGTCGGCAACGCGATCAAGGCCCAGACCGCGCCGACCGCGCTCGCGCAGGCCCAGGCGAGCGTGCAGCAGGCCCAGGCGAGCTACCAGAACGCCCAGGATTCCGTCGCCGCGACGATCCTGCGGGCGCCGATCTCGGGCACCATCGCCACGGTCAACGGCCTGGTCGGCACGGCCGTCAGCGCGAGCGGTAGCTCGGGCGGCGGCGCGGCCGCAGCCTCGACCGCCTTCATGACCCTCGTCGACCTCTCGCGGCCGCTCGTGCAGGCGGGCTTCGGCGAGAGCGACGCCGCGAAGATCAAGGTCGGGCAGCCGGCGACGCTCAGCGTGAGCGCGTTGCCGAACGTCCAGCTCGCCGCGCACGTGGTCGCGCTCGACACCGTCTCGACGGTCGTCAGCAACGTCGTCACCTACTACGCGACGCTGCAGCTCGACCGCAGCGACACCGGCGTCAAGCCGGGCATGACGGTGACCGCCACCGTCATCACCGGCAAGGCCGACGACGTGCTGCACGTGCCCAACGCCAGCGTCCGCGGCACGGGTGGCAGCGGCACGGTGACCGTCGTCGACGCCAAGGGCGTCCAGTCCAGCGTCACCGTCACCACCGGCCTCCAGGGCGACGACCAGACCGTGATCCTGAGCGGGCTGAAAGAGGGCGACCTCGTGGTCACCTCCACCGGCTCGCCGCTCGCGGGCCTGACCACGGGGGCGACGGCCACGCCCGGCCTCGGCGCGGGCCGCGGCTTCGGGGGCGGCGGCCTCGGCGGCGGCGGCCTCGTGCCGAGAGGCCTCGGCGGGTGAGCACGCGCCCGCTCATCCTGCTCCACCAGGTCAGCCGCTCGTACCAGGTGGGCCTCCACGCCGTGCACGCGCTGCGCGGCATCACGCTCGGCATCTCCAGCGGCGACTTCGTCGCGATCATGGGCGCGTCCGGCAGCGGCAAGACCACCCTGATGAACATCCTCGGCTGCCTCGACCTGCCCGACCGCGGCCGCTACCTGCTCGACGAGATCGACGTCCGCCACCTCACCGAGGACGAGCTGGCGACGGTGCGCAACCGCAAGATCGGCTTCGTCTTCCAGAGCTTCAATCTCGTGCCGCGCACGTCGGCGCTGCACAACGTCGAGCTGCCGCTGGTGTACGCCGGCGTGCGTGCGAAGGAGCGGCGCGAGCGGGCGCTCGCGGCCCTCGAGCGCGTCGGCCTGGCCGACCGCGTGCACCACCTGCCCAACGAGCTGTCGGGCGGCCAGCAGCAGCGCGTCGCGATCGCGCGGGCCCTGGTGACGAGGCCGTCGCTGCTGCTCGCCGACGAGCCGACGGGCAACCTCGACTCGGCATCGTCGCAGGAGATCCTCGAGGTGTTCGACAGCCTCAACGCCGAGGGGCGCACGATCGTGATCATCACGCACGAGGTCGAGATCGCCGCGCATGCGCGCCGGGTGATCCGCCTGCGCGACGGTGCGATCCTCGACGACGTCCGCACCCGGCCGAGGCTGGAGGTCGTCGCGTGATCGCCGTCGAGAGCTTCCGGATCGCGCTGCAGGGGATCCTTGCCAACCGCCTGCGCTCGCTGCTGACGATGCTGGGAATCATGATCGGCGTCGCCGCCGTGATCATCCTCGTCGCGGTCGGCAAGGGCTCGTCGACGGCGGTGCAGCAGCAGCTGACGTCACTGGGGACGAACATGCTCACCGTGCAGCGGTCGGGCGGCGGCCCTGGTGGCTTCGGCGGCGGTGGTGGCTTCGGCGGCGCCCGCGGTGGACGCTCGCAGAACGGCACCCAGAGCCGCCAGGCCCAGCTCACGCTGGCCGACGTCGCCGCGCTACGCAAGCCGGAGAACGTCCCCGACGCGAAGAGCGTCAATCCGGTCGTCCAGGCGCAGAGCGTGACGGCAACCTACGGGAACGCGACGTACAGCCCGAGCCAGGTGCTGGGCTCCTCGTCCACCTACTTCGACGCGGCGAACTGGAAGATCCAGGCCGGCCGCGCGTTCAACGCCGAGGACGCGACGTTCCGCTCGCGCGTCGTCGTGCTCGGCACCACGGCCGTGACGAACCTCTTTGGCGAAGGCGCCGACCCCGTCGGCCAGACGATCCAGCTTGGTGGCCACAGCTTCCAGGTGATCGGGGTGCTCAAGTCGAAGGGCTCGAACGGCTTCCTCGACTCCGACGACATCGCGATCGCCCCGCTCGAGGCCGTCCAGGACGCGCTCACCGGCGGCGTCGCCTCGCTCTCCTCGATCGTCGTCGAGGCGAAGTCGGCCGGGGTGACGAGCGCAGTCGAGCAGGAGATCACGGCCACCCTGCTCAGCACCCACAGGGTGACGACCACGACGCAGGACTTCCGCGTGCTCAACCAGGCGAGCTTCCTGCAGGCGTCGAACGCCTCGAATCGCACGTTCACGGTGCTGCTGGGCGCAGTCGCCGCGATCTCGCTGCTGGTCGGCGGCATCGGCGTGATGAACATCATGCTCGTCACCGTCACCGAGCGGACGCGCGAGATCGGCATCCGCAAGGCGATCGGCGCGCGTCGCGTGCACATCGTCAGCCAGTTCATGGTGGAGGCGGTGCTGCTGTCGATGCTCGGCGGGATCATCGGCGTCGGCGCCGGGTTGATCGGGAGCCGCTTCAAGATCGTGGGCGTGCAGCCCGTGGTGCAGAGCTACTCGGTGATCCTCGCGTTCTGCGTGGCCGCGGCCGTGGGCCTCGTGTTCGGCATCTACCCGGCGGCGCGGGCCGCCGCCCTGCGCCCGATCGAGGCGCTCCGCTACGAGTGAGCGAAGGAGAGCGATGAGCACACCAGACGACAGAGTGACGACAGGCGGCCCGGGCGGTGGCGAGGTCTCTGCGCCCGTAGCGGCGGAGTCCCTGCCCGGGGCGGCATTCGACCTCGCCGACCTCGACCGCGACGTGGTTCTCCCGCGCGTGCGGCGCCGGCGGCTGCCCTTCCTGACCGCGCTGCTCGCTGCGAGCGCGGTCGCCGGTGCCGGCGTCGTCGGCGGCATCCTGATCCAGAAGCACTGGGGTGGCACGTCGGGCAGTGCCGCCGGCGGCGGCAACGCTGCCGCGTTCGCGGCGCTGCGGGCGGCCAGAGGCGCGGGCGGCGCCCTCGGCGCCGCGCCGACAGGGACGACAGGCTCAACCGGGGCGGTCATCCCGGATGCCGCGGGCGGACGCGGCCTCGGCGGCTTCGGCGGCACGGCCGGCACCGTCAAGCTGATCGACGGAACCACCCTCTATGTCACCGACACGACCGGCAACGTCATCAAGGTGACGACCGTTCCCGGCATCACCGTGCGCGTCACCAAGAACGGGACGCTGCAGGACATCCATCCCGGCGACACCGTGGTCGTCCAGGGCGAGGCCACCGGCGGGGTGGTCGCGGCCACCTCGGTCGCCCTGGGCGGCGCAGGCGGCGGGTTCGGCGGCTTCGGCCGGGGCGGCGGGCTCGGCAGAGGCGGCGGAGCCGGCACGGGCGCAGGCGCCGGTGCGGGCGCAGGTGCCGGTGCCGGAGCCGCGCCAGGAGCGACCGGCAGTAACAACGGCGGGGGCACCCCACCCGCTCTCCCAGGACTCGGAGGATGACGACGTGATGCAGCTGACAGCCCACAGGCCGGCCGTTCGCCGGATCGCACTCACAACGGCCGCCGCCCTGATAGCCAGTGGCCTCGCCGCGATCGGAGCGGCCGCAGCAGCAGCAGCCACCGGCCCGACCACCGCGGCCGACAAGGCGCTCTTTGCCTACGCCAAATGCATGCGCGACAGGGGTGTGAAGATCCCCGACCCGGCGAAGGGCAAGGACGGGAAGTTCGCGTTCCCGGCGATCTCGAAGAGCATCACGGATGCGGCCGGCGTACGGGCGAAGGCCCAGGCGTGCGCCGCGACAGCCGGTGCGCTGGGGAACCGCTCCGGCGGCGCGGCGAACGGCGGCGGCCCCGCTGGCGGCCGTGGCGGCTTCG
>CANFDS010000083.1 GCA_947445525.1 Actinomycetota bacterium | reverse complement strand
TTGACTAGGCAGCGAGTGCGAGTTCACGATCCGCACTTACTTGTTCCCGGTTTTTTAACGAGGCCGACCGGGGACCTCGGCTCGCAACTCATCCGGAGTGATCGACCACGTCGAAGCCAGGTCGCCCCCGTATGTCATGTTCGTAACGGAGTATAGCGGTCGGGCCGCGCGGGGGCGGTCAGGGCGCCGGCGCGGGAGCAGCGGCGCCGAGCAGTCGGCCGAGCGCAGCCGCGCGCTCCGCCAGCACGTACGGCTTGGCGAGGAAGGCGGCGTACAGGTCGTCGCCGATCGCGAGCAGGTCGTCGCCGTCGGTATAGCCGCTCGTCACAAGCACGGGCAGCAGCGGGTCGAGCAGCCACAGCTCGCGATAGGTGTCGGCGCCGCCCAGCCCCGGCATCGCCAGGTTGAGCACGACTGCGCGCACGGCCCCGGGACGGCCCCGCAGCACGGCGAGCGCCTCGTGCCCGTCGGACGCGAGCGTGACGCTGTAACCGGCCACCTCCAGCATCCGGCGCACCGTGCGGGCCACGGCCTCCTCGTCCTCGACAAGCAGGACGGGCACCGGCTCATCCGGCCGCGGCACGGTGGAAAGGGGCCGATCCAGCCGATCCACGGCTGCCGTCGCGGCATCGCGGCTCCGCGCCCGGACAACGGCGACCTCGGGCCCCACGGGCAGCAACACCCGGAACGTCGTCCCCTCGCCGGCACGGCTCTCGACCCGGAGCACACCACGATGGGCGCGCACGATGCCGAGCACCGAGGAGAGGCCGAGCCCCCGGCCGGCGCCCTTCGTCGAGAAGAACGGCTCGAACACGCGTGCCACGGTCTCGGCGTCCATGCCGGCGCCGGTATCGGCGACCACGATCACGACGTACGGCCCCGCCGCCACTTCGCCACCTCCGACCGCGGTGTCACCTTCCGCCTCCGCACCCAGCTCGACCAGCCCGGTGGTGACCCGGACGGCTCCACCCGCATCGCCCACCGCCTCGCCGGCGTTGATGAC
This sequence comes from Actinomycetota bacterium, assembly GCA_947445525.1. Classification (GTDB taxonomy): domain Bacteria; phylum Actinomycetota; class Thermoleophilia; order Gaiellales; family Gaiellaceae; genus CANFDS01. The sequence goes on along the minus strand of CANFDS010000083.1, from coordinate 8,340 downwards.
GAGGTTCATCACCACCTGCTGGAGCTGCGACCTGTCGGCGACGACTGCCGGAAGGGCGGGATCGAGACGCACGTCGAGATCGGTCATCCGTGGGATCGCGGCGCGCACGAGCCCGACGGTCTCGGTGAGCAGCCCGGACACGTCGAACGGGGCCGCGGCGCCGCGGCCCCGCCCCGCGTAGGTCAGCAGCTGGCGTGTCAGGTCGGCAGCGCGGCGGGCCGCCAGCTCGATCTCCTGCAGCCGCTCACGCACGCTGTAGTGCAGCCCGGGCTCGGCAGCGGCGAGGCTTGCATTACCGAGGATGCCCACGAGCAGGTTGTTGATGTCGTGTGCGATCCCTCCGGCCAGCACGCCGAGGCTCTCGAGCCGCTGCGTCTCCAGCAGCTTCACCTCCAGCTCGCGCCGCTCCTGCTCGGCCAGCCGCCGCGCCGTCACATCGTGGACGACCATGATCACCACGGCGATCGCGCCTGCCGCATCGCGCAGCGGCGAGTACGTCGTCTGCACCCAGGTCTCCGGATGACCTGGCCGCACCAGCACCTTGATGTCGCGGCTGCGCACGACGTCGCCGGCGAGCGCGGCCTCGATGTAGCGGATCAGCTCGTCCAGCTGCGGCACAGTCCGCTCGACGAGGCTGACGCCGAGCAGGTCGGAGCTGGGGATGCCGGTCAGCTGCTCCATGAAGCGGTTGCGGATGACATAGCGCAGCTCCCGGTCGACGACGACGATCCCCTCCTGGGCCCTCGCGATCACCTGGGCGATGAAGTCGCCCGACTCGCGCAGCTCCCGCTCGAGCGCCCTCTGCGCGGTAACCTCGGTGCTGACGCCCAGCACCGAGACAACGTCACCGTGCTCGCCGAACTCCGGTGCCGCGTGCCAGTTGAACGTGCGTCCGTACAGCATGAAGTCGGTCGTCTCGGGCATGCCCAGGCGGAATACGCGGCCAAGCGCCTCGTCGATCCGCGCGGCAGCAGAGGCATCGTCGAGAATCTCGGCGGCGGTGCGACCGACGAGATCGCCCAGGACATGGCCGCCAACCGCCGCCGCAGACGTGGTTCGCGTAGATGACCCGGTGGTCGCGGCCTCAGCGCGTGACGAGAGCCGGGTTGTTATCGGTGAGCGCCCGGAACACCTCGGCGCTCTCACGCAGCGCCCGCTCGGCGCGGCGGGCCTCGGTGACGTCGCGTGCGACGACGAGGGCGAACTCCATGCCGTCGGAGGTGACGAGCGAGGCCTGCACGTCGACGAGGAAGGTCGTGCCGTCGCGCCGTCGCATCCGCTCCGCGAAGCGGAGACGGCCACCGGCGCGGAGCTCGAGCCAGCGCTGCGCCCAGAGCTCCGGCGTCAGCGCCGGCAGGAAGTCGAAGATCGCGCCCTGGAGTACCAGCTCGCGGGAGATCTGTACCTCGTCGCACGCGGCACGATTCGCGTAGCGGACCCGACCGGTCGAATCAAGAAAGCCGTTGAGGTCACCGGCGCCGTCGAGCGCCGCCACCGCGAGCTCCGTCAACTGGCCCTCCGGCAGCCCCGTCGGCGGGTTTCGCTCGATGGTCGGGCTAGCGGCGCGCGTCCTTGAGCGCGCGCTGGATCTCGCGGTCGGCATCACGCTTGACGACATCGGCGCGCTTGTCGTGCACGTCCTTGCCCTTCGCCACGGCGATCTCGACCTTGGCGCGCCCGCCCTTGAAGTACATCCGCGTCGGCACGAGCGTCATCCCCTTCTCCCGCACGGACTCGAACAGGTCGTCGACCTGACGACGGTGCAGCAGCAGCTTGCGGGGGCGCTCCGGCTCGTGGTTGTTGATGTTGCCCTGCTCGTACACCGAGATGTGCGCGCCCAGCAGCCACGCCTCGCCGTCGCGTACCTCGGCGTAGGACTGGCGCAGGTTCGCCCGGCCGTCGCGGCACGACTTCACCTCGGTGCCGGTCAGCACGAGGCCCGCCTCGACGAAGTCACTGAGGTGGTAGTTGTGCCTCGCCTTCCGGTTCTCGGCGATCAGCTTCTCGCCAGGATGCTTCGCCATGAGCTCAGTCTAGGCGCGCTTGCGCCGGCGGGCGGCGCGGTTCTGACCGCTGCCGGCGTGGGCCGGCCGCTGGCCGGGGCGGCCGGTGGTGGTGCGGGCGATGCCGGGAGCGGTCTCGTCGCGGCCGCCGCGGCCGGCGCCTGCCAGGGCGAGCTCGACCTTGCCCTCGGCGCGGCGGATGCCCGTGACCCGCACCGGGATACGGTCGCCGATGCGGAAGCGGCGCCCGCTGCGGCGCCCGACGAGGGCCGTCCCCAGCGGCGTCGGCTCGTAGCGGTCGTCGGCGAGCGTCCGCGACGGCAGGAACCCCTCGAACACGTCGCCGAACTTGATGAACAGCCCCGCCCCGATGAGGCCGGTGATCTCCCCCTCGAAGTTCGCGTCCCAGCCCTCGACGAAGAGCCGCTGCTCGAGCAGCCAGCAGAGGCAGATCTCGTCGGCCAGGTACTCGAGCTTGCTCGCCTCGCGCTCGCGCACCGAGCAGTGCTCGGCCAGCTCCGGCAGGTCGTCGGCAAGCGGCTCGTTGTCGAGGCCGAGCTCGTTGAGCAGCGCGCGATGCTGGACGAGGTCGGGGTAGCGGCGGATCGGCGAGGTGAAGTGGCAGTACGCGGGGCTGGCGAGGCCGGAGTGGCCGTAGTTCTGCGGCGCGTAGCGCGCCTGCTTGAGCGAGCGCAGCACGAGCGGCGGGAAGGAGAGCTTGCCCCGGCCGGACTTCTCGACGTACTCGGTGAGCCGGTCGGCAATGGCGGCAGCCAGCGCGGCGGCGTCGCTCGGGCCGATCTCCTCGACCTTCGGCGCGGGCGGCGTCGGCACCTCCAGCTCGGCGAGCCGTGCCAGCAGCAGCGCGATCGACTGGGGGTCGGGCTCCTCGTGGATCCGGAACATGCCGTCGCGGCGACGGCCCGAGAGCAGCGTGGCGACCGCCTCATTGGCCAGGATCATCAGCTCCTCGACGAGGCGGTGGGACGCCGGCTCGCCCTCCTGCCACGCATCCGCCACCCCGCCCTTGCCGTCGAACGAGAACGTCACCTCGGTGCTGTTGATGCGGAGGGCGCCGCGGGCGAAGCGGCGGCGGCGGAGCTCCTCGGTGAGCCGGTCGGCCAGCTTCAGGCCGTCGAGCACGACGGGGTCGGCTTTCTCGTTGCCGGCGAGGATGCGCCCGGCCTGGCCATAGGTGAGGCGCGCGTCGGAGTGGATGACGGAGCGGTAGAACGTCGCGTCGCCAGCGCGGAGGCTCGCGTCGAACGGCACCTCGACGGTCACGCAGAGGCGGTCCACGTCGGCCCGCAGCGAGCACAGGTCGTCGGCGATGTCGTGCGGCAGCATCGGCGCGACCCGGCCGGGCACGTACACCGAGTTGGCCCGGGCGGCGGCACCCGTGTCGAGCAGGGTGCCGGCACGCACGTACGCCGACACGTCGGCGATGTGCACCCACAGCCGCAGGCCGTCGCCCTCGCGGCGCAGCGAGATGGCATCGTCGTAGTCCTTCGCCGTCTCCGGGTCGATCGTGAACGTTGGCAGCTCGCGCAGGTCGATGCGCCCGGCCAGGCCTGGCTCGTAGGGCTCGTAGCGCTCCTGGGCGCCCAGCTCGCCCTTCTCGATCAGCAGGCCGTCGATGACCGCGTCGATCGACGAGGCGTCGCCCAGCACCTTCACCAGATGGGCACGCCCCCGGCCCACGCGCACGACCACGAGGTCGCCCGGGCGTGCCTCGTTGGAGCCCTTCTTCTCGAGCACCACGGGCGTGCCGGGGGTGAAGAAGGGCTCGCCCGCGATCAGCTTGCCGCGGCGGGAGATCTCGACGACGAGGAGGTCGCTCAGGGCGGCTAGACCTTCAGGAACTTCCTGATGGTGAGCCCCGAGCCGGCGGCGCCGAGCAGGAGCCCCGCGCCGAGGAGAATGAGCACGGTGTAGCCGAAGCCCAGCGCCTTGACGTCGGCCGTGGTGCCGAGGCTCGGCATGACCTGCGGCAGCGCCCACTGGCGCCCGGCCAGCAGCAGGACGATCGCCAGCACCGAGCCGCCGAGCCCGCAGATCAACCCCTCGATCATGAACGGGCCGCGCACGAACCAGTTGGTCGCACCCACGAGCTTCATCACCTCGATCTCGCGTCGCCGCGAGAAGATCGAGAGGCGGATCGTGTTGGCGATCAGCAGCGCCGACGAGATGAGCAGCAGGATCGTGCCGATCAGAAAGACGATCTCGATCACCCTGGCGACCTGCAGGATCTTCGTCGCCGTCTTCTTGCCGTAGTTGACCTTCTCGATGCCGCCCAGCTGGCCGGAGCGCTTCAGGTACTCGACGCGCTTCGCGATCAGCTCGACGTCCTCGCCGCGCTTCGGCACGACCTCGAGCGAGTCGGGCAACGGATTCGAGGAGAGGTTGCGCGTGAGCTCCGGCGTCTTCTTGCGCATCGTCGCGAGCGCCTCCTGGCGGGAGACGAAGCGGACGGTCTTGACCTCGCCCATCTTGACGAGGATGGTGCGTGCCTTCTTCAGCTCCGCCGGTGTCTCATAGCGGGTGCACGGCGGCAGCGGCGTGCAGAAGTAGACGTGCGCGACGAGCTCCTGCTTGACGTGATCGCTCCAGGAGGTCACCCAGCTGCCGAGGCCGATCAGCAGGCCGAGCAGGAACATGCCGATCAGCACCGTCAGCGTGGCCGCGATGGTGTTGGAGAGGTTCACCGCGAGCGAGCGCGTGGCCTCGGAGATGAGCAGGCGGAAACGGCCGATCATTCGGCGATGTACCCCCCGCGGCGCTCGTCGCGGGCCAGGCGGCCGCCCTCGAGCTGGAGGACACGGCGGCGCATCTTGTCCACCATCTCCCGGTCGTGCGTCACCATCAGCACCGTCGTGCCGGAGCGGTTGATCCGGTAGAGCAGCTGCATGATGCCGACCGAGGTGTCCGGGTCGAGGTTGCCCGTCGGCTCGTCGGCGACGATCAGCGGCGGGTGGTTGACGAAGGCGCGCGCGACCGAGACGCGCTGCTGCTCGCCGCCCGAGAGCTCGTCGGGATACGAGTTCAGCTTGTGCGACAGCCCGACGAGGCCGAGCACCTCGGGCACCTTGCGGCGGATGTCGGAGCGGCTCTCGCCCTGCACCTTGAGCGCGTACGCGACGTTGTCGAACGCGGTGCGGTCGGAGAGCAGCTTGAAGTCCTGGAACACGCAGCCGATGTTGCGGCGCAGCAGCGGCACGGTGCCGCGCTTGAGGCGTGCGAGGTCGCGGCCGCCGACGAGGATGCGCCCGCTGGTGGGGTCGCTCTCCTTGAGCAGCAGCTTGATCAGCGTGGACTTGCCCGAGCCGGACGCGCCCACGATGAACACGAACTCGCCCTTCTCGATCACGAAGGAGACGTCGCCGAGCGCGACGACGTCGGGGTCGTAGACCTTTGTCACGGCGTCGAAGACGACCATGGCGGCGCCGCCGCTGCCGGACATGCCGACGCGGTCGCCTTCCCGCTCCCGCAACGCCTCGTAGGGCGAGCTCGACGCAACGGCGTCGCGGCTGGTGTGGGTGTCGCGGAGCGGCTCGATATCCATGGGTGACCCGTCACCCAGGTTAGCCGACGGGGTCGTCAAAGCACCCTCCCGGCGGCCTTGGCCAGCAGGTACTCGCGGATGAACCCGTCGAGGTCACCGTCGAGCACGCCCAGGATGTTGCCCACCTCGAAGTCGGTGCGGTGGTCCTTGACGAGCTGGTACGGATGCAGCACGTACGAGCGGATCTGGCTGCCGAAGCCGATGTCCTGCGCCTGGCCGCGCTCCTTTGCCAGCTCGGCCTCGCGCTCCTCCTCGGCCTGCTCGACGAGGCGCGACTTGAGCATCCGTAGCGCCGTCAGCTTGTTCGACGTCTGCGAGCGCTCGTTCTGGCACTGCACGACGATGCCGGACGGCAGGTGTGTGATGCGCACCGCCGAGTCGGTCTTGTTGACGTGCTGCCCGCCGGCGCCCGACGCCCGGTAGGTGTCGATGCGCAGGTCGGTCTCGTCGATCTCGATCGAGTCGTCCTCGGGCAGGAGCGGCGCGGCGATGACCGTCGAGAACGAGGTGTGTCGGCGGTGCGCCGAGTCGAACGGCGACAGCCGGACGAGCCGGTGGACGCCGCGCTCGGCCTTGAACAGGCCGTACGCGTTCTCGCCCTTGACGGCGAAGGTCGCCGACTTGAGGCCGGCCTCCTCGCCGGGGCTCGCCTCCAGCAGCTCCGCCTTGAAGCCCCTGTCGTCGCACCAGCGCAGGTACATGCGCAGCAGCATCTCGGTCCAGTCCTGCGAGTCGGTGCCGCCCGTGCCGGAGTGGACGGTGATGATCGCATCGCCGCCGTCGTACTCGCCCGAGAACAGTGCCTCGATCTGGAGCTGGTCGAGCGACCGCTTGAGCGGGTCGAGCATGGCCGCGATCTCGTCGACCAGCTTGGGGTCGAGCTCGAAGAGCTCGGCGGCGTCGCCCTGCTCGCGCAGCAGGCCGTCGTAGCGCTCGAGGCGCCGCGTGGCGCGTGCGTGCTCCGCCGACATGCCGGCAGCCCTCTGCTGATCGTCCCAGAAGCCGGGCTCGCCCATCGCGGACTCGAGCTCGGCGGCGCGCTTCCTCAGCCCGTCCGGGTCAAAGGTAATCACGGACCCAGGCGAGCTGGGCTCTGATCTCCTCGAGCGTGGAAGCAACTTCGGCGGCATCTGCCATGGGCTACAGCGTACCGGCAGAGGCCCCGCCGGTGGCTGCACGGCAGCTGCCCAGCGAGCGGTCAGAGCCCCAGGCAGAGCACAGGCCGGGGAAAAGCCTCCAGCCGCGACGCCCCACCCTGTCGCGCCCGCTCGGCGGCCGCCGTCAGCAGCGCCTGTGCCACGCCGCTGCCCTGCCAGGCCGGTGCGACCAGGAAGCACGTCACCGCCCACGCTCCCGGGTCGGGGGTCAGGGCGAGCTGGCGAGCGAGCTTGGCCCGCCGGTCGCGTGGCCCGAGCTGGCACCAGCCCACCGGCTCGCCGTCCGCGTACGCCAGTAGGCCGTCGTGCTCGCCGCGCGCGAACAGCGCGTCGCGCAGCTCGCGGTTCTCGGCGGCGGTGCGGTCGCCCCAGCCGTCCCAGGTGGGCACCCACCGTGCGGCGCAGGCACACCAGCCGGCGTCGTTGCAGTCGCCATGCAGGCGGTGGAAGTCGGCGCGCCTGCCCGCGTCGAGCGGGACGATCTCGAGCTCGCCGGCGCCTAGGCGCCGTGGCACTTCTTGAACTTCTTGCCCGACCCGCACCAGCACGGGTCGTTGCGGCCGACCTTATCGTGCTCGTCGAGGATGCGCTGCGCCACCACCGGCGCGGGCTCGTCGCCGTAGACCTGCGCACGGGCCCCGCCGCCCTGGCCCATCGCCTGCGCGATCGCGTCGGCGCCAGCGAGCGACTCGTGTTCGTACGACAACTGGCGGCTCTCGGCGGCCTGCTCGGCCTGGATGTCCTGTAGCTCCTGCGCGTCCTCGGCGACGAGCTCGGCGTGGAAGACCAGGATCACGACCTCCTCGCGGATCGCCTGCGAGAGCACCTCGAACATCTGGTGGCCCTCGCCGCGGTACTCGACCAGTGGATCCTTCTGCGCCATGGCCCGCAGGTGAACGCCCTCGCGCAGGTACTCCATGTTCTCGAGGTGCTCGCGCCAGCGGTGGTCGACGACCTGCAGCACGACGAAGCGCTCGAGCTCGCGCATCAGCTCCGGGCCGAGCGCGGTCTCCTTGGCGGCGTAGTCGTCGAGCGCATCCTCGGTGAACTCGTCGACGAGCGCCTGGTCGTCGAGCTCGACCTCGTCGCGCAGCTCGTCGGCGGTGATCGTCGTGAGGTAGACCTGCTGCAGAGCGTTGACGAGGCGGTCGAGATCCCACTCTGCGGGATCCTCCTCCTCGAGGTGCAGGCGCACGACGCGGTCGACCACCTCGGCCGTCCAGCCGCGCAGCTCGGCCGACATGTCGACGCCCTCGAGCACGCGCCGCCGCTGCTCGTAGATGACCATGCGCTGGGCATTCATCACGTCGTCGTACTTGAGGACGTTCTTGCGTGCGACGAAGTTCTGCTCCTCGACCTTCTTCTGCGCGTTCTCGATCTGCTTCGAGAGAATCGACGCCTCCATCGGCTGGTCGTCCGGCAGCTTGAAGCGGTCGATGATCTTATAGATGCGGTCGCCGGCGAACAGGCGCACCAGCTCGTCCTGCGCCGAGAGGTAGAAGCGCGACTCACCGGGATCGCCCTGACGTCCGGAGCGGCCGCGCAGCTGGTTGTCGATGCGCCGCGACTCGTGACGCTCGGTGCCGAGCACGTACAGGCCGCCCTGCTCGAGCACGCC
>CANFDS010000082.1 GCA_947445525.1 Actinomycetota bacterium | reverse complement strand
GACATGGGCAGTGCCGTCTTCCTCGATCTCGTCGACCGCTCTGGCCGGCTCCAGCTCGCCTTCCTCAAGAAAGAGGTGGCGAGGGCGATTGACGTCAAGCTCGGCGACGTGATCGGCGTCGAGGGCGTGCCCGGCAAGACGCGTCGGGGCGAGCCGACGCTGTTCTGCGAGGAGGCGCCGCTGCTGCTCTCCCCGATCGCCACGTCCCTACCAGACACGTTCCATGGCATGACCGATGTCGAGGCGCGCTACCGGCGCCGCCACCTCGACCTGCTGATGAACGACGGGGTGCGCGGCGACTTCGTCGTGCGCAGCCGGATGATCTCTGCCATCCGTCGCTACCTCGACGAGCGCGGCTTCCTCGAGGTTGAGACGCCGGTGCTGCAGCCGCGCTACGGCGGCGCCTTCGCCCGACCGTTCACGACGCACCACAACGAGCTCGACCGCGACTTCTACCTGCGCATCGCCACCGAGCTCTACCTCAAGCGGCTGATCGTCGGCGGCCTGGAGCGGGTGTACGAGCTCGGCAAGGACTTCCGCAACGAGGGCGTCTCGTTCAAGCACAACCCCGAGTTCACGATGCTCGAATGGTACGAGGCGTACGCCGACTATCGCGACACAATGGTGCTGATCGAGAACCTCGTCGCCGACGTGACGCGCGAGGTGCTGGGGACGACCGAGGTGCAGTTCCGCGGCCACGAGATCGATCTGAAGGCGCCCTGGCGCCGGCTGAAGTTCGCGGACGCGCTCGAGCAGCACGGCCTCTGGACGCGCGATGAGGCCGACCTGCGCCACCGTCTCACCGAGCGCGGCATCGACTGCTCGAAGGATCCGACCTGGGCAAAGCTCGCCGACCACGCCCTCTCGCACTTCGTCGAGCCGGGCCTGATCCAGCCGACGATCCTGCACGACTACCCGATCGAGCTGTCGCCGTTCGCGCGCCGAACCGACGACGACGACGGCATCGTCGAGCGCTTCGAGTACTACGCCGGCGGGATGGAGCTGGGCAACGCCTACTCCGAGATCAACGACGCGGCCGAGCAGGCCGAGCGCTTCGCCGGCCAGGCGCAGGAGCGGGCCGCCGGCGACGCCGAGGCGGAGGAGGGCGATCCCGACTACGTCGAGGCGCTCACGTACGGGATGCCGCCGACGGGCGGGCTCGGGCTGGGCATCGACCGCTTCGCCATGCTGCTCACCGGGCGCGACTCGATTCGCGACGTCGTGCTGTTCCCGGCGCTGCGCGAGCGCAGCTGACGGGGCGGTAGCGGCCCGCAGCGAATCGGCGCGGCAGGAGCCGGCCGCGCGTCGGTCGCCGTGCTCCGGCGGCGCTGGCTATTGAGGCGCCACTCCGGGGAGGATCCGCGCCCATGGCGGACACAAGCGATCCGCGTGAGGAAGCGCCCCACCTGGGCCGGGTCGGCGTATGGAGCTTTGACATTGCCCTGCTCCCCGGAGCAGGGGTGCGGGTTGCGGTGGAGCGCATCGACGAGCTCGGCTACGGCGCCCTCTGGTACCCGGAGGTGCCGTTCGGCCGCGAGTCGATCAGCCAGGCGGCGCTGCTCCTGGCCTGGAGCGAGCGCATCGCAGTCGCGAGCGGCATCGCCAACATCCATGCGCGCGACGCCGTCGCCGCGGCGAACGGCGCGCGTGGGCTCGGCGAGGCCTACCCGGGCCGCTTCCTGCTCGGGCTCGGTGTCAGTCACGCGCCGTCGGTGGTCTCGCGAGGTGGCGACTACGGCCGGCCGCTCTCGCTGATGCGCGGGTATCTCGACGCCATGGATGTCGCGCCGTTCCTCCCCGGCCCCTTTGCGCCGCCGCGCGTGCTCGCCGCGCTCGCGCCGAGGATGCTCGAGCTGGCTGCTGCGCGCTCGCTTGGCTCGCACACGTACTTCGTCCCGCCGGAGCACACCGCCGTGGCCCGGGCCGCGCTCGGCGCCGGGCCGCTGCTGCTGGTCGAGCAGGCCGTCGTGCTCGACCCGCATGCGTCCAGCGCCAGGGCGCTCGCCCGCGAGCACATGGCGCCGTACCTCGAGCTGCCGAACTACCGCAACAACCTGCTCCGTCTCGGCTTCGGCGAGGAGGATGTCGACCACGGTGGCAGCGACCGCGTGGTCGATGCAGTCGTGGCGCACGGCGATGTCGATTCGATCCGCGCGCGTGTCGCGGAACACTTCGCCGCCGGTGCCGACCACGTCGCCATCCAGCTCCTCCATCCGGCCGGCAGCGGCTTCCCGCTGGGCGGTCTTAGCGAGCTGGCGCCCGCGCTGTTGTAGGCCGGAAGGCCGTGGCGGGTCGGCTCAGATCGGGGCGTGGCGGAAGTGCGCCACGACGTCCGTGAGGATCTCTTCGAGCGTGCGCGTCGGCGCCCAGGCGACGGCTTCGGCGATCTTGTCGATGTCGGGGATGCGGTGGAACATGTCCTCGATACCGAGGCCATAGACCTCGTCGTACGGGATGAACTCGAGCTTCGACTTGCTTCCAGTCATCACCTTGACGCGGTCGGCGAGGTCGAGGATGCGGATGCGCTCCTGCGAGCCGACGTTGAAGATCTCGCCGGAGGTTTCGCGGGCGTTCATCAGCGAGCGGAGCGCCTGGATGGTGTCCTCGACGTGGCAGAAGCAGCGGGTCTGTGTGCCGTCGCCGTGGATCTCGATCTGGCGGCCGGCGAGCGCGGACTGCACGAAGTTGGGGATGACCATGCCGTACTGGCCGCTCTGGCGCGGGCCGACGGTGTTGAACAGGCGGACGATGACGCAGTCGAGGCCGCGCTCCTGGTGGTAGGCGAGGGCGAGGAACTCGTCCATGGCCTTGGAGTCGGCGTAGGCCCAGCGGCGCGACGTGGTCGGCCCGTAGATGCGGCGAGAGTTCTCGGCGAGCGGCAGCTCCTCGCGGTGGTCGCCGTAGACCTCGCTGGTGGAGGCGACGAGGACACGCTTGCCGAAGCGGTTGCAGTGTTCGAGCACGACCTCTGTGCCCTGCACGTTGGTGACGAGCGTGCGCACCGGCTCCTCAACGATGAGGCGCACGCCGACGGCGGCGGCAAGGTGGTAGACGACGTCGCACTTGTAGACGAGCTCGTTGACGACGGCCGGCGAGAGCACCGACTCGACGACGAGGTGGAAGTCCGGGCGTTCCTTGAGGTGCGCGACGTTCTGGATCGAGCCGGTCGAGAGGTCGTCGAGGACCCACACCTCCCAGCCTTCCGAGAGCAGCAGCTCCGCGAGGTGCGAGCCGATAAACCCTGCTCCACCCGTGATCAACGCTTTACCGGCAGTCATTGGCAGAGAGCCTATCCGCTGCGCCGTACGGCCAGCGACCCTAACGGGGGATCTGCCGCACGATGTGGTCGGCGGCGGCGCGCGTGGCGCGGCCGCGCGGATCGAGCTCGCGTACCGTCTGGAGCTCGACCAGCACCTCGGCGCAGCGCCACGAGCGGCACCGCGAGCGTCGCCGCGTAGAGCAGCATGAGCAGCGCCAGGTCGCGGGCGGCGGCGGGCCGCGGCGACCAGGCGCGATCGAGCCCGCGGCGAGGGCGGCCAGGCCGAGCAGCGCGGTAATCCCCCGCCGGCGAGCCGCCCCGGGCTGACGCCGACGCCGGCCAGCAGCGGCAGCACGAGCGCGATCGCCACCAGCAGCCCGAGGCCGAGCCAGGCGGACGGCTCGGCGACGCCGTGCTCCAGCCAGGCCAGCGCCCACGCGGCGAACGCGACGAGCGCGACGGGCAGGGCGGCGCCTGCCTTGCCGGAGCGGGCGGGCAGCCGGGCTCCGAGCTCCCGGAGGGCCGTGTCGACGATGTGTGCCCGCGCAGCCAGAGCGACTGCAGGCTACTCCCTGCCACTGAAGGTGTGACCGCTCCTGCCGATCACCGGGGGCACAACCCGGTCTGCGGTCTCCACCGGGCTGTCCGCTACGATGGTTTCATCCGAAATCCTTCAGCTTTCGGTCATCCAATCGTCCCGAAAAAGGGGAGCGCCAGATGTTCGAACGCTTCACGGAAAGGGCTCGTCAGGTCGTTGTCCTGGCACAGGACGAGGCGCGCGCTCTCAAGCACAACTACATCGGCACCGAGCACATCCTGCTGGGTCTGCTGCGTGAGGAGGAAGGTCTCGCCGCGCGGGTGCTGGAGTCGCTCGACATCACGGTCGAGGAGGTCCGCGCGCAGGTCGCCCGGATCGTCGGCCAGGGTGACGAGGTCACGACCGGCCAGATCCCCTTCACGCCGCGCGCCAAGAAGGTGCTTGAGCTCGCGCTGCGCGAGGCTCTGTCGCTCGGCCACAACTACATCGGCACCGAGCACATCCTGCTCGGCCTCGTCCGCGAGAACGAGGGCGTCGCCGCGCGCATCCTGCTCGACTTCGACGCCGACGCCGAGAAGATCCGCAACGAGATCATCCGCATGCTCTCCGGCCCGGGCCGTCGCCAGCAGGGCGCCGGCGCGCCGCAGGGCGAGAAGGCGAAGTCGTCGAAGCTGCTCGACCAGTTCGGGCGCAACCTCACGAAGCTCGCCGCCGAGGGCAAGCTCGACCCCGTCGTCGGTCGCCAGAACGAGATCGAGCGCGTCATGCAGATCCTCTCGCGGCGCACGAAGAACAACCCCGTGCTGATCGGCGAGCCGGGCGTCGGCAAGACGGCCGTCGTCGAGGGCCTCGCCCAGCGCATCACGTCGAACCAGGTGCCGGAGCTGCTCAAGAACAAGCAGATCTACACGCTCGACCTCGCGGCGCTCGTCGCCGGGTCGAAGTACCGCGGTGAGTTCGAGGAGCGGCTGAAGAAGGTGATGAAGGAGATCACCCAGCGCGGCGACATCATCCTGTTCATCGACGAGCTCCACAACCTCGTCGGTGCTGGCGCGGCCGAGGGTGCGATCGACGCGGCCTCGATCCTCAAGCCGGCCCTCGCGCGCGGCGAGCTCCAGACCATCGGCGCGACCACGCTCGACGAGTACCGCAAGTACCTGGAGCGCGATGCCGCGCTCGAGCGGCGCTTCCAGCAGATCCGCGTCGAGGAGCCGTCGGTGGACGACACTGTGCAGATCCTGCGCGGCCTGCGCGACCGCTATGAGGCACATCACCGCTGCAAGATCTCCGACGACGCCCTGCGCGCCGCCGCGGTGCTCGCCGACCGCTACATCCAGGACCGGCACCTGCCGGACAAGGCGATCGACCTGATCGACGAGGCCGCCTCCCGCCTGCGCATCCGCACGATGACCGCCCCGCCGCACTATCGCGAGCTGGAGGAGGAGATCCAGAAGGTGCGCAAGGAGAAGGAGGATTCGATCGAAGCGCAGGAGTTCGAGAAGGCCGCGAGCCTCCGCGACAAGGAGCGCAAGCTCACGCAGAAGAAGCGGGAGCTGGAGGAGTCGTGGCGCTCGAGCGAGTCCGACGAACAGCCCGAGGTGGGTGAGGACGAGATCGCCGACATCGTCTCGATGTGGACGGGCATCCCGGTCTTCAAGCTCACCGAGGCCGAGACGCAGAAGCTCATCCGCATGGAGGAGGAGCTGCACAAGCGCGTCGTCGGTCAGCACGAGGCGATCGTCGCCGTTTCCAAGGCGATCCGTCGTGCCCGCGCCGGCATCAAGGATCCGAAGCGGCCGACCGGCTCGTTCATCTTCCTCGGCCCGTCCGGCGTCGGCAAGACGGAGCTCGCGCGCACGCTCGCCGAGTTCCTCTTCGGCGACGAGGACGCGATGATCCAGGTGGACATGTCGGAGTACATGGAGAAGCACTCCGTGTCGCGGCTCGTCGGCTCTCCGCCCGGCTACGTCGGCTACGACGAGGGCGGCCAGCTCACCGAGGCCGTCCGTCGCAGGCCGTATTCGGTCGTGCTGCTCGACGAGGTCGAGAAGGCCCATCCGGACGTGTTCAACATCCTCCTGCAGATCCTCGAGGACGGGAAGCTGACCGACTCGCAGGGGCGCAAGGTCGACTTCAAGAACACGATCGTGATCATGACGTCGAACATCGGCGCCGCCACGATCTCGAAGAACCAGTCGCTCGGCTTCTCGATCGGCGACGAGAGCGGTCTCAGCTACGACGAGATGAAGGACCGGATCATGGGCGAGCTCAAGCGCGTCTTCCGGCCCGAGCTGCTCAACCGCATCGAAGAGGTCATCGTCTTCCACAAGCTCGCGAAGGAGGAGATCAAGGTCATCATCGACCTGCTCCTCAACCGCGTGCGCCGGCAGATGAGCGACCACGGCGTGACGATCGAGCTGACCGACGCGGCGAAGGACCTGCTGGTGGACAAGGGCTACGACCCGGCGCTCGGCGCCCGGCCGCTGCGCCGCGCGATCCAGCGCTTCATCGAGGATCCGCTCGCCGACTTCGTGCTGGGCGCGACGCTCAACCCGGGCGATGCGCTCATCGTCGATCGCGACCCCGAGGACGAGAAGCTCGTGACGATCACCGTCGTGCCGGGCGAGCGCCAGCCCGAGCCGGTCGGCGTTGCTGTCGGCGTCGGTGTCGCTGGCGACGCCGCGGCTGTCGAGGCCGGCCCGCCCGCGGACGCGCCGCCGTCGGAGTAGAGCAGCGCGGAGGGGCGGCCGGGAGGCCGCCCCTCCGTTTCCACCCCCGGGTACGCTGACCGGGTGGCGAAGCCGGTAGTCCAGTTCTCCTGCTCCGAGTGCGGCACGACGATCGGCCGCTGGCTCGGCAAGTGCCCCGGTTGCGGGTCGTTCGGCACGCTCGTCGAGGAGCTGCGCGCCGTCCCCGGTGGCGGCAGCGGCGGGCGGGGCGGGGCCGGCGGGGCCGGTGCCGGCACCGGCAAGGCGCGGGTGCCGCTGCACCTCGCCGACGTCCACGCCGAGGACGCCGACCGCATCCCGACCGGTGTCCCGGAGCTCGACCGCGTGCTCGGCGGCGGACTCGTGCCGGCGTCGCTCGTGCTGGTGGGCGGCGAGCCGGGGGTGGGCAAGTCGACGCTGCTGCTGTCGGCGCTCGGCGCGATCTCGCGCGATCGCCGCGCCCTGCTCGTCACTGGCGAGGAGTCGCTCGCCCAGGTCAAGCTGCGCGCCGACCGGCTGGGCGGCTGCGACCGCGTCGAGCTGCTCGCCGAGACCGACCTCGACGCGATCGAGCAGACGCTGATCGCCGAGAAGCCCGCGGTCTGCGTGATCGACTCGGTACAGACGCTGTATGCGCCCGACCTCGGCTCCGCGCCTGGCTCGGTGGCGCAGGTGCGCGAGGCGGCGGCGCGGCTGTTGCGCGTGGGCAAGGAGAACGGCATCGCCATCTTCCTCGTCGGCCATGTCACGAAGGATGGGGCGGTGGCGGGGCCGCGCGTGCTCGAGCACCTCGTCGACTGCGTGCTGCAGTTCGAGGGCGACCGCTACCGCGAGCACCGGGTGCTGCGCGCCGTCAAGAACCGCTTCGGCTCGACCAACGAGCTCGGCGTCTTCGAGATGACGGCCGACGGGCTGATCGGCGTGCCCGACCCGTCCGAGGTGTTCGGGCGCACGGCGGGGGGAGAGGTGGGCGCCGCGGTGGCCTGCGCCCTGGAGGGCACGCGGCCGATCCTGCTGGAGATCCAGTCGCTCGTCGCGCCCACCGACCTGGCGATGCCGCGCCGCGTCGGCACCGGCGTCGACCCCAAGCGGCTGGCGATGATCGTCGCCGTGCTGGCGCGCCACGCGCGGCTGCCGCTCGGCCAGGCCGACGTGTTCGTCAACGTCGCCGGCGGGGTGCGCATCGACGAGCCCGGCGCCGACCTCGCGATCGCGCTGGCAATTGCCTCGGCGGCCCGCGGCGTCGCGGTGCGCGACAGCGTCGTCGCCTTCGGCGAGATCGGCCTGACGGGGCGGCTGCGCGTGGCGACTCAGGCCGAGCGGCGCCTCGACGAGTGTGGCAAGCTGGGCCTGAAGGCGGTCGTCGCCCCGGTCGGCACACCGGCCCGGGCAGGGCTGCGGGTGATCGAGGCCGAGACGATCCGCGACGCCCTGAGCGCCGCGCTCGAGGCCCGCGAGCGCTCCGACTAGGCAAATAGACGGAGTTCTGGGGGTCCGGTACAATTCCTCCTCCGCTGGCGGCGTCTGTGTGAACCGTCGGCGGTTTTGGTTGGCTCGAAGCGACTAGGGGAGGCTCGGCGTGTACGAAGTCGGCGACAAAGTGGTGTATCCGCATCACGGAGCCGGTACCGTCGTCTTGCGCGAGGCCCGCACGGTCCTCGGTGTCGAGCGCGAATACCTGACGATCCGCATCCTGCACAACGACATGACGGTCAACGTCCCTGTCGACAGTGCGGAGAAGGTGGGCCTGCGCGGAGTCATCGACGAGGAGACCGTTCTCCTGGTTGTCAAGGCGCTGACCGGCGGCGGCACGGTGATGCCGAAGAACTGGAATCGCCGCTTCAAGCACAACCGCGACAAGATGAAGACCGGCGATATCTTCGAGCTCGCCGAGGTCGTCCGGAACCTCTCGCTGCGCGATCACGAGAAGGGCCTCTCGACGGGCGAGAAGCAGATGTTCGTGAAGGCGAAGAAGATTCTCGTCAGCGAGCTGATGTACGCGAAGGGCATGGAGGAGGACGAGACGGCCGTCTGGCTCGACGACGTCCTCGCCGGTGTCGGCGTGAAGAAGAAGACCGTGAAGGCCAAGGCCGAACCTGTCGCTGCCGCTGCGAACGCCTAGAAACGCTTGAGCACCTGGGCCGTTCTTGCCGCTGCAGGCCGGGGCGAGCGTCTCGGTGCGGACCTGCCGAAGGCGTTCGTCCCGTTCGGGGGCCGTGTGCTGCTGGCCGAGAGCATGGCCCGGCTGGACGCGTGCGAGTGGGTTGACGGGGTCGTCGTGGCGACGCCGGAGGGCTGGGAGGAGCCGGCGATCCTGCTGGCCGAGGAGCTCGGCTGCGACAAGGTGTCGGCGGTGGTCGTAGGCGGCGCCTCACGGGCGGAGTCGGTGCGGCTCGCCGTCGCCGAGATCCCCGAGGACGCCGCGGTGATCCTCGTCCACGACGCCGCCCGGCCGCTGCTGCCGGCCGCGGTCGTCGACCGCCTGCTGCGCGCGCTGCTGAGCGGGTTCGACGGCGCCGTGCCGGGGCTGCCGCTCGCCGACACGGTCAAGCGCTGGCGCGACGGCGTCGTCGTCGAGACGCTGGTGCGGTCGGAGCTGACGGCGGTGCAGACGCCGCAGGCCTTCCTCGCCGACGTGCTGCGGCACGCTCTGCGTGGCGACATCGCCGACTCGACCGACTGCTCGTCGCTCGTCGAGCGGGCCGGCGGCCGCGTGACTGTCGTGCCGGGCGACCCCTGCCTGGCCAAGGTGACGGGGCCCGAGGACGTGGCGCGGCTGCTGGCGCTGCTCGCGGCCGGGGCGTAGGGGCGAGGCGCGCAGCGTGATCGTCGACTACCACATGCATCTGCGCGGCTCGGTCGCGGCGGGGCCGGAGCCGCTCGTGCACACCGTCGCGGCGATCGAGCGCTTCGTCGAGGTCGCCGCCGCCCGCGGTGTCGACGAGATCGGCTTCACCGAGCACGACTACTACTT
>CANFDS010000081.1 GCA_947445525.1 Actinomycetota bacterium | reverse complement strand
CGTGCGCTCGTTCGTCTCGCTGCCTGCCGGCGCCATGCGGCAGCCGTTCTGGCGCTACACGTGGCTCACGTTCGTCGGCTCGACCCTCTGGTGCCTCGTCTTCGCCGGGGCCGGGTGGGGCGTCGGCGCGAGCTATACCCGCTTCAACCGGGCGTTCTTCTACGTCGAGATCGTGGTCGCCGTGGGCATCGTCGCAGTCGCCGCGTGGATCGTCTGGCGGTGGTGGCGGAAGCGGTCGTCTACAATGAGGGATTGTGCCCCGGATTCCACTAGTTGACGTCAAGGCGCAGTACGCACCGCTGATCCCCGAACTGCAGCGCCGGTTCGCAGAAGTCATCGAGAGTGGCGTCTTCATCCTCGGCCCGAACGTGAAGGCGTTCGAGCAGGAGTGCATCGACTTTCTCGGCGTGCAGGACGCGATCGGGGTCGCCAACGGCACCGACGCGCTCGTGATCGTGCTGGACGCGCTGGGGATCGGCCTCGGCGACGAGGTCATCTGCCCGGCGTTCACCTTCTACGCCACCGCCGAGGCGATCGCGCGCATCGGCGCGACCCCGGTGTTCGCCGACATCGACCCGGACACGCTGAACCTCGACGTCGACGACGTCGCCGCCCGGATCACGCCCAAGACGAAGGCGATCATGCCGGTGCACCTCTTCGGCCGGCCCGCGCCGCTCGCCGAGCTGGCCGCACTCGGGCTGCCGCTGATCGAGGACTCGGCCCAGGCGTTCGGCTCCTCCGAGATCGGCACGACCGGCGTCGCCGCGACGTTCAGCTTCTTCCCCACGAAGAACCTCTTCTGCCTCGGCGACGGCGGCCTCGTCGCCGCTAACGACCCGGAGCTCGCCGAGCGCGTACGGATGCTGCGCTTCCACGGCTCGCGTGACAAGGTCGAGTTCGAGCTCGTCGGCTACAACTCGCGGCTCGACGAGGTGCAGGCGGCGATGCTGCGCGTCCTGCTGAAGGAGCTGCCGCGGTTCAACGACGAGCGCCGCGCCGGCGCGCAACTCTACCGCGACCTCGGCCTGGGCGATCTCGTGGCCACGCCCGGCGACGCAGCCGGCCACGTGTACCACCTCTTCGTCTGCCGCTCGCCCGAGCGCGACGGCATCCGCGCCGCCCTCGGCGAGCAGGGCATCGCGACGGCGGTCTACTACACGACGCCGCTCCACCTCCAGCCGGCGATGCGGCAGTTCGGCTACGTGCCGGGCTCGCTGCCCGTCACCGAGCAGGTCGCCCGCGACAACTTCTCGCTCCCGCTGTGGGCCGGTATCGACGCCCCCACCCAGGAGCGCGTGGTCGACGCTGTGCGTCAAGCCACCCGCCAGCCCGTCGGATGAGCCGCTTCCTCCGCCATCTGCCGCACCACCGCGTCTGGCAGCTCGGCATGGACGCCGGGCTCGTCGCCGCCGCCTGGGTGCTGGCCTTCCAGCTCCGCTTCGACCAAGGGCTGCCGGTCTTCTACCAGACGCTCTTCGACCGCACGATCTGGATCGTCGTGCCGGTCAAGGTCGCCGTGTTCGTGCTGTTCGGCTTCTCGAACCGCTGGTGGCGGTACTTCTCGTCCCGCGACATGTGGCGCACGACCACCGGGGTCATCGCCGCGTGCGTGCTCGCCGACGTCATCGTCTACTTCGCCCAGCCGGTCGGCTCGCTGCGGCTGCCCCGCTCGATCGCCGTGCTCGACTTCCTGCTCACGCTCGCGCTCATCAGCGGTGCGCGCATGCTCGCGCGCACGCTGATCGAGCGGCCCAACCCGCTCGGGCTCGTCGCGCGCGGGCGTGAGGTGCTCGTCGTCGGCGCCGGCAGCGCCGGCCAGCTCGTCGTGCGCGAGCTGCAGCGGCAGCCAGGGTTCTCGCCGATCGGGCTGATCGACGATGACCCGAAGAAGCGCAACATGCGGCTCGAGGGCGTGCGCGTGCTCGGCACGACCGACGAGCTGCCACGGATCCTCCACGACAACAAGCCAGATGAGGTGCTCATCGCGATCCCGTCGGCTCCGGGCGCTCTGCGCGCACAGGTGGTCGAGATGGCCCAGCGCGAGCGCATCCCGGTGCGCACGCTGCCCGGCCTGGCCGAGCTGATCTCGGGCAACGTCAACCTCGCCGGGCAGATCCGCCCGGTGCAGGTCGAGGACGTGCTCGGGCGCGAGCAGATCGACGTCGACCTGCGCGAGATCGCCGCCTATGTCCACGGCAAGACCGTGATGGTGACCGGCGCGGGCGGTTCGATCGGCTCGGAGCTGTGCCGGCAGATCGCCAAGGTCGGCTGCCAGCGGCTCGTGATCGTCGACCATGCGGAGACGCCGCTGTTCGAGATCGAGCGGGAGCTCGTGGACGAGCGCCACTTCTCGGCCGTCGTGCCCGTCATCGGTGATGTCAAGAACGGCGCCAAGATGCGGCGCGTCTTCGAGCGCTACCGGCCGGCTGTCGTCTTCCACGCCGCCGCCTACAAGCACGTGCCGTTGATGGAGGCAAACCCGCTCGAGGCGGTGCGCAACAACTCGCTCGCCACGAGGACGCTGGCGCAGGTCGCCGCCGAGTCCGGTACCGAGGTCTTCGTGCTCATCTCCACCGACAAGGCCGTCGCGCCGAAGACCGTGATGGGCCAGTCGAAGGCCCTGTGCGAGTGGATCATCGAGACGCTCGGCCACCGGCCCGACGTGGCGACGCGCTTCGTCGCGGTGCGCTTCGGCAACGTGCTCGGCTCGTCCGGGTCGGTGATCCCGATCTTTCGCAAGCAGATCGCGCGCGGCGGCCCGGTCACCGTGACCCATCCGGAGATGACGCGCTACTTCATGACGATCCCGGAGGCCGTGTCGCTCGTCGTGCAGGCCGGCGCGCTGGGTGGCCGTGGCGAGGTCTACGTGCTCGACATGGGCGAGCCGGTCAAGATCGTCGATCTCGCGCGCAAGATGATCACCCTCTCCGGCAAGGAGCCGGACAGAGACATCAAGATCGAGTTCGTCGGCGTGCGCGCAGGCGAGAAGCTGCACGAGGTGCTCGTCAGCGACGGCGAGCAGGTGGCGCCCACGACCCACCCGAAGATCAGCCAGCTGACGCGGCCCGTGGTCGACCCGCTGTGGCTCGACGAGCAGATCGCGGTGCTCGAGCGGCTCGTCGCCGAGGGTGACACGCTCGAGCTGGTGTCGCGGCTGGGCGGGATGATGCGGGAGCCGCAGCGGGTTGGCTCGACCGGCGAGTTCGTAGCGCTGCTGCCCCCGGAAGCTCGCCAGCTGCCGGGGTCGCCGCCACCGCTGCCGCCCGCGACGCCCGGCCTGGGCGACCGCGCGAAGAGCGACACCGACTCGCACGCCTCGCTGTCCTGACGGCCCGGCGCTCTCCTGGCACAGAGTCGTGACTGTGGCGGCGCTCGCTCCGTCCCGCGCGCCGCGTAGCGTGTGACAATGGACGCCGAGCAGATCCTCGCTGGGCTGAACCCCGAGCAGCGCCGTGCCGCCGAGGCGGTGCGCGGCCCCGTCTGCATCCTGGCGGGCGCCGGCTCGGGCAAGACGACGACGGTCACCCGGCGCATCGCGCTGCAGGTCGCCAGCGGCGCGTTCGGGCCCGAGCAGATCCTTGCCGTCACCTTCACCGAGAAGGCCGCCGGCGAGCTCAAGGGGCGCCTCGCCGCGCTGGGCGCGCACGGCGTCGTGGCGCGCACCTTCCACGCTGCGGCGCTGGCCCAGCTGCGCGGGCTCTCCGACCGTGCGCCCGGTCGCATCCTCTCGTCGAAGGTGCCCGTGTTGCGCGAGATCGCGAACCGGCTGCCCGGCGCCTACCGCTTCCGCCCGGCGATGGATCTCGCCTCCGAGATCGAGTGGGCGAAGGCCCGCCGGATCGGCCCGGCTGCGTATGAGGGGGCCCTCGGCGACCGTAAGCCGCCGATCCCGGCCGACCTGATGGCC
The DNA here is from genome assembly GCA_947445525.1 of Actinomycetota bacterium. Lineage (GTDB taxonomy): Bacteria > Actinomycetota > Thermoleophilia > Gaiellales > Gaiellaceae > CANFDS01. Next base: position 5,597 of record CANFDS010000081.1, on the reverse strand, counting down.
CGCGTGTACGCGCAGTTCGAGCGCGTCAAGGCCGAGCAGGGGCTGGTCGACTTCGACGACATGCTCGAGCTGACCGTGCGCATGTTCGAGGAGGATCCCTCGGCCTGCGCGCGTTTCCGCGAGCGCTACCGCGCGTTCACGGTGGACGAGTACCAGGACGTGAACGAGCTCCAGCAGACGCTGCTCGAGCTGTGGCTGGGCGACCGCGACGACCTCTGCGTGGTCGGCGACGACCACCAGGCGATCTATGCCTTCACCGGTGCCTCCGCCGACCACCTGCTCGGGGTGCCGCGGCGCTACCCGCACGCGATCGTCGTCAAGCTCGAGGAGAACCACCGCTCGACGCCGCAGGTGCTGGCGCTGGCGAACCGACTGGCGCCGATGCTCGGCGGCTCGGAGATGCGGCTGCGCGCCGTGCGGCCCGCCGGCCCGGAGCCGGTCACGCGCGCCTTCGCGGAGCGCACCGACGAGATCGCGTTCGTCGTCGCGCGGCTGCAGGCGGCGGCGGCCGAGGGCATCCCCTGGGAGGAGATGGCGATCCTCTACCGCACCAACGCCCGCTCGGAGGACTACGAGGAGGCGCTGGCCGCCGTTGGCGTGCCGTACCAGGTGCGCGGCGGGGCGTTCCTGGCGCGGCCGGCGGCGAAGCGCCTGCTGCGCGTGCTGCGTGACCCGGCGCGGGCCGGCGTTGCTGGCGTCGTGCGCGAGGCCGCGCTCGCGGACGGCCTGCTCGACGAGCCCGGCGAGGGTCTGGGTGAGCAGGAGGAGACCCGCCAGGCCGACCTCGCCCGCCTCGTCCGCCTGGCCGAGGCAATCGACCCGGACGGCTCGGCGACCGTCGGCGAGTTCCTCGAGGATCTCGAGGGCCGCTTCCGCTCGGACGGCGACGGCCGCGGCGTGCAACTCCTCACGTACCACCGGTCGAAGGGCCTCGAGTTCGAGGCGGTGTTCCTGCCGCGGCTCGAGGAGGGCGACCTGCCCGTGCGTCAGGCCAAGGAGGATGACGCCGTCGGCGAGGAGCGGCGCCTGCTGTACGTCGGGCTGACGCGTGCGAAGCGGGTGCTGGTACTGACGTGGGCCGGCAAGCGCAGCCGCTTCCTGACCGAGCTCGGAATCGTGACCGCGCCACCGCCACGGCCCGCGGGGGCGAGTACGGCCGCCCGCAGCGACGGCGACCGCGAGCTGCTCGACTCGCCGCTCGGCACCGCGCTACGCACCTGGCGGCTCGCGCGGGCGCGGCTCGACGCCGTGCCGGCCTACGTCGTGTTCCCCGACCGCACCCTGCTGGAGCTGGTGCAGCAGCGGCCGTCCACGCTCGGCGAGCTGGCCGGCATCAGCGGCATCGGGCCAGGCAAGCTCGAGCGCTACGGCGCCGAGGTGCTCGATGTGCTCGCCGGCCGGGTCGGCGCCTCGGCGTAGCGGCTCGGCCTAGCGCGGCGCGGTGAGGCCGTCGCGGCGGTGGCTGCCGCGCAGCGGCGACAGCAGCAGCTCCAGCAGCACACCCGGGTCGCGGCGCACCCGCTGCGCCGCGGCAGGACCCGTCGCGCGCTTGCGCAGCTCCAGCGCCGCGGCCGAGACGAGCGGGTGCAGCCGCCCCTCGCGGACCAGCGCCTCGTCGACCCCACCGAGCCGCCCGCCGAACAGCGACACCACCGGCGCCCCCAGCGCCACCGCCTCGCGGTTCATCGTCCCCCCGGCCGAGACAACGAGGTCGGCGACTGCGATCAGGCTCTGCGCGTCTACCGCTTGCTCCGGCACGATCAGTGACGGCAGCCCCAGCGCGCGGATCGCGGCGCGCTGCTCGTCGGTGCGCGGCAGCACGACCGCCTGCACCGCCGGGTCACGCCCGAGCCGCTCCAGCACCTGCGGGAACAGCGGGTTGCCGTGGCGGTGGTAGAGCGACACGTCCGGCGGCGTGCGCACCACCACGACCACGCGCGCCAGGTCGATGCCGAGGGCGGCAGGCACCGCCGGGTCGGGCTCGAAGCCGGCGAGGTAGTACTCCTCCTTGAGGCCCTCGTAGCGGATGAGCTTGCCGCTGCCGGCCCGTACGCCGTACGGGGCGAGCCGCTCGGGCGGGATCGCAGCGGGAACGACGACGCTGCGTGCGGCGCGGCAGCCGAGCTGGTGCTGGAGCCACGCGTACTCGTAGTCGAAGGCGGTGGTGCCGGGGATTCCGAGCATGCGTGCGGCCAGCATCAGCTCGTGGGAGCCGTGCGTGAGCGCGATGTCGAAGCGACCGGCTCGGCCGAAGCGGACGAGGGCAGGGAGTCGCGACACGAGCGCCTGGGCCTTCCCGGCGGCAGAGCGGCCGCCATGCGCGCCGATCACCCGGGCCTCGAGCCCCGCGGCGGCGAGCAACTGGAGCGTCTGGGCGTACTCGCGGGTTGTTATCGAGACCTCGGCGCCACGCTCGCGCAGCAGCCGCACCAGCGGCCCGAAGAACGGCACGTGCGGCGAGTTCGTGATGTCGATCCAGACGCGCACGCCGGGCCAACTCTAGTAGGTTCGCCGTACTGCTCCGTCCGACCTGGAGGTCACGGCCGTGCTCACCGTCGTTGCTCGCATCTCGATCAAGGAGGCTGCTGTCCCGCGCTTCCTCGAGGCTCTCGGCCCGCTCGTCGCGGCGACGCGCGCCGAGGCCGGCTGCTCGTTCTACGAGTTCAACCAGTCGCACGACGCGCCCGGCCTGTTCGTCGTCTACGAGAAGTGGGCCGACCAGGCCGCGCTCGACCAGCACATGGCAACGCCGCACATCCAGGCGTTCGTCGCGGCGTTCGGTGCCGAGTTCGACGCGGCGCCGGTCGTCTCGCTGTTCACCACGGTCGCCTGACGGGCGGGCGGCGGCGCGGGGGGACGGCTCGCCCGGGTGGTCGCTCCGACGGAGGCAGTCGCCCCGCCGGGGTGGTCGACGCGCCGGACGGTCGCGTCCCGGTGCCGGCCCGTCCGTCGCTGTGAGCTATGCATCATTATAATGACTGCTTATGGATACGCGCCAGCTCGCCGCGTTCTGCACGGTCGTCGAGAAGAAGAGCTTCTCGCAGGCCGCGGCTGCGCTCGGGGTGACGCAACCGGCCGTCAGCCTCCAGGTGCGCTCGCTCGAGAAGCGCCTCGGCAAGCAGCTACTCGACCGCTCGGGCCGTCGCGTCGTGCCGACCGAGGACGGGCTGCGCCTCTACCGCGGCGCCCGCCGGCTGCTGGCGCTCGAGGAGGAGCTGCTCGACGAGCTGAAGGAGGGCGGCGAGGGCGTCCTCGCCGGGCGTCTCGAGATCGGCGCCTCGACCGGCCCGGCCGGCGGCGTCCTAGCCCTGCTGCTCTGCGAGCTGCAGCGCCGCAACCCCGGGCTCACCGTCGCGCTCTCGGTGTTCGACACCGACTCGGTGATCGACAAAGTCGGCCGGCGCGAGCTCGAGCTGGGCGTCGTCGGCGCCCAGACCAGGAGCCGCACCGTCGTCTTCGAGCCGTTCTTCCGCGACGAGGTCGTGCTCGCGTGCCCCGCCGCGCACCGCTTCGCCGGCCGTACGATCGAGCTGGACGAGCTCGCCGAGGAGCGCCTGATCCTGATGCAGGAGGGCGCCGGCGTGCGCCGCATCATCGAGGACGAGCTGCGCGAGGTCGGCCGCCGCCTCAAGGATTTCGACGTCCACCTCGAGCTCGGTCTCCAGGAGTCGGTGAAGGCCGCCGTGCTCGGCGGCTACGGGGTCACCTTCATCTCGCGTGCCGCGATCGAGCCGGATCTCGCGGCGGGCACGCTCGGCGAGGCGCGTGTTGCCGGGCTGGAGCCCACGCGTGACTTCCTGCTCGTGCGCGCTACCGGCCGGCCGGCCAGCCGCGCCGCCGAGGCGTTTCTCGAGTTCGCCCGCAAGCGGCTGGCCGGCGAGCCTGGCGCGCCGGCGCCGGTTGCGGCGCCGGCGGCGTCGGAGGCGACGGTAGCGGCGACGGTACCGGCAACGGCGGCGGGGGCGGCGTCGTGATCGTCCGCTGGGGTCTCGACGAGCTGTCCGGACTGCTCTCCGAGCTGAGCATCACCTCCCCGCTGCTCGTCTCCACGGGCCGCTGGCACGGGGTCGAGCTGCCGCTCGCGCTGCCCGAGAGCCGCCGCTTCCACGGCGCCGCCGGCCACGCGCAGCGCGCCGGGATCGACGCTGCCATCGCCGCTGCCACCGGCGCCGGCGCGGACGGCCTGATCGCCCTCGGCGGCGGCAGTGCCATCGACACCGCGAAGGCCACCTCCGCAGCGACCGGGTTGCGCCTGATCTCGATCCCGACGACGTACTCCGGCGCCGAGTGGACGACGTTCTACGGCAGCCGCGACCCCGAGCGGCGCATCAAGGACGGCGGTAGCGGCGCGCTGACGGTGGCGGTGCTGTGCGAGCCGCGGCTCACCCTCGATCTGCCCCGCGGCGAGTCGGCCGGCACCGCGCTTAACGCGCTCGACCACTGCGCCGAGGCGCTGTACGTCAGCGGCCGCACCGACGAGAGCGACGCGGCCGCCCTGGCCGGCGCCCGGCTGATCTCGGAGTGGCTGCCGGCCGTGCTCGCGAACGGTCGCGACCTCGAGGCGCGGACGCAGCTGCTGGAGGGCGCGATGCAGGCGGGAGCGTCGCTGCGCGCCGGGTTCGCCCTCGCGCACGCGCTGTCGCAGGCGCTGGGTGGCTGGACGGGCGGCTCGCACGGCGCCTTCAACGCGCTCTGCCTGCCACCGGTGCTGCGCTTCAACGCTGAGGCGGCCGCCGCACCGATCGGCCGGCTTGCCACAGCGATGGGCGTCACCGACGCCGCCGCCCGCGCCGAGGAGCTCGCGCGGCTCGGCGGCATCGGGCGGCTACGCGACCACGGTGTCGCCGAGGCCGACCTGCCAGGGATCGCCACCGCAGCGGCCGGGCGCCACGGCGCCAGGGTCAATCCGCGCCCCGTGACGGCGGCCGACGCCGAGGCCTTGCTGCGGTCGATCTGGTGAGCGCCATGACCATAAGCTCAGCTAATCAGCGGCATCAGCGATGCTAGAGTCGGTGATCGAATGAGCACCCCCCGCGACTACGACGTGCTGGTGATCGGCAGCGGCGCGGCCGGCCTTGCCGCAGCCGTGACCGCCACCCATGCCGGCGCCCGCGTCGCCCTCGCCACGAAGGGCTCGCTGCAGGCCTGCAACTCGGCGAAGGCGCAGGGTGGCATTCAGGCCGCGCTCGGCGACGACGACTCGCCGGAGCTGCACGCGGCCGACGTCTTCAAGAGCTCGCACGACACCGCCGACCTGCGTCTCGTCGAGGCGCTCGTCGGCGACGCCCCGAGCGCGATCCACTGGCTCGAGGAGCTCGGCTGCGGCTTCAACCGCGAGAACGGCGGCTACCGGCTCGCCCGCTGCGGCGGCGCCTCGCGCAAGCGCCTGCTCCAGGTCGGCGATCGCACCGGCCACGCCATCACCAAGGCCCTGCGCGACGCCTTCACCTCCTCAGCGGCGACCGCGCTCCCGGAGCACGCGCTCGTCGGCCTCGAGCCGCTTGCCGGCGGCTGGCGCGCCACGCTCGACCAGCAAGGCGCGCTCGTCACTGTGGCGGCGGCGACGGTCGTGCTCGCCGCAGGCGGCCGCTGCTTCG
>CANFDS010000080.1 GCA_947445525.1 Actinomycetota bacterium | reverse complement strand
GGGGAGCAGACGCAAAGCCAGCAACCGTACGGGTGTGCAGTGATGAAGGGCCGAACCCACGACCCTCTTGCCATGCAGAAGGTCGTGGGTTCGAGTCCCATCATCCGCTCTCTAGGAAAGCCCCGGAAACGGGGCATTTGTTCTTCCCGGCTGCCCGTCTAGCTCAGCCACGGGCCGATCGCGTAGAGCGGTACGTTGGTCATGTCCTCCTGTTCGCGGTAGTTCGCGAGCGAGAAGCGGAGGGCCTGCGGTGGGTGGAAGCGGTCGATGTAGCTACGCAAACTCTTCGAGCGTAGGTTCTCGGCGGCTTTCACTTCGATCGGGACGATCCCGTTCGCGCGTTCGATCGCGAAGTCGACCTCAGCCGTCGCTCGTTCAGCGGCCCAGTACATCGGCGCTTCGTTGCAGGCGGACACGATCTGCTGCAACACGTACTGCTCGGTGAGCGCGCCTCTGAACTCCTCGAAGATGCCTGTGCCCTGCAGCAGCACTGCCGGGTCGAGCTGCGAGAGCGCGCCAAGCAGGCCGACGTCGTGCAGGAACAGCTTGAAGATGTTCCTGTCCTCGTAGGTGCGGACAGGATTCGCGGGCTTCGTGTAGCGGGTCACGCAGTGCACGAGGCCGGCGTCGGCGAGCCACCGGATCGCGTCCTCGAAGTGGCGTGCGCGGGCGCCCTGGCGGACATGGCCGAAGACGAAGCGTTTGTTCTCCCGCGCCAGTTGGACTGGCATCGACGCCCAGACCTGTGCAATCCGACGGCTCTCGGCCGTGGTCGCGTACCTGGCGAAGTCGCTCTCGTAGCCGCGGATGATGTCGAGCTGCACAGCTCGGACGACGTCGGTTGACGCCCGCCCGGCGTGCCGCGCCACGGGTTCGGGCATCCCGCCGACAAAGAGATAGAGCCGTAGGAGCTCGATGAGGCGATCGCGAAACGCGTCGAGCAGATTCCAGTCCTGTTGCAGTACCAGGTCGGCGAGCTGCGCCTCCCCGACACCGCGCAGGAACTCGTCGAAGTCCATCGGGTACAGATCGAGGAAGTTCACCTTCCCGACCGGGAAGGAGGCGTCCATGCGCAGTGCCAACCCGAGGAGCGAACCGGCCGCGGCCAGGTGGATGTCCGGCCGCTCTTCCTGGAAGTACTTCAGCGACGTGAGCGCCGGAGGCACGTCCTGGATCTCATCGACGATCAGCAGCGTTGTCATCGGCTCGATCGTGTCCCTGGCGGCAATCTCCAGCCCGCGCAGAATCCGGTCGGGCTCGAGATCGCCTGCGAAGACCGCGGCGACAGACGGGTTGCGCTGGCAGTTGATGTAGACGACCTTCTCGTAGTCCGACCGGCCGAACTCCCGCAGCAGCCAGGTCTTGCCGACCTGGCGCGCGCCACGCAGGACGAGCGGCTTGCGCGTCTATATCGACACATTCTCCAAATGAACTTCGGTCAGCGTTGACATACCCTGCGAACGAAGCGCTGTCTTCGGCAGCGGCTGAGCCGGAGCTGCGGGAGCGGGCGACAGAGCCGCGAGGGGCTTTTCTCTGCCGAGAGGACGACGGCGGATACGCGGCGGCCGCTGGACGGGAAGCCTGACCGCCGATCGCATAGGTTGGCAGCGATGCGCGAGGAGGCACCGTCCGAGGCACCGGTACCGGCCCGGCCGGGAGCACGGCTCGTGCTCGCGCTTGCTTTCACGGCGATGTTCGTGTCGGGGCCGGGGCAGTCGTTCCTGATCTCGGTGTTCGTCGACGACCTGCTCGCCAGCACCGGCATCTCGCGCACCGCCTTCTCGAGCATCTACGCCGGGGCGACCGTCTGCGCGGGCCTGCTCACCCTGCTGATCGGCCGGGTGGCCGACCGCCTCGGGCTGCGCGCGCTGTGGCTCGGCGCCGCCGCCGGGCTGGCGACCGCCTGCCTGCTGACGAGCCTGGCCGAGGGCATCGTGCTCGCGGCTGTCTCGCTTGCCCTGCTGCGGGCGTTCGGGCACGGGTCGCTGCCACTCGTCGGGACGCTCCTGGCCAACCACAGCGTCCACCAGCGTCGCGGCGCTGCGGTGGCAGCGGCGAACTTCGGCCTGTCGGCGGCGACGATCGCGCTGCCGCCCCTGGTGGCGCTGCTGATCGACGGCGTCGGCTGGCGGGCGAGCTTCCGGATTCTCGGGCTGGTGGTGCTCGCGCTGGCGCCGCTCGCGTTCGCGATCCGCCCGGCGGCGCCGGGATCGCCAACACCTGCCGCCGCCGGCGTGGAGCCCGCGGTAGCCGTGGCGCCCGGGGCTGCCGCTCCGGCCCGCGCCCGCCCGTGGCCACGCCGTCGCGGGGGCCACGCTGCGGGCGTCGACCGCTCGGCGGTGCTGCTGCTCGCGGTGCTCGTCCCGCTACCGATCGTCGCGACGGGGCTCACCTTCCATGCGGTGTCGTTGCTGGCGGGGCGGGGGCTCGACCGGCCGGCGGCGGCGCTCGCCCTCAGCGCGATCGGCATCGCGGCGGCGATCTCCACCGGGCTCGCCGCAGGCGTCATCGACCGGCTGAGCACCTCCGCCCTGCTCGTGGCGATGAGCGCCACGCTCCTGGTGTCGACGCTGGTCCTGCTCGTCCCGGTGGGCCTGCTCGCGTACCCCGGCTTCGCCCTGATGGGCCTCGCCACTGCGCTCTTCTCGCTGGCCAGCGGCATCGCCTGGGCCCGCACCTACGGGCTCGCCGGGCTCGGCAGGCGGCAGGGTGTCTCCTTTGCCGTGATCAGCGTCTCGGCGGCGGTGGGCCCGCTGCCGCTGGCGGTGTCGCGCAGCCTCACGGGGAGCTACACGGCGGGGCTCGTGCTCCTGGCTGCGCTGTCGGCCGTCGGCGTGGTGGCGGCACTGCGCTGGCGGGAGCCGGACAATGGGCCGGTACCCACGAGCGCAAGGAGTTGACCAGGATGCGCTACGGCCTGCCCTTCCGGCTGGTGGAGCCGCTCGCCCGCGACCTGCTGCCGCTCGAGCCGCAACTCGACGGCAGCCACCTGCTCTGGCTCTGGCAGCGGCTGGTCGACCAGTACATCTTCTGGCCCTGGTACCCCCGCGCACGCGCGGCGCGCGTAGTCGGCGGCGTTCCGCTGGCCGGGCTGGCCCGCTTCCTCGACACCGCTCTCTGATCGGCCGTCGACCGGGCGTCAGGTGAGGTTACAGCTCCGCGCCGTGCCCCACTGCCGCCACGAGCCGCCGTCACCCTTCCACACGACCCAGGCGCGATAGAGCTGCTCGTGGGCAGGCCAGTCGGACGGCAGGCCCTTGCCGCCTGCAGCGCGCCAGGTGCTGGCGAGGAACTGCAGGCCGCCGTAGTACGGAGACCTCCGTCCGCGCCAGTCGATGCCGGCACGGCGCCACTCGTCGGGCGACTCGTGGCGGTGCACGCAGAGCGCGCCGCGGAGCCACGCCTGCGGTGGGCTCCAGCGTAGCGCTTCCCGGGTGGGGGTGCTCATCCGCGCGGCCGATGCGGCGGCGACGGGAAGCAGGAACAACGAGGCGACAGCGGTCGTGACGGCGGCGATACGCAGATGAGGGCTCCTGTCTTTCGCTCTGCCGGGGGCGCAGCCACCCGGCCTGGCAAAGGAAAACCCCAGGCTGTCCGCCCGGGGCTGTCGGTTTTTCGAGCCGCCAGGGTTCAGGCGACGTGGTCAATGATAGCGGCTGCGGCCTCGGCCACCGCTGGCCGCGCCCCGTTCGCTCGAACGAATGACCGGGGCCGCCCCGCAAAGCGGAGCGACCCCGGTCCGAACCTGGTGTGACGGTGTTCTCTACAGGCTGACGCGGATCGACCAGAGCCTGCGGCCGGAGATGCCGGCGAGGATGTTCTCACCCGACTTGCGGGCGCGGACGAAGACCGCCAGCACCTGCTGCTTTGCGCTGGCCGGGAAGCCGGCCAGCGCGCGGAACTCGAGCTGCGCCCAGCCGTTGGCGTCCGTCGCCTGCTCGTCCGGGATCGTGAACTGGTTGAACGGGATGACTGTCTCGTAGACCAGTGCGCCCTGCACCGGATGGCCGCAGGTGTCGGAGACGCGGTAGCGGACGATGATCTGCGTCGTGCCGCGGGACACGACTGCCGGGTCGGCCTGCTGCTGGTCGACGATCAGCCGTGCCGGCAGTGACACGTCGTTGACCTGCGCGGTGCCGGCGGCCTTCGGGCAGCCGGTTGCGGAGGGTGTCGGCGTAGGGGCGGGGGCGGCGGCGGCCGCGGTGACAACCGCCGTCGGCACCGACGACGCCGATGCCTGGCCGTCCGCGTTGCTGGCCTGCACCTCGAAGCGCAGCGTGTTACCGATATCCGCCGTGGTCAGCGTGTAGGTGAGGCTGGTCGCTCCGCTGATGTTGGCGCAGCTGTTGCCGGTCTTGTCGCAGCGAGTCCAGAAGTTGTTGAAGTCGGTCGGCTTGTTGGCCCACGTGCCGTCCGCACCTTTCAGCTTCTCGCCCTCCTGGGGCGTGCCGGTCTGGGTCGGCGTGGAGGTGTTCGCCGGGGCGACCTTGCTGGCGGCGAGGCCGGCGCCGGTGAACACACCGAGGCCGATGACGAGCGCGAGCGTTCCACCGAGGGCAACGATCCCTCTGGCCGCGCGGCTCTTCTTCCTGGGACGAGACATTGCTGCTCCTTCGTTCGAGTGCACTCCCGGTACCCGCTGCTGCGCGCACCCGGGAGCGTGATCCTGGGTTGGTGATCCCCGTTCCGCGCGGCAGCCAAACCAGGGACTACCCTTCGGCCGATGGACGGCGAACAGGGGCTGGGCTGGCTCACGCCCCGGCGCAGGCGGGTGCTGCGGCTCGCGCTGCTGCTGTCGGTGTTCATCTGGCTGTTCGTCCGGCCGCTGCGCGAGTCGATCTCGATGTGGATCCCGTTCGTCGCGCTCGCCGGCATCGAGCTTCACTTCTTCGGCGCGGGCGTGCTCGACTGGCGGCGGAGCACGCCACCCGTCGAGACCGGCCACCGGGCCGACCTCGACCCGCTCTCACGCGAGGAGGTCGGCCCCGGCGGGCGCGCCGACCGTGAGGACGATCTCGTCGTCGACGACGTCCTCAGCACCTGCAGCGAGGACTGCGGGCCGGACATCTATCTCGTCGAAGGCGTGGCGGTCGAGACGCGGCTCTCGTTCCGCCACCCGCCGGCCTGGCCGTTCGAGGCGGCGGCGGTCGCGCTCACGCTGGCCTGGCTGTTCATCGGTGTCGTGCGCTCGGCGGTGCCGGCGCTGGTCGTGCTCGCGGCTGCGTCCCTGCTCGCGGCCCACGTCCTCGTGCGGGCGCTGCTCTCGGATGCCGAGCGGGTGGTCAGCCACCGGCCCTCGCTGGTCGTCCACCTGCGCCAGCTGGTGGTGGTTGCCCTTGTCGCGGGCGCGGTCTTCCTGATGGTGCGGCCGAGCGGCTGGGATGCCCTCGGCGCCACGCGGCAGGCGGCGGGCGAGCGGGTTTTCGCCCGCGAGAGCTCACGCATCGTCGGCCGTCCGGTGACCGTCGAGTGCGACAGCAGCGGCGCCCACACCGGGATCGTCAACGACGCCGACGGGGCTGCGATCGTCGGCGGCACCACCGCGTGGCTCGAGCCGCGCATCTGCATGACGCTCTACAACCTCGCGCTGCGCGGGCACGTCGACTCGTTCGATGCGACGTCGTGGGCCGTCCTCGTGCTGGCGCACGAGTCGTGGCATCTGCGCGGCGAGGGCAACGAGGGCGTGACCGACTGCTTCGGCCTGCAGAGCGGCGTCGACCTGGGGCGCCGGCTCGGCCTCGGCACGGCGGAGGCGGCGCGCATGATGCGCTACCGCTACGACGTCACCCGGTCGCAGTTCAGCCTCGGCCGGCTCGACTACATGCTGCCGCAGGGCTGCGCGAACGACGGGCGGTACGACCTCGACCCACTGCTCACGCGGTTCCCGTGAGCGGGAGGCTCTACCGGCTCGTCGGGGCCGACGGCGGCGCATCTACGGGCGCCTCGACTGCCCGTCGGCGCTGCGGGCGCTGGCCCGTGGCGGGTACGCGGCGCAGCGCGTGTTCTTCGCCGACGAGGCGACGGCGGTGGCGGCCGGCTACCGGCCCTGCAGGACGTGCCTGCGCGCCGAGCACGCCGCGTGGAAGGCGGCACTCGCCGCCCCGTGCCCGGGCCGTCGGGTCAGGGGTTACAGGCGAGCACGACCGAGAACGGGTAGTCGGCCGGGCCGTCATTCTGGCCCATCAGCGTGACGTAGAGGGAGGAGCCGGAGATGACCGTCATGATCCGCGTAGAGAACCCGTAGGTGCTCGCCGACGTACTCCCGGCGAGCGAGGCGGCGCTGACGGCGCAGCCGGCGAGCGACGAGTCGAAGACGACCTTGAACTTGCCCTGGGCGGCGCGCAGCGCCGACGCCGCGCCGTACGACTGGGCGGCGACCAGGCTGCCCGACGAGGACACGGTGGCGAAGCGGATGACGCCGTCGAGCGCCGAGACCGTCGCCGAGCCGGAACCGGGCTTGATGCCCCCGGCTCCCGGGGTGACGGCATCGCCCATTGTCGGCTGCGCGAGGACGGTGCGCTGCTTGCAGGCGAGCACGACCGAGAACGGGTAGTCGGCCGGCCCGTCGTAGCGGCCCATCAGGGTGACGTACAGCGCTGAGCCCGAGATGGCCGTCATGATCCGCGTGTCGTAGCCGTAGGTGCTGCTCGACGTGTTGCCGGCGAGCGAGGCGGCGCTCACGGCGCAGCGCTCGATCGAAGCGTCGAAGACGACCTTGAACTTGCCCTGGGCGGCGCGCTGTGCCGAGGTTACGCCGAGCGACTGCGCCGCCACGAGGCTGCCCGTCGAGGACACGGTCGCAAAGCGCATGCCGATCGCCGGCCCGACGGTGGTGGCCGCGCCCGCGCTCGCGGCACCGATGCCGGCCAGGGCCACGGCGAGAGTGGTGAGGGCAGCGATGCGACGGGGGCGCGACACGACGACCTCCACGGTTGACGACGACGAGCGCGAGCATATCCGGCACGCCCGCTGCGCCTTGACCCCCCGGGCGGCCCCGGTCATAGTGGGCGCCGTGGGGACGCGATGACAGGGAGGCAGTCCAGGTACCTCGACAGCAAGCTGCTCGGGCCGCGGCTCGATGCGGTCTTCGCAGCCTGCGCCACGGCCGGTCTGCTGCGCGGAGGGGGCGCGATCGCCGCGGCCACGCTCGAAGGTGAGCCGATCACCGCCACCTACGGCGCGACGGCCGGCGGCGAGCCTACCCGCCCCGACCACCGCTTCCTGCTGACGTCGATCACCAAGCCGTTCACTGCGATCCAGGTGCTCCAGCTGGCCGAGGCCGGCCTGCTAGATCTGCGCGCGCCGGTCGCGGCCACCATCCCGGAGTTCGGTCGGCATGGCAAGGAGCACGTCACCACCTGGCACCTGCTCACGCACACGTCGGGCATCGACCTTGTTGCCAACACGGCGGAGGGGCCGTCTGCCGGCCTGACGCCACAGCAGCACCTGCAGGCGGCGCTCGACGCCAGCCTCAACTTCGAGCCAGGCACGCGCTTCGAGTATTGCAGCCCCGGCTTCTGGGTGCTCGCCGAGCTCGTCACGCGGCTCACCGGCCGTCACTACACCGACGAGCTGGTGACGATGATCACCGGGCCGCTCGGGATGACCGGCACGCGCTACGAGCTGCAGGAGTCGGCCCCGGAGCGCTGGGCCGGCGCCAACGCCCTGTATGAGGCGCATCTCGCCGAGCAGGTGCGCCGCGCGGGGTACCCGGCCGGCGGTATCGTCGGCACGGTCGGCGATCTCGTCACGTTCGGCCGGGCGCTGCTCGGGTGCCGCGGCGGCGCCGGCGGTGGTGGCGGCGCCGGCGACCCGAACCGCGGCGCCGGACCACAGCTCGTCTCCCCGGCGACCCTCGATGCGATGGCGTGCAGGGCGATCGCCGGCTGGTACCAGGGCCGGACGGTCGCCTGGGGCCTCGGCTGGGAGCTCGGCGGGCTCGGCGACTTCGGCAGCGACCGCACGTTGTTTCACTACGGCGGCTCCGGCACCGGCTTCTGGGTCGATCTCGACCGGGGTGTCGTGATTGCTCTGCTGACCACGTCCTGGCACCTCGACTGGCAGGTATACGGCCGCCTCGCCAACGCCGTGTACGGCGCGCTGGCGTAGGCCGATGACCCTCTGGCCGCTACGGGGAGTCGTCGTGGTCGAGGTTTCGACCGGGATCGCGGCGCCGCTGTGCGGGCGCCTGCTCGCGGATGCCGGCGCGACCGTCGTGTCGCTCGACCTCGGCCAGCACGACGGCGTGCCGCCGTCGGCGTCGTGGCGGGCCTACCTCGACGTGGGCAAGGAGCGCCGGACGGTTGTCGCCGCCGGCCCCGAGCTTGCCGCCCTCCTCGGCGGCGCCGACCTGCTGTTGACCTCGCTCCCCGATGGCGTCGCCGCGGCCCTCGGCGTCGGCTGCGAGCAGTCGCTCGCCGCGCACCCCGCTCTGATCGCCGCCTGCATCACGCCGTTTGGGCAGTCAGGCCCGTACGCGGCCCTGGCGGGCGACGACGTCGCCGTGGCCGCGCTCTCCGGCCTCTCGGACTGCACACCCGGCTTCCCCGACCGTCGCGAGCGCATGGACGACCCGCCGGTGCAGAGCCGCGCCCCGCTGACCGAGGTTGCCGGCGCGCTCGTCGGCGCCACTGCGATCATGGGCGCGCTGCTCGCGCGCCTGCGTGGGGAGCCAGGCCCGCGTCACGTCGAGCTGGCCTCGCTCGAGGCAACGACGACGTTGATCGTCAACGAGTGGGGGCCGACCGCCTACGGCGGCGGTGTCCGCGGCCGGCGTCCCGGGCACATGGATCAGGAGCCCAACTCGTACCTCGCGGCGGCAGACGGGTGGGTCAACGTGACCGGCATGACGCCGCCGTACTGGGAGGCGCTGCTCGACATGATGGGCCGGCCCGACTGGGCCCTCGCGCCGGAGTTCGCCACCCCGGAGAGCCGCGCCGCCAACTACGAGACGCTGATGCCGCCGCTGCGCGCCTGGGTGAAGACGCGCCCCCGGCTCGCCTTCTTCGAGGAGGCGCAGGCACGCGGACTGCCGATCTGCCCGGTCACCGATCTCCGCGACACCCTCGCCAGCGAGCACGTGCGCGCTGTCGGCTCGACGGTCGAGACCGGCGGGCGCGTCCTGCCCGCGGACGCTCTGCTCGTGAACGGCGTGCGGCGCGAGCGGCCCGGGGGCGAGGTGGGCGCGGGAGTGCCGGCGGCCGCGGCCGCCATGTCCCCGCTCCGCACGGCCCGCCCGGCGGCCCGCCCGCGCTCGCGCCCGCTCGCCGCCGCCCGTGGCGCGACGGCCGCACCCCACCAGCTCCCGCTGCAGGGCACCCGCGTCCTCGACCTGACGCAGTTCCTGGCCGGCCCGTTCGCCGGGCAGACGCTCGCGTCGCTCGGCGCCGACGTCGTCGTGGTCGAGAGCTCGACCCGGCTCGTCACCCGCAGCTTCGGGCCGTTCGGCGGCGTGCCGACCTACGACGCGAGCATGAACTTCAACTTCTGCGCGCGCGGCAAGCGCAGCGCCACGCTCAACCTCAAGACCGACGAAGGGCGCGCCACGCTCGACCAGCTCGTCCGCTCCAGCGACGTGGTGATCGAGAACTACTCGGCCCGCTTCGCCGCGCAGCTCGGTCTGACG
>CANFDS010000079.1 GCA_947445525.1 Actinomycetota bacterium | reverse complement strand
GTGTACGAGCCGCGCCCGGGCCCGTCGAACGCGCCGGGCATGCGGTGCAACATCGCATCGGGCGGGTTCCACTCGGTCGCCGGCACCGTCCACACCCGCTGTGCCTTGCCCTTGCAGGCCGGGCACGCCGGCGGCTCGGAGCCGACGGGCATGAACTCGTCGAAGTGCTGCTTGCACTTGGCACAGGCGTACTCATAGAGCGGCATGGTGGGAAGGATACTCGTTAGGATCGCAGGGACATGGCCGACGAGACGTACTCGTTCGACTTCCTCCGCCAGCTGGCCCGGCTGCAGGGCATCGAGCCGACCGACGCCGACCTCGGCGCCGTGCAGATGTTCCTGACCACCATCCTGCCCGGGCTCGCCGCCGTCGAGAGCGCGCTGCCGCCCGATGTCGTGCCGGTCGGCGAGCGGGTGCCCGCCGCATGAGCCTCGCAGCGCTCGCAGCCCGGCTGCGTGCCGGCGAGCTCTCGCCGCGCGAGGCCGTCCAGTCGTACCTCGACCGCATCGAGGCGATCAACCCGCGCGTCAACGCGTACATCCAGGTCGCCGGCGACCAGGCGCTCGCCGCCGCCGACGCGGCCGAGCGTATCCCCGCCAGCGAGCGCGGCGCCCTCTGGGGCGTGCCCCTCGGCATCAAGGACGTCGTCGACGTCGGCGGCCTCAACACCACGGCCGCCTCCGAGATCCTGCGCCACAACCTCGCCGCCGAGGACTCGACCGCGGTTGCCCGTCTGCGCGCCGCCGGCGCGATCATCCTCGGCAAGCTCAACACGCACGAGTTCGCGCTCGGCGCCTGGACGAACAGCCCGCACTTCGGCCCCGCGCGCAACCCGTGGGACACCGAGCGCATCTGTGGCGGCTCCTCCGGCGGCTCCGGCTGCGCGATGGCGGCCGACCTCGCCGCAGGCACGCTCGGCACCGACACCGCCGGCTCGATCCGCATCCCCGCCTGCTTCGGGGGCGTCACCGGGCTGCGTCCCTCCACCGGCCGCGTCTCCAACGCGGGCAGCGTGCCCGTGAGCGCCACGTTCGACACGATCGGCCCGATCGCCCGCTCCGCCGAGGACTGCGCGCTGCTGCTGCGCGAGATCGCCGGCAGCGACCCGCGCGACCCGTCCACCTTCGACATCGCCGTGCCCGACTACGTCGCCGGCCTCGCCGGCGGCATCAAGGGGCTGCGCATCGGCCTTGTTGCCCAGCGCTTCGAGCGCGGCATCGACCCCGCCGTCGCCGCCACCGTGCGCGAGGCGGTCGCCGAGCTGGAGGCGCTCGGCGCCACCGTCGAGGCGGTGCGCCCGCAGTTCACCGAGACGGCCGGCGTCGTGCACCAGCTCGTGATGCTGCCCGAGGCAGCCCAGAACCACCAGCAGTGGCTGCGCGAGTGCCCGGAGCTGTACGGCGCCGACGTGCGTGCGCGCCTGCTCGCGGGCGTGTTCCTGCCCGGCACCGCGTACGTCACGGGCCAGAAGGCCCGCCGCGTCGCCTTCGACGAGGCGCGCGAGCTGTTCCAGCGCTTCGACCTGCTCGTCCAGCCGCAGATGCCCGTCGTGCCGCCGAAGCTCGGCCAGGACCTGGTCGACCTCGGCACGGAGCAGCAGACGTACCGGCTCGCGCTGCTGCCGTTCAACTCGCCGTGGAGCCTCGTCGGGCTGCCGGCAATGAGCGTGCCCGCCGGCTTCGTCGGTGGGCTCCCGGTGGGCATGACGCTCGTCGGCCCACGCTTCGGCGAGGCCGCCGTGCTCCGCGCCGGCCACGCGTTCCAGCAGGCAACCGACTGGCACGAGCGCCGGCCGGCGTTGACATGATCTCCTGACCCCGCACACCGAGCGAAAGGTGCACTCGGCATGTCTGTACTGATCAAGGGTGGCCGTATCGTCACCGCCTCCGACGACTACGTCGCGGACATCTACATCGAGAAGGAGCGGATCTCGCTGATCGGCTCCAACCTCAAGGTCACTGCCGACCGCGTGATCGACGCCCGCGGCAAGTACGTGCTGCCGGGAGCGATCGACCCGCACACCCACATCGAGTTCCCGTTCGGGGCGACGACGACCTGCGACACGTGGACGTCGGCCACGACGGCGGCCGCCGCAGGCGGCACCACCACGGTCGTCGACTTCTGCGTGCAGACGCCGGGCAAGTCGCTCGGGGCCGCGCTCGACTCCTGGCACCGGAAGATGGACAAGAACAAGCCCGTCATCGACGTCGGCTTCCACATGGCCATCACCGACCTGAAGAAGCCCGAGACGATGAAGGAGCTCGCCGCGATCGACGAGGCCGGCATCACCTCGTACAAGCTCTTCATGGCGTACAAGGGCGCCGTCATGGTCGACGACACGACCCTGTTCAAGGTGATGCGCCAGGCCAAGGAGAAGGGCGCCGTCGTGATGGTGCACGCCGAGAACGGCGACGCCATCGACGTGCTCGTCAAGGATGCGCAGGCGAAGAAGCAGACCCTGCCCAAGTACCACGCCCTGACGCGCCCGGTCGAGACCGAGGGCGAGGCCACGAACCGCGCCATCCAGCTCTCCCGCATCGCCGGCTCGACGCTCTACGTCGTCCACGTCTCGTGCAAGCAGTCGATCGACCCGATCGCGCACGCCCGCGAGAACGACTGGGACATCCACGGCGAGACGTGCCCGCAGTACCTCTTCTTCGACGAGTCGTACCTCGACAAGCCGAACTTCGAGGGCGCCAAGTGGATCTACACGCCGCCGCCCCGCGCGAAGGAGCACCAGGATCACCTGTGGCACGCGCTCAACAAGGACGTGCTGTCGGTGATCTCGACCGATCACTGCCCGTTCAACTGGAAGGGCCAGAAGACGCTCGGCCGCAAGGACTTCGCGATGATTCCGAACGGCGGCGTCGGCATCGAGGACCGGCTCCGGCTGATCCACCACTACGGGGTGACCAAGGGCCGTATCAGCCTCAACCGCATGGTCGAGCTGCTCTCGGCCGGCCCGGCGAAGTACTTCGGCCTGTACCCGCGCAAGGGCACGATCTCGATCGGCGCGGACGCCGACATCGTCATCTTCGACCCCAAGCAGAAGTGGACGATCTCGAAGAAGACGAGCCACTGCCTCGCCGACCACAACCTCTACGAGGGCCGCAAGGTGACCGGCACGCCGGTGGCGACGCTCGTCCGCGGCAAGGTCGTCGTCGAGAACAACAAGCTCGTCGCGACTCCGGGCCACGGCCAGTACATCAAGCGGGCCAACTACGGCACCAAGCTGCTCGCGAAGGGCAAGTAGATGAGCGACCAGGCTGCCCAGGATCTCTACGCGGCGAAGGGGTTCGGCAACAAGTTCGAGTACGGCACGAATCCCGCCGTCGTGGTGATCGACTTCTCGTGCGGCTTCACCGACCCGGCGTGTGCGCTCGGCTCCGACCTGACGGCGGAGGTGCTGGCGACGAAGCGGCTGCTCGACGTCGCCCGGGACAAGGGGCTGCTCGTCGTGTACACGACGATCGGCTTCGACGAGTCGGGCAAGGACGGCGCGCTCTGGCTGAAGAAGGTGCCGAAGCTGGGCGACCTCGAGCTGGGCGGGAAGTGGCTCGACATCGACCCGCGGCTCGAGGCGCGGCCGGACGAGCCGGTGCTGCTGAAGAAGGGCGCGTCCGGCTTCTTCGGGACGAACCTCGCGTCGGTGCTCGTCGCGCAGCGCGTCGACACCGTCGTGCTGTGCGGGGCGACGACGAGTGGCTGCATCCGCGCCACAGCGATCGACCTGCTCCAGTACGGCTGGCCCGGGCTGGTGCCGCGCGAGTGCGTCGGCGACCGGGCGCAGGCGCCGCACGAGGCGAACCTGTTCGACATCAACGCCAAGTACGCGGACGTCGTCTCGGTGGACGAGGCGCTCGCGTACCTGGCAGCGGTGCCGTCGAAGCTGGCCGGCGCGGTCGCGTAGCGGTAAGAGTGGGCGCGCGCCCGGCGGGCGCGCGCAGGAGTGGGCCGAGGGGCCGGCGGCGACGCCGGCCCCTCGGCGTTCCGCGCAAGCGGGCGGCCTACGCCACGTCGAGGTAGGCGCGCAGGGCGCGGCGGACGATCTCGCTCGCTGTCGTCGCGTCGTCGGCAGCGCGCGCGGCGAGGGCGTCCCCGAGAGCGGGGTCGACGCGCACCTGGACGACGCTCGAGGGGCCGTCGCCGAGGGGCGGGCGGCCGACCGGCCGCATCGTCAGCGGGTCGTAGCCGCGCTCGGCCTCGGCGACCCACTCGTCAAGCGTCTCCTCGCTGACCGGAACGCCGCCGATCGACAGCTTCGGGTGCTCAGTCGACATGGCGTGGGAGGAAGTCGCGATAGCGGGGGCGCACGCGCATGGCGTGGATGATGAGGCCGGTCGGCCCATCGCCGATCACGAGAATGAGCTCGAGCACGTTTCCCGCGCGATCCGGACCGAGCACGAGAAAGCGATGCGAGGGCGCATCCTCGTCGATGGGGCGAATGGTGATCGGATTGCGGGCGGCATGAGCGATGTCGTCGTCGGCGATGCCGTGCTTCCGAGCAGAGTGGCGGATCCGCACATGCCAATTAGTGTACTACGAAAAGCGGCGACTCCATGCCGGAATCGCGCCGGGAGAGTGACAGCGCGAGGTGCCGGCGGCGACGCCGGCCCCTCGACGTTCCTACAGAGGGGAGAGGGGTACTACGCTGCCCGCACCGCGAACCAGCCGTCGACGTTGTCGCACAGCACGACGTTGGCGGTGTCGTGCTGGTAGGTGTAGACCGGCTGCCTGTTCCAGGTGAGCTGGATCGTGCCGTTGGGGCGCTTGATCGTGCCGAACTCGCCCTTGATGCCTGCCATCATCGCCTTGACCTTCTGGCCCTTCATCAGCAGCACGGGCGGCCACTTGACGGCGCGGTCGCCGGTGCAGTGCACCTTGAAGTCCTTCTCCTCGTTCCAGGTGTAGAGGCCGAGCTTCTTCTTCGTGGCAACGACGACGCCGAGGTTCGCCATCTTGATCTTCACGACGGGCGGTGCGACAGGCGCGGCAGAGCGCGCGGCCATGGCGACCGGGGCGAACGAGGCGAGGGCGACGGCGAGCACTGCGGTGGCGCCGGCGCTGCGGGCGAGCTTCATAGAGATCCTCCTCGGGTGCGGTTCGTAAGCGGGACGCCCTCGTTCTACGGGAAGCTTGGCGGCCGCGGGGCCTTTCTCACGGGATTGTCAGGGAGTGTTCAGAGGCGCGTAAGAAGTGCGGTGCGCATAGGATCTCGCGCATGACGACGCACCGTATCGCGCAGCTCCCCGGCGACGGGGTCGGCAAGGAGGTGGTCGCCGAGGCGCGCAAGGCAGTCGACGCGCTCGGCCTCGACATCGCCTGGACGCACCTGCCCTGGGGCTCCGACTTCTACCTCGAGCACGGCACGATGATGTCCGACGACTGGGTCGAGACCCTGCGCGCCCACGACGCCGTGCTGATGGGCTCGTGCGGCTGGCCGACGGTGCCCGACCACGTCACCGTGTGGGGCATGACGCTGAAGATCCGGCAGACCTTCGACCTGTGGGCGAACGTCCGCCCGGCGCGCCTGCTGCCCGGCATCCCCACCAAGCTCGCCGGCCGCACGCCGGCCGACATCGACATGATCTTCGTCCGCGAGAACACCGAGGGTGAGTACGCCGGCGTCGGTGGCCGCGTGCACCAGGGGCATCCCACTGAGATCGGGATCGAGACGAGCGTCTTCACGCGCGCCGGCATCGATCGGGTCGTCCGCTACGCCTTTGGCCTCGCGCAGCAGCGCAAGCGCGTGCTCACCAGCGCGACCAAGTCGAATGCCTCGCGCTTCGGCTACGTGCTCTGGGACGAGGTGGTCGAGGAGGTCGGCGCCGACTTCCCCGACGTGCGCATCGACCGGGTGCTCGTCGACGCGCTCGCGGCGCGCATGGTGACGAACCCGGGCTCGCTCGACGTGGTCGTCGCATCCAACCTCTTCGGCGACATCCTCACCGACATCGCCGCCGCCATCCAGGGCGGGATGGGCATGTCCGCCAGCGCGAACCTGGGACCCGGCAGCTCCGCGCCCCCGTTCTTCGAGTCGGTGCACGGCTCCGCCCCCGACATCGCGGGCAAGGGCATCGCCAACCCGATCGCGACGATCTGGAGCGCCGTGCTGATGCTCGAGCACCTCGGCGAGCCGGCCGCGGCAGCGAGGCTGATGGCCGCGATCGAGGCCGTCTGCCTGCACGGCCCGCGCACGGGAGACGTCGGCGGAACCGCCGGCACGAGCGAGGTCGGCGACGCGGTCGTCGCGCACCTTCGTGCATCCGCTTGACGTGAACCTCCTGCTCTCGGCACACTTCACAGGGTGACGAAGCTCGAGACCGTACCCGTAGCGCCGGTAGGCGGCGTAGCCGCAGAGGGCGTTCTCGGTCTCGGCCTGCTCCTCCTCGGGATCATTCTCCCCCTCTAGGGGAGAGCTGCCGACTACGCGCCGCAGGCGCAGACGCCGACCGAGAGAGCGCCACCGGTACGCCCACTGGCTGACCCGGCGGCAGAAGGAGGAGACCAGAAGATGTCGCACAGGATGGATCAGATGTCCCGTTCGGGGCAGACGCAGAAGGGAGCAGTGATCGCATGAGCGGGTCGAAGAAGATGCTCGGGGCGGACGCCGTGCTGCGGTCGCTCGAGGCCGAGGGCGTCGACACGGTATTCGGCATCCCCGGCGGCGCGATTCTCCCGATCTACGACGCCTTCGCGCGCGGCACCACGGTGCGCCATGTCCTGGCCCGGCACGAGCAGGGCGCCGGCCACATGGCGCAGGGCCTGGCACGGGCGTCCGGCAAGGTCGGCGTCGCGTTCGCCACCTCCGGCCCTGGCGCCACCAACCTGGTCACGCCGATCGCCGATGCCTGGATGGACTCGACCCCGCTCGTCTGCGTCACCGGCCAGGTGCGCTCGTCGCTGATCGGCACCGACGCCTTCCAGGAGTGCGACATCACGGGCGTTACGATGCCGATCGTCAAGCACTCGTGGCTCGTGCAGGACGTCGAGGAGCTGCCGTCGATCATGAAGTCGGCATTCCACATCGCCCGCACCGGCCGCTGCGGCCCCGTGCTGGTGGACATCCCGCGCGACATTCAGGAGGCCTCGCTCTCGTACAAGTACCCCGACTCGGTCGACCTGCCCGGCTGGAAGCCGCCGACCAAGGGTCACCCGCGCCAGATCAGGGAGGCGGCCGCCCGGATCGCCGCCGCCGAGAAGGTCGTGCTCTACGTCGGCGGCGGCACGCTCAACGGCGACGCCGTGCAGGAGCTGAAGGAGCTCGCCGAGCTGTGGCGCCTCCCCGTCGTGACGACGCTGATGGGCAAGAGCGCTTTCCCCGAGACGCACGAGCTGTTCATGGGCTGGCCCGGCATGCACGGCCCGAAGTGGTCGAACTACGCCGTCAACAAGGCCGACCTGCTCGTCGCCGTCGGCGCGCGCTTCGACGACCGCGTCACCGGCAAGCTCTCCGCGTTCGCACCCGGTGCCGACGTCATCCATCTCGACATCGACTCGGCCGAGATCGGCAAGCTGCGCCACGCCGATGTGCCCGTGGTCGGCCCGCTCAAGCAGATCCTCCACGACATCACCGCGGAGCTGCGCAAGCTGAAGAGCGCGGGCGCCACCTCCAGGACCGAGCCGTGGCTGCGGCAGATCATGGAGTGGCGCGACGAGTTCCCGCTGCGCTACGCCAAGGCCGCCGCCGGCGACTTCATGAAGCCGCAGACCGTTCTCGAGACCCTCCAGGGCATCACCGCCGACCGCGACGATGTGATCTTCAGTACCGGTGTCGGCCAGCACCAGATGTGGGCGATGCAGTACCTACTGTGCAACCAGCCACGTTCGTTCATCTCGTCGGGTGGCCTCGGCACCATGGGCTTCGGCATCCCCGCGGCGATCGGCGCGAAGGCTGCCCGTCCCGACGCGACCGTGGTCTGCGTCGACGGCGACGGCTGCTTCCAGATGACCTGCCAGGAGCTTGCCACCGCGTCGCTGGAGAAGCTCCCGATCGTCGTCGTGCTCGTCAACAACGGCTATCTCGGGATGGTGCACCAGTGGCAGAACCTCTTCTTCGAGGAGCGCCGCTCGCAGGTGCATCTGACGCACCAGGTGCCGGACTACCAGGCGCTGGCCGAGGCCTATGGCGCGGCCGGCTTCACGGTCACCAGCGAGGACGACCTCGAGGCCGCGCTCAGCGAGGCGCTCAGCTGTGGACGCACCGCTGTCGTGGACTGTCGCGTCGACCCGGCCGAGGGCGTCTACCCGATGATCCCCGCCGGTGCTGCCGCCGTCGACATGCTCGAGTTCCAGGATCCGCAGGGGGCGGTGGCGTGAAGCACACCGTCTCCGTCCTCGTCGAGAACAAGCCGGGCGCGCTCGCGCGCGTCTCGACGATGTTCGCGCGCCGCGGCTTCAACATCGACAGCCTGTCGGTCGGCCCCACCGAGCGTCACGACGTCTCGCGCATCACGCTGCGGGTCGACTGCGAGCGGCACTCGATCGAGCAGATCGAGAAGCAGATGCACAAGCTCGTAAACGTGCTGCGGGTCAGCGAGCTCGAGCCCGGCGAGGCGGTCGAGCGGGAGCTGGCGCTGATCAAGGTGCACGCGCCGGCCGACAAGCGGCACGAGCTGGTCGCGCTGGCCGAGGTTTTCCACGCACGTGTCGCCGACCTCGGTGCCGACGCGATGATCTTCGAGGTCGTAGGATCTCCCGAGGAGCTCGACTCCTTCGAGGAGCTCGTGCGTCCGTACGGCGTCAAGGAGATGGCGCGCACCGGCCGGATCGGCCTGGGCCGCACCTCGGCGACGACTACCCCTCTGCGCAAGCAACACGTCTAGGACGAAGGAAAGGAACTCGATGGCGACGGTCTATCGCGAAGGCGACATCTCTCTGGTGGGCAAGGTTGCGGTCATTGGCTACGGAAGCCAGGGGCACGCCCACGCACTCAATCTCCGTGACTCGGGCATCAAGGTCGCGGTCGGCCTGAAGGCCGACTCGAAGTCACGCGCCAAGGCGCTGGCCGAGGGGCTCGAGGTCGGGACTCCGGCCGAGGTCGTGAAGGACGCTGACCTGATCGCGATCCTGCTGCCCGACCAGAACCAGCCGCAGGTGTACGAGGACGAGATCGCGCCGAACATGAAGCCCGGCGCCGTCATCCTCTTCGCACACGGCTTCAACGTCCACTTCGGCCGCATCGTGCCGCCGGCCGGCCACGACGTGATCATGGTCGCCCCCAAGGGCCCGGGCCACATCGTGCGCCGCATCTACACCGAGGGCTTCGGCACGCCGGCCCTGTTCGCCGTCGCCCAGGATGCGAGCGGCAACGCCCGCGCCATCTCGATGGGCTACGCGGCCGCCATCGGCTCGCATCGCGCCGGCATGCTCGAGACGACCTTCGTCGAGGAGACCGAGACCGATCTCTTCGGCGAGCAGGCCGTGTTGTGCGGCGGCGCCGCGGAGCTCGTGCGGGCCGGCTTCGAGACGCTCGTCGAGGCGGGCTACCAGCCGGAGATCGCCTACTACGAGTGCCTGCACGAGCTGAAGCTGATCGTCGACCTGATGTACGAGGGCGGCCTCGACTACATGCGCTACTCGATCAGCGACACGGCCGAGTTCGGTGACCTGACTCGCGGCAAGCGCATCATCGACGACCACGTCCGCGCGAACATGAAGAAGGTGCTCGCCGAGATCCGCGAGGGCCAGTTCGCCAAGGAGTGGATCGAGGACATGAACACCGGCGAGCCGCGGCTCAACGCGGCCCGGGTCGAGGCCAAGGGTCAGAAGCTCGAGGAAGTCGGCAAGGAGCTGCGCGCGCTGATGCAGCGCTAGGGGGTCGGCGCCGCCGAGAGGCGTGGCGCCACGGTTCGGCCGAGCGGCCCCGGTGACGGGGCCGCTGCCCTGCGGGCGGAGATCGACCGCCAGCGGGCAGAGATCGACGGCCAGCGGGCGGAGCGGCGCTGTCGGGCGGTGCCGTCAGCGAACGTACCCTCCAGGACGCGCTGGAGGGTGAGTTCGGAAACGCTGCCCCCAACAGGAGCGCCAGCGGGGCCGCCCTCCGGGGTTGCGCCTCGATGCTGTGCTTCTTGGTGCACGCCGCCGCCGCCCGTAGCCCGCGCCACGGCTGGGAGTGGGTGCGACCGCCGAGCCCTCGCCGCCCGTGAAGTACCATGGCGCCCGTGCCGACCATCTC
>CANFDS010000078.1 GCA_947445525.1 Actinomycetota bacterium | reverse complement strand
GCTTCACCGTGTCGGCCTTCGTCGGCGGCGGGTTCTTCGAGAAGCTCAACACCCGTCTCGCGAGCGCCCCGGCAGGCTACGACTACCCGGCCGACTTCCCCGCCGGTGCGCTCGACTACGTCAGCAAGTTCGACATCGCGAAGCAGCAGTTCGGCGGCAAGGACGTCTACCTGATCCCCGGCCTGCACGGTGGCGCGGTGGTGCTCTTCTACCGCAAGGACCTGCTCGCGGCCGCCGGCCTGGCGGTGCCCAAGACGTGGGCGCAGTATCTCGCCGCCGCCAAGAAGCTCAACACCGGCGGCGTCGCGGGCAACAGCATGATCGCCAAGTCGGGTGACGTGTCGATGTTCCTCGTCGACTTCTACAGCCGCTTTGCAGGCACCGGCGGCAAGCTGATGAGCGGGTCGCCGCAGGCGAAGAACTTCACGCCACGCCTGACGAGCCCGGAGGCAGTCGCAGCGCTTCAGAACATGGTCGACTGCGTGCAGTACGCCTCACCGGGCGTGCTCCAGTACGACTTCACTGCCTCCAGCGACGCGTTCAGCGCGGGCAAGACGGCGATGATGGCGATGTGGTCGACGATCGCCGGCCCGGTCTTCAACACGAAGACGTCGAAGATCGCGGCGACCGTTGCGGTTGCCACCACTCCAGGCGCCGGCGCCGCTGCAGGCCGCGTCGTCCGCGGAGGCTGGGGCATCGGCATTCCGAAGAACGCCAAGAACAAGGACGGCGCCTGGGCGGTCATCGGCTACCTCACCTCCAAGGAGTGGGAGAAGTACCAGACGCTCACGTACCAGACCGACCCCAACCGGAACTCGACGTACTTCGACCCGGCCATGAACAAGGCGCTCCCGTACCTGACCGTCGCGGGCAAGGCCTTCCAGAAGGCGCAGCGGCTCGAGATCGCGAACGTCCCCGAGACGTTCGAGATGATCGGCGCAGCGGCAGAGGAGTTCGCCGGCGCGCTCGGCGGCTCGACGACCGCGGCTGCGGCGTGCAAGAAGGCGAACGACCGCTGGATGGAGATCCTCAAGAAGGGCGGCCACCTCGCCTAACGGCGAACGGTCGGGCAGGTCATGACAGCTGCCACTGCGGTCAGCCGCAGGGGTACGGGCAACAAGCGTCTCGCCTCGCCGACTCAACGGCGAGGCGAGGCGTTCTTCCTGCTCGGCCCCTGCGTCATCTACCTCGTCGTCTTTTCGATCTACCCGCTCGTGGTGAGCCTTGTCCGCTCCTTCCAGTATTACGACACGCGCAAGGACACCTGGCGCTGGATCGGCACCGACAACTACGCACAGCTCTTCACGAGTAGCGACTTCTGGGGCATCGTCCAGAACACCATGGTGTTTTCGGCTGCCGGGGTCGCGATTCAGGTCACGCTCGGCACCGCGCTCGCGCTGTTCTTCAACCAGCGACTGCGCGGCTCCGCGATCGTCCGGGGACTCCTCATCCTGCCGATGCTGATCACGCCGGTCGTGGTGGGCCTCATGTGGCGGGCGCTGCTGAACCCGGAGTGGGGGATGTTCAACTGGGTCTTCGTCAAGCTCGGCTTCCACAACATCGGCTGGTTGTCCGATCCCGGAACGGCCCTCCGGACGCTGATCATGGTGGATGTCTGGCAGTGGACGCCTTTCGTGTTCATCATCGTCTACGCGCGCCTCCAGGCACTCCCGCAAGACGTGTTCGAGGCAGGCGCCGTCGATGGCGCGAACTGGTGGCGGCGTACGCGCTACATCACGCTGCCGCTGCTGTTGCCCGCGATCCTGTTCGCGGCGGTGTTCCGTGGGATCGACGCGTTCCGTACCTTCGATCTCGTCTTCGGGCTCACCAACGGCGGGCCGGTGCAGGCGACGTCGACCCTCTCGTTCGAAGCGTTCCAGAACGGCTTCAAGTACCAGCACTACGGCTACGCGTCGGCGATCTCGTACGTGATGGTGATCGTCGCGGCCGTCGGCGTGACGATCCTCTTCAAGGTCGTCAACGTCCGCCGGGAGGACGTCTCATGACGCTCCGCTTCGCCGGACGGGCATTCTCGTATCTCGTGCTCGCGCTGATCGCAGCAGTGGCGATCGCACCGTTTCTGGTGCTCCTGATCATCTCGTTCAAAGCGCGGATCGACGTGCTCGAGGTGCCACCGACACTCCACTTCGACTGGGCGACGATCAGCGAGAACTACCGCATCGTGATGCACGACAAGGGGTTCATCACCTACATCGAGAACTCGCTCATCGTCACGGTCGCCTCAACCGTGCTCGCGCTGGCGATCGGCGTGCCCGCGGCGTACGCCTTCTCGCGCCTCGAGTTCCGGGGCCGCGACAACTGGGCCTCGACCATCCTCAGCTTCCGCTTCATGCCGCCGGTCGCGGTTGCGATCCCCGTCTTCCTGATGATCCAGTACGTCGGGCTGACGGACAGCTATCTCGGGCTGATCCTGCCGTACATCGCGTTCTCGCTGCCGCTCGTGGTCTGGATCATGATCGGCTTTTTCGACGAGATCCCCCGCGAGATCGACGATGCCGCGATGGTCGACGGCTGCACCCGCGTCGGTCTGCTCTTCCGGGTCATGCTCCCGCTGGTACGGCCGGGCATCCTCGTCTCCGCGGTCTTCGGACAGATCTTCATCTGGAACGAGTTCCTCGTTGGCCTCTACATCATCAACTCGCAGGATCGCGGGACGATCCCCATCGGCGCGTCGTCGCTGCTCACCACCGAGAGCCCGGTCGACTGGAACATCGCCGCCGCCGTCGGGATCCTGACGGTCATCCCGATGCTCATCTTCTCGCTCCTCGTGCAGCGCTGGATCGTGCGCGGCATCACCGCCGGAACGGTCAGATGAGCCACGTCACAGGGGCTCTACAGCTGCTTCACGCGCAGGTAGCCGCCGTCCACAACGATGTCCTCGCCCGTGATGTAGGAGGCCTGCGGCGAGCACAGGAAGACGACGACGTCGGCGACCTCGTGCGGCTCACCGATCCGGCCGAGCGCATTTGCTCCGCGCACACGCTCGCGGAAGTCGTCGACTTCACCCGGATTCATCCCCGTGAGCGCCCGCTCGAGCATCGGCGTCTGAATCGTGCCTGGGCTCACGCTGTTCACGCGGATGCCGCGAGCGCCGACCTCCACGGCGAGCGCACGCGCAGCCGCTATCAGCCCGGCCTTGGCGGCGGCGTAGGGCACATTGCCGGGCAGAGTCAGGTGGCCCTGCACGGATGCGGTGAAGACGATGCTGCCGCCGCCCGCCGCCGCAAGCAAGGGGATCGCGGCGCGCGCGCACAGCAAGGCACCCACGAGGTTGATCCCGATCTGCCGGTCGATCTCCTCGACAGGGATCAGCTCCAGGGCCAGGTAGCGTTCGACGGCAGCGTTGGCGTGGAGCGCATCGAGCCGACCGAAGCGATGCACGACCGCAGCGAATGCTGCCTCGACGGAGTCGG
This sequence comes from Actinomycetota bacterium, assembly GCA_947445525.1. Lineage (GTDB taxonomy): Bacteria > Actinomycetota > Thermoleophilia > Gaiellales > Gaiellaceae > CANFDS01. The sequence continues at coordinate 6,799 of CANFDS010000078.1, read as the reverse complement.
CGCTGGCGACGTCACACGTCACTGCGAGGGCCTCGTAGCCATCTGCTGCGAGCAGGTCGGCCTGGCTGCGGGCGCCGGCGCCGTCAACGTCGAGCAGTGCCACCCGGTAGCCGGCCTCCGCGAATGCCCGGGCGGCTGCTCTGCCGATCCCCGACGCGGCTCCGGTCACCGCTGCCGTCAGCCTGGGCTCGACCATCTCCAGCCGACCGTACGTCGGCGAACCGTACGGTGTCAAACGACGAGAGGAGGCTGCTCGACGTGGGAACCGTGACGTTCGACGGCGTCGGCAAGATCTTCCCGGACGGGACGCGAGCCGTCACCGATCTGGGGTTGGCTGTTGCTGATGGCGAGTTCATGGTGCTCGTGGGCCCTTCCGGCTGCGGCAAGACCACAGCGTTGCGGATGGTTGCCGGGCTCGAGAAGATCAGCGAGGGCGAGATCCGCATTGCTGACAAGGTCGTCAACGACCTCGAGCCCCGTCGGCGCGACATCGCGATGGTGTTTCAGAACTACGCGCTCTACCCGCACATGACCGTGGCTCAGAACATCGGCTTCGGCCTGAAGATGCACGGGTTTGCCAGGGCCGAGGTGGAACGCCGGGTCAACGAGATCGCCGGAGTGCTCGACCTCCGTGATCTGCTGGAGCGGAAGCCGCGCGCACTTTCCGGCGGCCAGCGCCAGCGTGTGGCCATGGGCAGGGCGATCGTTCGCAATCCCGCCGTCTTCCTGATGGATGAGCCCCTCTCCAACCTCGACGCGAAGCTGCGCGTCCAGATGCGCGCGGAGATCTCGCGTATCCAGCGAGAGCTGCGGACAACGACGATCTACGTCACGCACGACCAGATCGAGGCGATGACCATGGGGGATCGCGTCGTCGTCATGCGCAAGGGCCGGCTGCAGCAGGTGGATGTTCCGCAGCAGCTCTACGACCACCCGGCCAACCTGTTCGTGGCGAGCTTCATCGGTAGCCCGTCGATGAACCTCTTTCAGGCCGAGCTCGCCCCCGGCGGCGTGCTCCAGGTCGGGACGCAGACGCTCACGCTGCCGCAGGGCAGCGTCCTTGCGCGGCAGCTGGCCTCCCACGTCGGCAGGCGCGTCGCAGTCGGTGTGCGGCCGGAGTGGGTGGCGCCGGTAGCGCCCGGAGACCTTCGCCCGCGGCTGCGCGGAACCGTCGTCACAACCGAGGCGCTCGGCTTCGAAGTGCTCGTCCACGTCGAGGTCGACGCCGCGCCCGTCGTCACGGCCGAGACCATCGAGATAGCACTCGACGTGGATGCAGCGGCGCTGGCAGAGCTCGAGTCGGAGCGGAGCAAACATCGCACGCTGCTGGTTGCCCGTTTTCCCGCCGGCTCATCCGTGCGCCCGGGCGAGACCATCGACCTCGGGCTCGATCTCTCCCACGCTCACGCCTTCGATCTCGAGTCCGGGCTCGCGCTCGAGGCGGGCTAGGATCGCGCCGTGGAGGACGACATCGTTGCCCGGCTGCGCATTCTCGGCATGTCGCTCTACGAGGCGAAGGTGTACGTCGGGCTGCTCCAGCACGGACCTCAGAACGGTAACGAGCTGGCGAAGTCGGCCGGGCTGCCTTCGTCGAAGGTCTACTCGACCCTCGAGAAGCTCGCCTTGCTCGGCATCGTCCACACGGTGAGGCGCGACTCGACCACGAGGTACGTCTGCATCGCGCCGGACGAGCTGATCAAGCGGTTTCGGGCCCAGTTCAGCGAGCCGCTCGACTACCTCGAGCGGTCGTTGCCGAGCCTCGGCGCGTTCGTCCCGTCCACGGAGGTGTTGACCGTCTCGGGTCTCGATGCGATCCTCGAGAACAGCCGCTACATCGTGAACCGTGCGCAGAAGGAGGTCTTCGTCTCGGTCTGGGCCGAGGATCTCGGCGACCTACGCGACGCGCTCGTACAGGCCGACACGCGAGGCGTCAGCGTCTTCGCGATGCTCTACGGCGAGGACTCGGCGCTCGAGGTCGGCTCGTGGCTCCATCACGGCTACGGCGAAATCGTCAGCGAGCGCCTCCAGGGCAGGATGCTGACGGTGGCCGCCGATCACGAGGAGGCGTTGATCGCGCATATCCCCCGTCGCGGCGAGGCCACCGGAGTGCGGACGCGCAACCCCGTGCTGACGCTCGTAGCGCAGGAGTACCTCCATCACGACCTCGTGCTCCGGCGCGCGCAGATCAGCATCGGCTTCGACCAGTGGGACGCGTGGTGGCAGGCCGATCCCGATCTCCGTGCCCTGTTCCTGGGTGACGCGCTGAGCGGCGCCGACGGCGGCGAGCCGAAGACCATTCGTCCCAAGCGAAAGAAGAAGGAGACCTCGACATGACCGTGACAAGTGTGGGCACCGACCCGCGGCCGCTGCTGCTCGCGGGAACGCTGACCGAGGGTGCGACGTCCATGCCGGTGATCTTCCCCTACGACGGCAGCGAGTTCGCCCGGGTCGCGCTGGCGGACGAGGCGCAGGTCGAGCAGGCGGTCGCGGCAGCCGTCGCGGCGGCGCCCGTGGTCGCGGCACTACCGCCGTTCCGGCGCGCTGAGATCCTGCTCGCCGCCGCCGAGCTCGTGCGTGGCCGCCGCGAGGAGCTCGCGCGACAGATGACGCTCGAGACCGGAAACGCGATCTGGGAGACCCGCGTCGAGGTCGATCGAACCCTCGAGATTCTCACTACCTGCGCCGAGGAGGCACGCCGGCTGACCGGCGACATCGTCCCGATCGATGCCGTGCCGCGCGGTGAAGGACGCCTGGGTCTGACCCGTCGCTTCCCCGTCGGCCCGGTACTCGCTATCACGCCGTTCAACGCGCCGCTGCTGCTCGTCGCGCACAAGCTCGGGCCGGCGCTCGCGGCGGGCTGCCCGTGCATCGTGCGGCCGGCGCCGAAGACGCCGCTGTCGGCGCTCTCGCTAGGCGAGATCTTCATCCAGGCCGGCGCCCCGGCCGGCGCGGTCAGCGTCATCCCCTGTTCGATTCCGCTCGCGGAGCGCCTTGTCACCGACGAGCGCATCAAGATGCTGTCGTTCACGGGCAGCCCGAATGTCGGCTGGCACCTCAGGCGGATCGCGGCCACACATCGCGTTACGCTCGAGCTCGGCGGCAACGGCGCGGTGATCGTCCACGAGGACGCGAACATCCAGTACGCCGCGGAGCGCTGCGCGGTCGGCGGCTTCATCCGTGCTGGCCAGGCGTGCATCTCGGTGCAGCGGCTCTATGTCCACACCTCCGTCTACGACGCGTTCGTCGAGGCATTCCTGGCGAAGATCGGGACGCTGAAGTCTGGCAACCCGCTCGACGACGACACGGTGGTGGGCGGGTTGATCGACGACAACGCCGCCGACAAGGCGGTGCGCCTGATCGAGGACGCGCGGGCGCGCGGGGCCACGATCCTCTGCGGCGGTACCCGTGAAGGCCGGATTGTCACGCCGACACTGGTGACCGGTGCCACCGAGGACATGCCGATCTCCTGCGAGGAGGCCTTTGCGCCGATCGTCGTCCTGTCACGCTACGACGACGTCGACGAGGCGATCCGGCTGGCGAACGACTCACCGTTCGGCCTGCAGGCCGGGATCTTCACGAACGACATCCGCATCATTAACCGGGCGTTCGAGCGTCTCGAGGTGGGTGGGCTGATCGTCAACGACGTCAACACCTTCCGTGTCGATCACATGCCCTACGGCGGCGCGAAGCGCTCCGGCGTGGGACGTGAAGGCATGCGGTACACGATTCGCGAGATGACCGACGAGCGGCTACTGGTGATCGACGCGCGCTGAGGCGAGGAGCTCGCGCAGGATCTCCTGCTCCGCACCCTCGCGCGCCCGCGCCCTCTCGAGCACGGCGTCGTGCTGCGCGCGCGGGATCACCACGACGCCGTCGCGGTCGCCGTAGACGATGTCGCCGGGCTCGACCGCGACTCCGGCGCAGCGGATGGGCACGCCAATCTCGCCCGGTGTCGCCTTGCCGCGCGGCCCGGCAGGTATGACGCCTGCGGCGAATACGGGAAAGCCGAGGCGTTCGATCTCTTCGGCGTCACGGACCGCACCGTCCACGACGAGCCCTGCGAGCCCGCGCTCGAGCGCAACCTGCGCGAGAATGTCGCCCCACAGCGCGAAGTCCGTTTCGCCGCCCGCGTCGACCACGATGACGTCGCCCGGGCCGGCCGAGAGCGCAGCCTGCTTCACCGAGTAGTGCTCGCCGGGAGGCGTGCGTACCGTGAACGCCGTGCCTGCCAGTCGCGCCGCCGGCCAGACCGGCTTGATGCGCGCATCGAGAGTCACTCGCCCTTCGGCCGCGTCGCTGAGCAGCGCGGTCGGGTACATGTACGCATACGGCACCCGTGTAGTCGTATCAGCTGCGGCGGTTGCTGGTGACGTGCGACGTCCGGGCCGTGCCCCAGCGGCTGCTGTGGATCCATGGACTGCGGCAGATCGGCGACCACCTCGCCGCCCGAGAGCCTGATCGGCCTGTGAGCTTCGCCCGGGCGCGCGCGGCGCGCCTGCTCGTCGCCGCGGGTCGCTCCCGCCGCGGCAGGCTGCTGGGCGGGGGCGCGTCGGTCGTGCTCGGCTGCGTGCTGCTCGCGCTGGCGATCCGCCACTTCGCCGTCGCGTCGTGGCCGCTCTCGCACGGCAGCCCCTATCTGATCGTGGCCTCCGGCTTCCTCTTCCTGCTGGGCTACGTGCTCAAGGCGTTGGGCTGGCGCCGGCTGTTCCCCCACGCGGAGCGCCCCGACTCGCTGGCGCTCGCTGCAGCCGGCGGCGGTGCCGCGCTGGCCGGGATCGCGCTGCCCGGCCGCTTCGACGAGGTGGTGCGGATCGCGATTGTGCGCCGCTACCGGAGCTGTCCGGCCGGGGTTCGCCGGCTCTGCCTCTCGCTCGTCGTGCTGGCGCTGATCGACGCGGCCGCCCTCGTGCCGCTCGCCCTCACCGGTGCGGTGTTCTCGGGCGGATCGGCGGGCCTACGCACGGGCCTGATCGGGGTGGCGGTCGCCGGCGTGGCCGCTGCCGGGCTCGTCGTCGCGCTGCCGCGGCTGGCATCGGCGAAGGGCTTCCTGCGCTTCCGGCTCGGCCGCTGGCTGAGCGTGCGCGCGACACCGTGGCGGCACGCCTCGGAGGCGTGGGCGCTCGTGCTCGGCTCGTGGCTCGCCCGCTCGCTCGCGCTGTTCATCCTGCTCGCTGCGCTCGGCTTCGGGCTCGACTTCCCCCGGGCGGTCATCCTGCTGTGCGCCGGTGCAGCCGCTGCGGTGCTGCCGATCGGCCCTGCCGGCGCGGCAACCCAGGTAGGCGCCTCCACCGCGATCCTCGCCGCCTCCGGTGTCGGCGCCGCCCGGGCGCTCGACTTCGCCGCCTCCGCCCAGATCCTGACAGTGCTGGTCGGCACGATCGTCCTGCTCGCCGCCGCGCTCCGGCACACGGGCGCCCGCATCGCGCTGTCGCGGCGCGCTCGCCTCGCCTAGAGGCGCCGGGCGGTAGCCACGGGCGCCGGGCGGTCGCGCCCCGGGGCCGTCACGCCCGGCACGGTCAGGCCGGCGGATCGGGCAGGGTCACGCTGACCCGGCCGAGCGTCCCGAAGTCGGCCTCCAGGTAGTCGCCGGCGCGAATGGTGTTCGGCACCGCGCACGATCCCGACATCACGATGTCGCCGGCACGGAGCGAGAGGCCGGTCGCCGCCAGCTCGTTGGCGAGCCACACGAGGGCCGTGCACGGGTTTCCGAGGACCGTGCCACCGTTGCCGCGGGCGGCCTCGAGCCCGTTCACCAGGATCGTCACCGCGTGGTTGGCGAGTGCGTCCGGATCCCAGTCGGTGCACGCCGGGCCCAGCACGATGAAGCGCGCGCAGGCGTCGTCGGCGACGAGCTGTGGCGCTCCGAGCGCCCGGAAGTCGCCGAACCGTGAATCCGGGAGCTCGAGCGCCGGCACGACGGCGGCGACGGCCGCGAGGACGTCGCTGCGCGAGAACGGTGCCTGCTCGGCCGGGAGGTCGCTGCCGAGCCTGAAGGCGAACTCCGCCTCGGCGATGAACATCGTGGCGGGCAGCGCCGGCAGCGTTCCGCCGTCGGCCACGACGAAGCTCTCGAAGAGGCGGCCGTAGAACGGGCCGGCGACACCGAGCAGCTGCTGCGCCCCCTCGCCGGTGGCGCCGATCTTCCAGCCGACCGGGGTACCGAGCAGCTCGTCGAGCGCCCGCTGGACGCGGTAGCCCGCGGCGACATCGGCCGGCCGCAGGGAGTCGGGGAGCCCGTCGAGGGGGCGGCCCGTCTGCCAGGCGGTGTACAGGGCGCGGGCGGCGAGGCGTGCGCTGTCGTCGGTCATCATGAGCGGCAGCGTAACCGGTAGCTCGCGCAGCGGCGGGGAAACCGCCCGGAGCCCGCGGTGCCCCGCTTTTACGATCACGCTTACCCAGGGCGGCAAGCCGGTCAAGTCCATCAAGGCCGGCAAGGTCACCTTCGCCGTCTCCGACAGGGCGCGTTCCACAACTTCATGCTCGAGCAGCAGTGCGGCACGAAGGCTCGCCAGGAGCTCGGCGGCCTCGAGTTCACCGGCACGCACAAGTACTACTGCGCCCCGCACGAGGACGGCATGTTCGGCACGTTCACGGTCAGGTAGGGCGGCTCTCGCCCGGGTCTCGGCCCCGGCGCCGGTAGCCTGCCCGCCGTGAGCGACTACATCTTCACGATGGTGCGGGTCTCGAAGTTCTACGGGCCCGACCGCAAGGTGCTCGACGACATCACGCTGGCGTTCCTGCCCGGCGCGAAGATCGGCGTGCTCGGCGTCAACGGCGCTGGCAAGTCGACGCTGCTGCG
>CANFDS010000077.1 GCA_947445525.1 Actinomycetota bacterium | reverse complement strand
GCGGTTACGTAGAGCGCCGGGAGCACGCCGGCGGCGGTCGCCTCGTCGGCGAGCAGCGAGCCGTCGACGATCTCCTCGACGGTGACAAGGGTCGCGCGGGCGGCGTGTGCCATGGTTACGAGCTCGCGGCGGCGGCCGATCCAGACGTTGCCATCGCGGTCGGCCCGCGGCGCGTGGAAGAGGGCGACGTCGGGGCGGATGGCCGGGAGCAGGACGATCGAGTCGGCGTCGCCGTCTGCCGCAAACGGGTTGTCGATCACCTGCCAGTCGCGCCGGAAGCGCAACACGTCGCTGCCGATCAGGCCGCGGAGCGGGATGAAGGGAAGGCCCTTCTCAGCCGCCTGGAGGGCAGCGTGGACGGCGGGGCAGGTCGTGTCGCGCATGCGGATCGTGCCGGCGATGACGGCCGTGGTGAAGCGCGGCGCTGCGCCGTGCTCGCCGAGCAGGATGGCGGCAGCCTCCACCTCGGCCACGACGCCGGCGCCGATCAGCGGGTCGGCCTGCAGCCCCGAGGTCGGCACGGCCAGCAGCCGGAGTCCCGTCGTGCCCGTGGCGATCAGCGCGCGCGTCGCCGCCAGCGATGGCCCGCTGTAGTCGGGCGGTACCGCTACCAGCGAGCCCGTGGCGATCAGCGCGACGAGCTCGGCGACGGTCAGCGCGGAGACGGTCATCGCGCCAAGGATAGGTGGGCGCCGGGCACAGCGGGCCGGGTGCCGGCGCACGCCTGTTGCATCTCGACGACCGTGCGCGATACGGTCGGCCGATGGCAACGATGCCCCAGCGGTCGACCGCCGCCACCGGCTATATCCTGCTGGCGGCGCCGGTGCTCTTCTGGGGCGGCTCGTACCGGGCGGTGGCGATCGGCGGGCCGCAGACCTCGGCGCTGATGCTCAACGGGCTGCGCGCGCTGATCTCGGCCGGCCTGCTGCTCTTGCTGCTGCCGCTGCTCCGCTCGCGCTTCCCCACGGGGCGACTGCTGATGTGGTCGGCCGTGACGGGCGTGCTCGGTGTCGTCGTGTTCCTGGAGGGCTTCGCCGAAGGCGTGCTGCGGGCAGGAGCAGGCAACGCTGCGGTGCTCTCCAACACGTCGCCATTCTTCGTGCTGGTGCTGGGCCGCCTCGTCCTCGGTGAGCGGTTGAAGCCCGCCGGCGTGCTCGGTCTGCTGATCGGCTTCGCCGGGGTTGTGACGATGGTCGGGTCGCAGCTCGGCGGCGCCCATGGCAGCGACCTCGCGCTGGGAATGGCGCTGGCGCTGGCTGCGGGTGCCGGCTGGGGGTTTGCCACGCTCATCGTCAAGTGGCTCGCCCAGCGCGACCCGGCGCTCGACGTCACGGCGATCAGTGCCGGCCAGTACGTCGTCGGCGGCCTCATCCTCGGCGTGCTCGCGTTCTCGATCGACGGCACCGCGGGCACGAACTGGTCGTCGGCGGACCTCTGGGGCTCGCTCGCGTTCCTCACGGTCGGCGCGTCGGTGATCGGCTTCATTGCGTTCTTCGCCGCACTCAAGCGGCTGAAGGCATCCGTTGCGTCGGCCGCGCAGTTCCTCGTGCCGGTCGTTGCTGTGCTCATCGAGATCATCCGGGGCACGGTGCCCGGCGCGGTCGTGCTGGTCGGCATGGTGATCACCGTCGCCGGGGTCGCCCTTGTGAACTTCGCACCGGATCTGCCGCTGCTGCGTCGCGCACGCTAGCGTTGGCGGGAGAGGGGCGGAGGTGCCCGCACGAACGCCGAAGGAGGCCTGTGGTGGAGTTTCAGGTGCAGGGTGGGACGACCCTGGTCGTCGCTGCCACGCTCGCAGCGGGCGAGCAGATCGGCTCCGATGCGGGCGAGCTCGGCTGGCTCCGCGGCGGTGTCGTCGAGTTCGACCTCGCCGCCGGCGCGGCCATCCTCGGCGAGCTACTCGAGAAGTAGGGGCGCATGGACGCAGATGCCGTCGAGCTCCGGGTACTGGGCTGCCTGATCGAGAAGCAGCGCACGACCCCGGACGTCTACCCGCTCTCGCTCAACTCGCTGCGTCTGGCCTGCAACCAGGCGACCAACCGCGACCCGGTCGTCGTGTACGACGAGCCGGCGATCCGGGCCGCGCTCGACCGGCTCGGTCGTCGGGGCTGGACGCGTCTGGCTAGCGGCGCCACCAGCCGCGCGATCAAGTACCGCCATCTGCTCGACGAGGCGCTCAAGCTCGACGGGCGCGACATCTCGCTGCTCACCCTGCTCATGTTGCGGGGCCCGCAGACGCCGGGCGAGCTCAACCAGCGCAGCGAGCGTCTGTACCACTCCGGCTCGCTCGAGGAGGTGGAGCGGGCGCTCGGCGTCCTGATTGAGCGCGATCTCGTCGAGCTGCTGCCCCGGCGGCCGGGGCAGAAGGAGCAGCGCTACGCCCACCGGCTGGGTGGCGAGGGCGCGCCTTCGGTCTTCACCACCCGCACCGATGCCGAGGGTGAGGAGCACCTCGAGTTCGGGGACGGCGCCAGCGGAGCGCGGCTGCCGTCGGATCACGAGCACGTCGCGACGCCGTACCGCGAGCGTGGCGGCGTCGGCGGGGAGCCTGCGCCGGCACCCGGGCCGCAACGCGCGACGGTCGAGGAGAGGGTGGCGGCGATCGAGCGGCGGGTGGCCGCGATGGAGGAGCAGATGCGGCGCCTGCTCGGCTGATGCGTCCCGACGCGGCGGCGGCAGGGGCGGGCGGCGGCAGGGGCGGCCCGGACGGTCCCGGCAGCCTCAGTCGCCGTGAGTGGAGCGTTCGTTGCAGTCGACGTTGATCGACTCGTCCTGGCGGCGCTCCTCGATGCGGCCGCGCTGTGCGAGCGCGGCGCGGTCGGCGGGGGTGGCCGGCTGCTCGAGCAGGATCGAGAAGCTACGCGGCCAGAGGCGCCGGGTCGCCACGACGTTCGCCTCGGCGGCGAGCAGCATGATGTGCGCGCCGAGGTAGATCCACGAGAGCAGGCCGATGACGAGCGCGAAGGTGCCATACGTGTTGCTCGCGCCGCGCAGCACGTGGTCGGCGTAGAAGCCACCGAGAGCCTGGAGGCCGCCGTAGAGCACCGCCGCCGCGATCGCGCCCCCGCGCAGCTGCCGCCAGGTCACGCTGCGCGCCGCCAGCACGCGAAAGCCGACCCAGAAGAGCCCGAAGTTGACCACCGCCGTCAGTGCGAACGAGCCGATCTTCCAGACGACGCCGAAGTCGGCCCCGAGGCCGGCGCCGGCACCGGCGATCGCGCCGAGCACCGTCGTCGCGACCATGCCGCCACCCAGCAGCACCATCAGCAGCAGCGACCGGCCCCGCGCCCGCAGGAAGTCCGGCCGCCGGGCGTGGGGGACACCCCACAGCCGGTTCATCGCGTTCTGCGAGGCTAGGAACACTCCCATGCCGGCCCACAGCGCAACCGCCAGGCCGATCACCAGGGCCAGCGTGTTGCCCTGCAGCCGGCCGAGCTTGATCTCGTTGCCGATGATCGGGAACTGGCCGAGCGCAGAGTCGACGATCGAGCGGTAGAGGTAGTCGTGGCCGCGGAGCACGAAGCCGAGCACCGTCGTCATCACCAGCAGCAGCGGGAAGAGGGCAAAGAAGGTGTAGTACGTGATCGTCGCGGCGAGGTAGGCGCCCTGGTCCTCCGAGTACTTCTGCAGGACGGCGAGCGGAAAGCCAAGCACAGGCCGCCGTCGCTGTACGCGGTCGAAGGCGCTGATCAACTCGGCAGGGCGGCCCATCCAGCAGCGGTTGTACCCGTTTTACGACGGTGCAGCACGTCGGGGCGGTAGCCTGACCCGATGTGATGGCGAGGTTAGAGGGCATCCACCACGTCACCGCGATCACCGGCGACGCCCCGCGCAACCTCGACTTCTACACGCGCGTGCTCGGCCTGCGACTGGTGAAGAAGACGGTCAACCAGGACGACCCGACCGTCTACCACCTCTTCTACGCCGACGAGCTGGGCAGTCCCGGCGCCGACCTCACGTTCTTCGAGTACCCCGGTGTCCGGCCGGGCCGGGCCGGCGCCGGCATGGTGCACACGGTCGTCTCGCGGGTCGCGTCGGCTGCTGCGCTCGCGTTCTGGGAGGAGCGTCTGTCCGGTGAGGGCATCGCCTGCGAGCGGGCGGCCTCGTGGCTGCGCTTCGCCGACCCGGAGGGGCTCGGGCACGAGCTGACGGTCTCTGCCGCCACCGACACGCCACTGCTCGGCGAGCACCCGGAGGTGCCGGCCGCCTACGCGCTCCAGGGCTTCGACGCGGTGCGCGCCTACGCCGCCGATCCCGAGCGCAGCCGCGCCGTCCTCGAGCAGACGTTGCACTTCGTGCCCGCCGGCCCCGGGGCGTGGGAGGTGCGCGGCGCCGAGCGCGGCGGCCTGTACGCCTACGACCCGCCGCCTGCCGCGCCGCCGGCCCCGGGCGCGGGCACGGTGCACCACGTCGCCTGGTCGTCGACCATTACCGATCACGAAGTGTGGCACGAGGCGGTGACCCTGGCCGGCCTGCAGCCGTCACCGGTGATCGACCGCTTCTGGTTCCGTTCGGTCTACTTCCGTGAGCCCAGCGGCGTCCTCTTCGAGCTTGCGACGCTGGGGCCGGGATTCACCACCGACGAGCCGCTCGCGCACCTCGGCGAGTCGCTCGTGCTGCCGCCGGCCTTCGAGCACCTGCGGGCGCGCATCGAGCCGGCGCTGACGCCGCTGCCCGACCCCCGCGCAGGCCGGCGTCCGGCCTGACGGCGGCGTAGCCTGCGGCGGGCTGCGTGGCGGGAGGCGGGTCGCGCCGTGTCGTCCCGCCGCTGGAACCCGCGAGCCATAGGTGCGATACTCGCCACGGACTGCGGCGTCGCCGACAGAAGGAGCGAGCTGTGCCGATCGACGAACGCCATCGTGCCGACGCCGTCTTCGAGGGTGGCGGGGTCAAGGGGGTCGCCTTCGCCGGTGCGACCGCGACGGCCGAGCGTGACGCCAGCGTCCGTGAGTGGGTCAACGTCGCCGGCACGCCGGCCGGCTCGATCGTCGCGGCGCTGCTGGTCGTCGGCTACGACGCCGAGGGGCTGCAGAAGATCCTCGCCCAGGCCCGGTACAAGCGCTTTGCCGACTGCGGTCCGGGTGGGATGTGGCTGGGCGGCCTGGCGAACGCGCTCACACGGCTGCGCGGCCTGGCACCGGGCACGTACTTCATGGAGTGGATGACCGAGCAGCTCGCGGCCTCACCGCTCGCGCGCGAGCTGGGCAAGACCGAGCTGACCTTCGCCGACGTCAAGCGGCGCGATCTGCCTGCACGTGCCGACGTGCCGGAGGTCAGCGACGAGGCCTACCAGCCGGCCATGTACCGGCTGCACGTGATCGGCTCCGACATTACGAGCGGGCGCATGGTGATCATGCCGGAGGGGCTTTCCGACTACGAGGACAAGCAGGGCACGCCGATCGACCCGTACGCGTTCCGGGTCGTGGACGCCGTGCGCATGAGCATGAGCTACTCGTTCCTGTTCAGCCCGTACACGCTCTACAAGGGCGGCAAGCCGTACTACATCGTCGACTGCGGGCTGCTCTCGAACTTCCCGGTGTGGCTGTTCGACAGCCGCACGCCGAAGCTGCCGACCTGGGGCTTCCGGCTCCACTCCGGCACCGCGCTAGAGGAGGAGCTGCCGTACCGCAGGGTGCCGCGCCCGTTCTGGGCGGTGCCGCTCATCAAGGCGATGTTCTCGGCGGCGACCGAGGCCTGGGATCGCGAGCAGTTCAAGCACGTCATGTCGGCCCGCACCGTGAGCATCCCGACGCACGACATCAGCACGACCAACTTTGGGCTGACGAGCAGGCAGGCAGACGACCTCTACAGCTGGGGCGAAACCGCTGCCCGCGCCTTCTTCACCGACCCGAACCAGCAGCAGTACCTGAATGCCTTCGGCCAGAGCGTGCCGCCGCCACACGCGTCCGGCGACGGCGTGACCGGCTAGGCAGCACCGTCGCCGGCCGGGCGCCGGGGGCGTGTTTGGGTTTAGCCGCGGCGGGTAGGAAGCCGACAATGCCTGGCAGGCCCAGGGTCGGTTCAAGGAGACTCACAGGTTCGTTCAGCCACTGCACTCCGCGTCTTCACTTCCAAGAACATCAAGGAGGCGCTCGACTCGAAGGGCATCGCACAGCTCTCCACCGGCTACGGTGACGCCTACGCCGCCGGCTACAAGAAGCTGTGGGCAGGCACCGCGGCGGCGGTAGGCGGCATCGCGTTCAGCGCGACCTTCAGCAGTCAGGCGCAGGTCAAGGCGTCCGGCTTGAAGCTCGACATCCAGGCCGACGCTTCGGGCAGCGGCACCCCGATCGGCGCCGGCAGGCTCACCGACATCGGCATCGGCAACTCCGACGCCAAGCCGTGCCCGGTGTTCACCGGTGACGGCCAGATCACCGCGGCGAGCGGCGACAAGCTCACGTTCACCGTCGATCCCAACTCGGCCGGCTGCCCGGTCGACGGCGACGAGAACGCGGTCAACCTCAACGGCTTCGCCAAAGTCACCGGCGGCACGCTGAAAGTCGTCGGCGACTTCAACCGCAAGGCCGGCAGCCTGTCGATGCAGTGGTAGGGCACCCTGACCGGCATCTAGCCGGCCGCTCGGCCCGACTGCAATTGCGCCCCCGTACCTTGGCCGAAGGCGCGGGGGCTTCGCCGCTCTCGACACCTGCTTGACGTGCCTGCGCAGCGGGCGGTAGCCTTTCCTCGGCTTCATGCGCACGTGTGCGTGAAACCGAGGCGACGCAGCCTGATGACTCCCCGGAGTCGTCAGGCTTTTTTGTTGTCGTTTCTGGCGACAGTTGAGCAGAGGGGCAGGGCGGTGGATCGGCTGCACCTCACGGATCTCGGAAGGCTGGTGGCGTAGGTGGCGAAGTACAAGCTCGAATATATCTGGCTCGACGGGTACGAGCCCGTACCGAATCTCCGCAGCAAGACCAAGCTCGCGGACTTCAACAACTTTCCAAAGCTCCTGGACATCCCGGAGTGGAACTTCGACGGCAGCTCGACGCGCCAGGCCGAGGGCCGCAGCTCCGACTGTGTGCTCAAGCCCGTCGAGATCTACGTCGACCCGATGCGGGAGAACGGCGCGCTGATCATGTGCGAGGTGATGATGCCGGACGGCACTCCGCACCCCAGCAATAGCCGCGCGACGATCCACGACGATCCGGACACCTGGTTCGGCTTCGAGCAGGAGTACTTCCTCTACCAGGACGGCGTACCGCTCGGCTTCCCCAAGGAGGGCTTCCCGGCCCCGCAGGGCGAGTACTACACCGGCGTCGGCTACAGGGCTGTCGGCGACATTGCCCGCGAGATCGTCGAGCAGCACCTTAACCTGTGCCTCGAGGCTGGCATCAACCACGAGGGCATCAACGCCGAGGTGGCGAAGGGCCAGTGGGAGTTCCAGGTCTTCGGCAAGGGCTCCCACCAGGCAGCCGATGAGGTGTGGGTTGCCCGCTACCTGCTGATGCGCCTCTGCGAGCGCTACCGCGTCGATGTCAACTGGCACTGCAAGCCGCTCGGCGCCGAGTACGACTGGAACGGCTCCGGCATGCACATCAACTTCTCGACGAAGTTCATGCGCGAGGTCGGCGGCAAGGAGTACTTCGAGAAGCTGATGGCGGCGTTCAAGAAGCACCGCGCCGAGCACATCGAGGTGTACGGCCCAGACAACCACCTGCGTCTGACCGGCCAGCACGAGACCGCCTCGATCAACCAGTTCAGCTACGGCATCGCCGACCGCGGCGCCTCGATCCGCGTGCCGCACAGCTTCGTCCAGAACGGCTACAAGGGCTACCTCGAGGATCGCCGCCCGAACTCCGCCGGCGACCCTTACAAGATCGCCAGCCGCGTGATCGACACGATCGCCACCGTCCCGACAAAGTAGCTCGCCGCCACCGACGCTTCGCCGCGCGAGGGCGCTCCGGGAGATCGGGGCGCCCTCGTCGTTGCAGTGGAGCGTGCCGGGATCGAACCGGCGACCCCTAGCTTGCAAAGCTAGTGCTCTCCCAGCTGAGCTAACGCCCCCAACCGACACTCATCATATCGGCGCTAGGATCGGTCGTAATGGTGGCAGTATGAGAGCCCTGGTCAAGGCGAAGGCCGAGCCGAGCCTCTGGTTGCAGGACGTGCCGGAGCCCCAGATCGGCATCAACGACGTGTCGATCCGCGTGCGCAAGAGGGGCATCTGCGGTACCGACCTGCACATCCACTCCTGGGATGCCTGGGCGGCGAAGACGATCCCGGTGCCGATGGTCGTCGAGCACGAGTTCGTCGGCGAGATCGTCGAGGTCGGCGCGAACGTCAGCGACTTCAGCCCGGGCGACATCGCCAGCGGCGAGGGCCACGTCGTGTGCGGCCGCTGCCGTAACTGCATGGCGGTCGCGGTGGTGCGTCATGCCGGCGCGCGCCACATCGTCGTCAGCGAGCCGAATACCTACCGGCGCGATTTGGCGCTGCGCATGGGCGCGACCGTCGCCGTCGACCCGGGCGCCACCGACCTCGCGGCCGTGCAGAAGGAGCTCGGCATGACCGAGGGCTTCGACGTGGCGCTCGAGATGTCGGGGCACGAGTCGGCGCTGCGCGCGGCGATCGCGAACATGGCGCACGGCGGGCGCAGCGCCGACTCGGCATCCCGACGGCCAAGCTGACGCTCGATGTGAACGCCATCGTCTTCAACATGCTGACGCTGCGCGGCATCTACGGCCGCCAGATGTACGAGACCTGGTACCAGATGTCGGTGCTGCTGCAGTCCGGCCTCTCGATCGCCCCGGTGATCACCCACCGCTACTCGCACTGCGACTTCGCCGAGGGGTTCGCCGTGGCCGCGTCGGGCGAGTCGGGCAAAGTCATCCTCGACTGGACGGACGTGTGACGGGCGACCCGGGCGCCGCTGCCGGCTCTGCCGCGCCCGCCCTGCGCGACGACCTCACCGCCCGCCTCGCCGAGATCGCTGCTGCCGGCCTCGCCAAGCACGAGCTGGCGATGACGACACCGCAGTCGGCCCACGTCGAGGTGGCGGGCCGCCCGCTGCTCAACCTCTGCGCGAACAACTACCTGGGCCTGGCGAGCCACCCGGAGATCGTCGCGGCCGCGCACGCGGCGCTCGACCGCTGGGGCTACGGCATGGCGTCGGTGCGCTTCATCTGCGGCACCCAGACGCTGCACCAGGAGCTGGAGGCCGCGCTCGCTGCGTTCCTCGGCACCGACGACGCGATCCTCTACAGCTCGTGCTTCGACGCCAACGGCGGTCTCTTCGAGGCCCTGCTCGACGAGCAGGACGCGGTCATCTTGGACGCGCTCAACCACGCCTCGATTATCGACGGCATCCGCCTGTGCAAGGCGGTGCGGCACCGCTACGCCAACGGCGACCTGGACGAGCTGGAGGCGCGGCTACAGGAGACCCAGGGCGCGCGCCACCGGCTGATCGCTACCGACGGCGTTTTCTCGATGGAGGGCTACATCGCCAAGCTCGACGACATCTGCGACCTCGCCGACCGCTACGGCGCCCTCGTGATGGTCGACGACTCGCACGCGGTCGGCTTCGTCGGCCCGGGCGGCCGCGGCACGCACGAACTGCGCGGGGTGATGGAGCGGGTCAACATCCTCACCGGCACGCTGGGCAAGGCGATGGGTGGTGCGAGTGGCGGCTACGTGGCGGCGCGTAGGGAGATCGTCGCGCTGCTGCGCCAGCGTCCACGGCCCTACCTCTTCTCCAACAGCGTCGCTCCGCACATCGCGGGCACCACGCTGAAGGCGCTCCAGCTGATCCAGCGCTCGCCCGACCTGCGCGACCGGCTCACCGCCAACACCGCGCGCTTCCGCGCCGCGCTGACCGGCCACGGCTTCGACCTGCGCCCCGGCAGCCACCCGATCGTGCCGGTGATGATCGGCGACGCGACCGAGGCCGGCCGGCTGGCTGCCAGGCTCGTGGCGCGCGGCGTGTACGCGGTCGCGTTCTCGTTCCCGGTGGTGCCGCAGGGCGTGGCGCGCATCCGCACGCAGATGTCGGCGGCGCACACCTTCGCCGACATCGACTGCGCGGTCGAGCAGTTCGTGGCGGTACGCGAAGAGCAGCGCTCCCGCCCGAAGTAGCGCGAGGGGCTGGTCGCGAGGGCCCGAGGCGCGCCGGCAGGAACGGCGAGGGGCCCTTGCGGACCCCTCGCCGTTGGATCGCTACCTGCCGGGCGGGTTGCCGCCGGGCTGGCCGCCACCACCGGGCGGGTTGCCGCCGGGCTGGCCGCCACCACCGGGCGGGTTGCCGCCGGGCTGGCCGCCACCACCGGGCGCGTTGCCGCCGGGCTGGCCGC
>CANFDS010000076.1 GCA_947445525.1 Actinomycetota bacterium | reverse complement strand
GGCCTCGCGCCGGGGCCGCACACGATCAGGTATCGGACGCCCGGGTTCTTCGGCGATGTCGTTGCCGAGTGCTCGTGGATCACGCCGGGCGCGGCTCCCGAGAACATCGTTGTCTTCAACTTCGGCCCCTCGAACAGCAAGGCGCTGATCACGTGGACGAGCCAGATCCCGGCCTGGCGCACGTACTGCAGCGTGAACGGTGGTGTCGAGAGGATCTGCCGCCAGCCCGCCGGCCTCTCGCTCAACGGGCTGCCGAGCGGTGTCAACACCATCACGATCCGCGCGACCAACGGGCCTGCCGATTTCGGCCGCACCGCGTCGATCAGCTTCGATCGCGCCGATCCGGTGGCCTCGCTCTCCGCCAACGTCGAAGGCCCGTGGGGGTTCCTGCCCGCCGATTAGCCAGGCGAGGCTCTGCCTGCCATGACCCAGTGCCCCGGGGGGCGGCCGCAACGCCGGCCCCCGGCTCTCCGTCCACGCGCGGCGCCGCCCGTGAGATGATCTCCGGGTGACCTTGCAGTTCCCCGAGACTGTCGTCGGCATCGTCGCCAACGCGGCCTCCGGCCGCGATATTCGGCGGCTCACCACCGGCGCCTCGGTCTTCGACAACGCCGAGAAGGGCAGCATGGTGGCGCGGCTGATGGCCGGGCTCGGCGCGACCGGCGTGGGGCGGGTGCTGATGATGCCGGCCGGCGGCGGCCTCGCCGGCACGCTGATCCGCCGCCTGGACTCGCGCCGTGACAGCCTGCCGTACCCGGAGCTCGAGCTGCTGCCGTGGCGCCCCACCGAGACGGCCCGCGACACCGACCGCGCCGTCCGCGACCTGCTGGAGCGAGGCGTCGCCGCGATCGCGGTGCTCGGCGGCGACGGCACCCACCGCGTCGTCGCGCGCAGCTGCGGGGCGACGCCGCTGCTGGCCCTCTCGACCGGCACCAACAACGCGTTCCCCGAGCTGCGCGAGGCGACGGTCGCCGGCCTTGCGCTGGGGCTGGTGGCGACGGGACGGGGTGGGCCGCTCGCGCTGCGCCGCGAGAAGCTGCTCGAGGTGTCGGTGAACGGTGAGCCGCGCGACGTCGCGCTCGTCGACGTCGCCGCCTCGTACCAGCGCTTCGTCGGGGCGCGCGCCGTCTGGAACGCGGGCGACATCTCCGAGCTCGTCGTCGCCTTCGCCAGCCCGAGCGCCGTCGGCCTCTCGTCGGTCGCCGGCCTGGTCGACCCGGTCGGCCGTCACGCCCCGCACGGGCTGCACGTCCGGCTCGGTGACCCCGCCGCCGCGCCGACGCGTCTCGTCGTGCCGCTGGCCCCCGGCCTCGTCGTCCCCGTGGGCGTCGAGTGGCACCGCCGCCTCGAGCCCGGCGGCGTGGCCGCGCTGGCCACGGGCGCCGGCGTCGTCGCACTCGACGGCGAGCGAGAGCTCGAGCTGCGCGAGAGCGACCGCGTCTCGGTGAAGCTCATCGCGGGGCCACTGACCATCGACGTCGAGCAGGTCATGCTCCACGCTGCGCAGATCGGCGCTCTGCGCAGCCCGAACAGTCCCCCTGTCGTTGCCGAGGAGGCCCAGTGACCGTCACTTTCGAGCTGAGCCGGGAGTCGCTGCTGCGCGGCTACCGCACGATGCGCACGATCCGCGAGTTCGAGGAGCGGCTGCACATCGAGATCGCGAACGCCCAGATCCCGGGCTTCGTCCACCTCTACGCGGGCGAGGAGGCCGTCGCGGCAGGCGTGTGCGCCCACCTCGGCGACGAGGACTGGGTGTCGAGCACGCACCGCGGCCACGGCCACGCGATCGCCAAGGGCTGCGACGTAAAGGGGATGATGGCCGAGATCTACGGCCGCGCCACCGGTCTGTGCAAGGGCAAGGGCGGCTCGATGCACATCGCCGACTTCCGCAAGGGGATGCTCGGCGCCAACGGCATCGTCGGCGGCGGCCCGCCGCTGATCTGCGGCGTCGGCCTGTCGGCGAAGGTGCGCCGCTCCGGCCAGGTCGGGGTCGCCTTCCTCGGCGACGGCGCCTCCAACCAGGGGACGTTCCTGGAGAGCCTCAACCTCAGCGCGATCTGGAAGCTGCCGGTCGTCTTCGTCGTCGAGAACAACGGCTACGGCGAGGCGACGGGGCAGTCGTACCACCAGGCGGTCGAGGACATCGCGAAGCGCGCCGAAGGCTTCGGGCTGCCCGGTGTCACCGTCGACGGCAACGACTTCTTCGCCGTCGCGGAGGCAGCCGAAGTCGCCATCGGGCGCGCGCGCGACGGGCACGGGCCCACGCTGCTCGAGTGCAAGACGACACGCTTCTTCGGACACTTCGAGGGTGACACACAGGCGTACCGCGACCCCAACGAGGCTGCCGAGGCGCGGGCGAGCCGTGACTGCCTCGTCGCCTTCCGCGCCCGCGTCACCGGCGCCGGACTGCTCGACGGCACGCTGCTCGACGCCATCGACGCCGAGATCGCCGTGCTCATCGACGAGTCGGTCGCGGAGGCGCTCGCCGCGCCCTGGCCGGACGTCAGCGAGCTCAGCACCGACGTCTACATCAAGTACTAGAGAGCGAGAGGACAGACCATGGCACGCAAGCTGAGCTTCCTGCTCGCGATCAACGAGGCGATGCACCAGGAGATGGCCCGCGACGAGCGCGTGATCATCCTGGGCGAGGACATCGCCGGCGGCGCCGGCGGCTCCGCCGGCAACGACGAGGCGTGGGGCGGGCCGCTGGGTGCGACCCAGGGGCTCAAGCGGGCCTTCCCCGACCGCGTGCTCGACACGCCGATCTCGGAGTCGGCCTTCATCGGTGCAGCGGTCGGTGCCGCCGCGTCGGGGCTGCGCCCGATCGCCGAGCTGATGTTCGTCGACTTCATGGGCGTCTGCTTCGACCAGATCTTCAACCAGGCGGCCAAGTTCCGCTACATGTTCGGCGGCAACGCGGTGACGCCGGTGGTCATCCGGACGATGTACGGCGCGGGGCTGCGCGCGGCCTCGCAGCACTCGCAGACGCTGTACCCGCTGTTCACGCACGTGCCCGGCCTGAAGGTCGTCGTGCCGTCGAGCCCGTACGACGCGAAGGGCCTGCTGATCACCGCCGTGCGCGACAACGACCCGGTCATCTTCTTCGAGCACAAGGCGATGTACGAGCTGGAGGGCGACGTGCCCGAGGAGTCGTACTCGATCCCGTTCGGCGAGGCGAACATCGTGCGCGAGGGCGGCGACGTGACGGTCGTCGCGATCGGCCGGATGGTGCAGCACGCGTTGCAGGCCGCCGAGACGCTCGCCGCCGAGGGCATCCAGATCGAGATCGTCGACCCGCGCACGACGTCGCCGCTGGACGAGGAGACGATCTACGAGAGCGTCGAGAGCACGGGGCGGCTCGTCGTCGTCGACGAGGCCCACCCGCGCTGCTCGTTCGCCTCCGACGTCGCCGCGCTCGTCGCGCAGAACGCGTTCGACGCGCTGCAGGCGCCGATCCGCATGGTCACCTCGCCGCACTCGCCGGTGCCGTTCTCGCCCGCGCTCGAGGACGTCTTCGTGCCGAGCCCGGAGCGCATCGCCGACGCCGTCCGCGGCGTCCTCGGCGCCAGGTCGGGGAGCCGCCGGTGAGCGCCGAAGGGGCCGGGGCGGGAGCTGACGCCGGGGCCGGAGCGGGCGCGGGGGCCGGGGACGGCCTGAGCAAGCTCGTCATGCCCAAGTGGGGCCTCTCGATGTCGGAGGGGCGCTTCATCGGCTGGCTCGTCGAGGAGGGCGCGGCAGTGGCGCTCGGCGACGGGCTCGCCGAGGTCGAGACCGACAAGATCGACGGCATCGTCGAGGCGACCTCTGCCGGGACGCTGCTGCGCCGGCTCGCCCGGCCCGGCGAGACGATCCCCGTGGGTGCGCCGATCGCCGTGATCGGCGCCGCTGCCGCCGATCCAGCCGCTGTCGACGCCTACGCCGCCGAGCTCCAGGCGAGCTTCGTCCCCGGCGCCGAGGCCGAGAGCGGCCAGCGCACCGAGGCCCTCACCGTCGCCGGCCACCGCAGCCGCTATCTCCGCCTGGGCGGCGCCGAGGGCGCCGAGGGCGACGAGGGCGCGGCGGGCGCCGCCGGCGCGGGCAACACCGTCGTGCTTCTCCACGGCTTCGGCGGCGACCTCGGCAACTGGCTGTTCAACCAGGAGCCGCTGGCGTCCGGCGGGCGCACCGTGATCGCGCTCGATCTGCCGGGGCACGGCGAGTCGTCGAAGGACGTCGGCGCCGGCGACCTCGCCGGGCTGGCCGCCACCGTCGGGGCGTTCCTCGACGGGCTCGGCGTGGCGCGCGCCCACCTGGTGGGGCACTCGCTCGGCGGCGCTGTCGCGGCGCGGCTGGCGGTCGCCCGGCCGGGCCTCGTTGCATCGCTTGCCCTGATCGCGCCGGGTGGCTTCGGCGACGAGATCGACGGCGAGTACATCGACGGCTTCGTCGCTGCCGAGAGCCGGCGCGAGCTGAAGCCGCTGCTGGAGCGGCTGTTCGCCGACCCCGAGCTCGTCACCCGCCGCCTCGTCGACGACGTCCTGCGCATGAAGCGAATCGACGGTGTCACGGAGGCGCTCGGCGCGATCGCCGCAGCGGTGTTCCCTGCCGGCCGCCAGGCCGATCGCGTTGCGGAGGCGCTCGCCGGCACCGGCATCCCCGTGCTCGTCGTGTGGGGCAGCGCCGATCGGATCGTCCCGGTCGGGCAGGCGCAGGCGGCGCCGCCCGGCGCGCGGGTCGAGCTGCTCGAGGGGGCCGGCCACTCTCCGCACATGGAGCGGGCCGGCGAGGTCAACCGGCTGCTCGACGAGTTCCTCTCCGCCGGCCGCTAGAGCATCGCCAGAGCGCGCGGTCCGTCAGGCACGCCACCCCGACCGCAGGAGGGAGGCGTGCCCGGCAGACCAGACCGGGAGCGGTTGCGAGTGCTGGCGGCGCGACCGCAGTGCGCCTCACCGTCTCGACTGTTGGGCAGTTCGTGCTCCGTGTCCGCATTCAACCCGGGGTACGTGGGAACGGAGTCGGCGTTTCGTGAGAGAATCGTGTGAGAGGCTCAGGGCACGCGCGTCAGCTCGAGCGCGCCGAAGCCGACGAAGACGAGACCGAGAATGAAGAGCGTCGGGCCGAGGACCAGCTTGCTCGTCCCGGTCAGCAGCCGGCCGAGCAGCGTGTTGGCGCCGCCGTAGAACCGCTCGAGCATCAGGTCGCGGACGAGCCGGCGGCCGCGGGGGATCCACGAGCGAGAGCCGTCGAGCGTGAGCACGAGCCCCTCGAATACGAGCACGAGGCCGGCGACGAGGCGCACGAGCCGCGAGGCCAGACCGTCCCCCAGCAGCGAGTCGATGTTGGCGATGACGAGGCAGACGCCGGCAACGCCAAGGCCGAAGGTGAGTAGGCGGGCGGTGAGGCGCTGGCGACGGTTCATGCGGGCATTCTCGCGTGTGGGGGCGGACGTGGCGAGTAGAGTGCCGCTCGTGGCCGAGGTCGTGCAGCTGTTCGCGACATGTCTCGGCGACCTCGTCTTCCCGGATGCGGTCGCCGATGCGGAGTCGCTGCTGCGTGACGCCGGCTTCCGCGTCGAGCTCCCCGCGCGCCAGGTCTGCTGCGGCCAGCCTGCGTACAACGCGGGGCACCATGCCGCCGCGCGCCGGGTCGCACGCACCTTCGCGAGGGCCTTCTCGCGTTCCGCACCGGTGATCCTGCCGTCGGGCTCGTGCACGACGATGGTCACGCACTACCTGCCTGCGCTGCTCGGGGTCGAGCCGTACGAGGTGTGGGAGCTGTCCGCCTTCCTCGACCGCGCCGGCATCGAGCTGCCGCGCCGCAACGAGGGCCGCACGGTCGCCTACCACGACTCCTGCCACATGCTGCGCGAGCTGAAGGTCGCCGAGCAGCCGCGGCGCCTGCTCGAGCAGACCGGCGCCACGCTCGTGCAGCTGCCGCGCGCCGATCTCTGCTGCGGCTTCGGCGGGACGTTCTCGGTGCGCCAGCCCGAGATCTCGCTGTCGCTGGCCGACGACAAGCTGGGCGGCGCGAGTGGCGCCGGCGCCGAGGCGCTCGTCACCGCCGACCCGGGCTGCCTGATGCACCTCGACGGCCGCGTGCGCAAAGTGGGGGGCGTCCCCGTCGTCCATCTGGCGACCGCGCTGGCGCGGGGGATCGGCGGCGGCGCATGAGCAGCAAGCTCTCGCAGGAGCCGGGGAGCTTCCGCGTGATCGCCCGGGGCAAGCTCGGTGACGCGCGCATCCAGGGCGCCCTCGACCTCTCGGTCACCCGGCTCCGCGACCTCCGTCTCGACGCGTGGTCGGGCCTGGAGGACGTGGAGGGGCTGCGCGAGCGCGCGCACGAGCTGCGCATGCGCGTCGTCGACGACCTCGAGGGCTATCTCGGTCAGTTCCAGCGCTCGGTGGAGGGGCTCGGCGGGCACGTGCACCGGGCGCGGACGCCCGAGGAGGCGTCGGCGCTGATTGTTGCCATCTGCGAGCGCCGCGGCGCGAAGCTCGTTGCCAAGTCGAAGTCGATGGCGACCGAGGAGATCGGGCTGAACGGTGCCCTCGAGGCTGCCGGCATCCGCCCGGTCGAGACCGACCTCGGCGAGTACATCCTCCAGCTCGGCGGCGAGCACCCCGTCCACATCATCGCCCCGGCGATCGAGAAGACGAGGGAGCAGGTCGCCGAGCTGTTCAGCGCGATCGAGGGCCGTGAGGTGCCGGCCGAGCTCGAGGCGCTCACCGCGTCGGCGCGGCGCCAGCTGCGCGAGGTGTTCCTCACTGCCGACGTCGGCGTCACCGGCTGCAACATGGCCGTCGCCGAGACCGGCACCGTCGCGTTCGTCTCGAACGAGGGCAACGCGCGGCTCGTCAGCTCGCTGCCGCCGTGCCACGTCGTGGTGATGGGCATGGAGCGGCTCGTGCCGACCCTCGACGACCTCTCGGTGATCCTGCGGCTGCTCGCCCGCTCGGCGACGGGGCAGAAGCTGACGAGCTACACGACGCTGATCACCGGGCCGCGCCGCGAGGGCGAGACCGATGGGCCCGAGGAGCTGCACGTCGTGATCATCGACAACGGCCGCACGAACCTCCTGCACGGCCGCTACCGCGAGATGCTCGCCTGCATCCGCTGCGGCGCCTGCCTCAATGTCTGCCCGGTATTTCGCAAGACCGGCGGGGCTGCGTACGGGCCGGTGTACTCGGGGCCGATGGGCGCCGTGCTGGTGCCGCTCTACGTCGGCCTCGGCAACGCGCCCGACCTGCCGCACGCCTCCTCGCTGTGCGGTGCCTGCACCGAGGCCTGCCCTGTCAAGATCCCGCTGCACGAGCTGCTGCTCGACCTACGGCGCGACATGGTCGACCAGGGCGTCAGTCCCCGCTGGGAGCGGGCCGCGTTCACCCTCTGGTCGCTCGCTTGGTCGACGCCGCTCGGCTACCGCCTGACGACGACGCTGGCGCGGCTGGCGCAGCCGCTGGGCGCGGTCGTCGGGCCGGGCAGGCTCTGGGCGGCCGGCCGCGGGCTGCCCGCCTTCGCCCGTCGTCGCTACCGGGACCGGCCCCGTGGCTGAGCCCGTGGCTGAGCCCGTGGCGGCGCCCGGGGCGGCGCCCCTCGTCGATCCGGCCCTCCTTGCCCGCTTCATCGCCAACGCGACGGCCAACGGCTTCACCGTGCATCGTGGCGCGGCTCCGCTGATCGAGGGCGCCGGCGTCTCGGTCGCGAGCTACGGTCTCGCCGAGTCGGGCAGCGTCGTGCTCGCCGCCGCCCCCGACGAGCCGCGCGCCAACTCGCTGCTGCCCGACGTGCACGTCTCGCTGCTGCGCGAGGAGCTGATCCTGCCCGGGCTGCCGGAGCTGTTCGCGGCCGTGGGCGGCCGGCTGCCGAGCGCGCTGGCGATCGTCAGCGGGCCGTCGAAGAGCGCCGACATCGAGCAGCTGCTCGCCGTCGGTGTCCACGGGCCGAAGGAGGAGCACGTCGTGCTGCTGCCGCCGGCCGCGCCGCCGGCGTAGGGGCAGCTCAGCCCAGCGCGGCGATCGCCTTGACGAGCGCAGCCTGGCTCGCGGGCCCCCACAGCCCGTCGGCCTTGAGGCCCGCCTTGGCCTGGAAGGCCTTGATCGACGCCGTCGTGACCGGCCCGAGGACGCCGTTGGTCGGGCCGGCGAAGTGGCCGAGCCGCGCGAGCTTCTGCTGGAGGCTCTTGACCCAGGCCAGGGGCGCGGGGAGGGCAGCGGCAGGGGTTGCGGTCGCGGTGGTCGTTGTGGCGGCAGGGGTCGTGGTCGTCGTCGTGGCGGCGGTGGTCGTCGTGGCCTTCGGCGTCTTGCCCTTCGCCGAGGTGACCCCGCCGGCGGCGATCGCGCGCTCGAGTGCGGCCTGGCTGGCCGGGCCCCACTTGCCATCCGGCGTCAGGCCGGCCTTGCTCTGGAATGCGATGACCGCGGCCGTGGTCACCGGCCCGAAGACACCGGTCTGGGGGCCCGAGAAGAGACCGAGCGACGCGAGCTTCTGCTGGAGGCTGACCACCCACGGCTGGGCGGACGGCAGCGGGCCGGTCGCGGTGGCGACGATCGTCCCGCCGATCGGCGTGGAGCCAGGCAGCCGTCCGGCGTTGGCCGCGACGAAGCCGGCGACCGCGTCGATCTGCTCGGAGCTGAGCTTGCCCGCGAACGATGGCATGCCGCCGCCGCCGGAGCGCACCTGGGCTGCGACCTGCACGGCGGTCGGTGCAGTCTCGTCGAGGTTGGGGCCGACGCGCGCTCGCGAGCCGGTGACGTTGAGCGTGTGGCAGGCGCCGCAGCCCGCGGTCGTCCACACCTGCCCGCCGTCGGCGGCGGCGAACACGGGACCGGCGCCGGCGAGGAGCGCCGTCGTGACGGCCACGGCACCGATCGCGCCCAGGCGCATGGCCACCTTCGCCCTTCCGCTCGCGACTCCGGAAAACGCCATTGGTGGCACGGTACGCCGTGGTTCGGACGGCCCGATGGTCATCTAGAGAGGCTTACTGTGAATCGGCGCCCCCGACGGGGCGTCACGGCGCCGCGCCGATTTACAGCAAGCCTCTAGGGTTCCCGGCATGAGCAAACTTCCCATCGAGCGTCCCGGCAAGGTGATTGCGGTCGGCCGGAACTACGCGGAGCACGCCGCCGAGCTCGGCAACGAGGTGCCGTCCTCGCCGACGCTGTTCGCCAAGTGGCAGACCTGCCTGATCGGCCCGGGCGTGCCGATCGTGCTGCCCACGATCTCGCAGAAGGTCGACTACGAGGGCGAGCTCGGCGTCGTCATCGGCCGCCGGGTGCACGGCATTTCGGCCGACGACGCGCTCGACGCCGTCGCCGGGTACCTGTGCGCGAACGACGTCTCGGCGCGCGACCTGCAGCGGGCCGACAAGCAGTTCACCCGCGCCAAGTCGCTCGACACGTTCGGCCCGATCGGGCCGCGCCTCGTCCCCGCCTCCGAGATCCCCGATCCGCAGCAGCTGCGCCTCCGCACGCTCCTCAACGGCCAGGTCGTGCAGGACGGCACCACTGCCGACATGGTGTTCGGCGTACGCGAGCTGATCGCGTTCGTCGCGCAGGCGATCACGCTCGAGCCGGGCGACCTGATCCTCACCGGCACCCCGGCCGGCGTCGGCGAAGGCCGCGACCCGCAGGTGTGGCTGCAGCCGGGCGACACGATCACCGTCGAGATCGACGGGCTGGGCGCACTGACGAACCCGGTTATCGCGGCACAGGGCTGACGCGCCGGCCGGCAGCTGTCGCAGCGGCAGCGAGCAGTGCCCGGCCGCCCGCCCCGGCGCGCGGCTACTTCTTCAGGCGGAGCGCGCGCAGCAACGAGCGGCCGAGCGCGCCGATCGCGAGCGAGAGCCCGCCGACGGCCTGCACCGGCCGGACCGGCGGCGGTGGCGGCGCGGCGGGCGTGGCAGCGGGTGCGGCCCCGGGTGCGTCAGCCACAGCGGGCGCCTCCGCCGGGCTGGCCGGCGCAGCTGCGAGCTGGCTCGCGATGCACGCGGCGAACTGCTTCACCATCTGGTTCGAGACGTCGGCGACGATCCCGCGCCCGTACTGGGCGACCGTCCCCGACAGCGCCAGCTCGGTCACGATCGTCACCTTCGTGCCGCTGCCGTCCGGCACCAGCGACGACTCGATCGTGGCCGTCGCACCGCCGCGGCCCTTCAGCTCGCGCGCCTTCGTCGTCATCGTCACCACGCGCCCGGCCGGGTCGGCCTGCTCGCGCACGATGTCGGCGGCGAAGGTCAGCGAGATCGGCCCGAGCTTGACGTGGACGTGCGCCTTGAACGTGTTCTCGTCGACGACCTCTTTCAGCTCGGCGCCCGGCATGCAGGGCACGACGCGCGGGATGTCGTTGAGCAGTGCCCAGGCCTGCTCGGGCGGGGCGGGCACGGTGAAGTCGTTCTCGAGGCGCATGCACTGACTCTACCGGCGCGAGATACTGGCTTCCATGCGCCGTGGACGTCCAGACCTGGGGCTGCTGATCGGCCTGCT
>CANFDS010000075.1 GCA_947445525.1 Actinomycetota bacterium | reverse complement strand
GCGGCGTTCCTGCTCTCGTTCCCGGTCATCGTCTACCAGGTGTGGGCATTCTTCGCGCCTGCCCTCAACCCGAAGATCCAGCGTGGCGTCGTCGCCATGACCGCCTTCGCGACGATGCTCGGCGGGCTCGGCCTCGCCTTCGGCTACTTCGTCGCCCTGCCCGCGGCGGTGAAGTTCCTGACCAGCTACGACGACGCGCTCTACGACATCCAGATCCGCGCGCGCGACTACTTCTCCTTCGCGACGACGGTGCTGCTCGCCGTCACGGTCGTGTTCGAGCTGCCGATCGTGATCCTCGGGCTCGTGATGGTGCGCGTGCTCTCGTACCGGAAGCTGAAGAAGAACCGGCGGCTCGGCTACGTGATCATGGCCGCAATTGCGGTCGCGCTGCCCGGTATCGACCCGATCACGACGACGCTCGAGATGATCCCGCTGCTGATCCTCTTCGAGAGCTCGATCTGGATCGCCTACTGGATGGAGCGCCGCCGCAAGAAGAAGGGCGAGGGCGACGATGACGGCGGTGGCTTCGAGGGATTCAGGGGCTCGTTCGACCGGGATCCCGAGCCCGACCCCGAGCCCGAAGAGCCGCTGTTCGTCCAGCCGTTGCCGCGCGACGTGCGCGAGCGCGACGAGATCTAACCGCTCAAAGCGGCCGCGGCTCGAGAAGCGTCCCGGCGGCGACGCACCCGCTCCACGGTAACGACTCGCGCACGACTTGCCGAGTGGCCGTGCTTCCGGTTGAGTTCAGGCACCGCAGAGACAGGAGTCCTCATGCTCAAGTTCGGCGTCACGATCCTCCCCGACCCACCGTACACCCGCTTCCTCGAGCTGACGCAGCTCGCCGAGCAGGCCGGGTTCGACCAGGTGTGGACGTACGACTCGCACATCCTCTGGCACGACGCCTACCCGCTGCTGGCGCTCGCCGCCGACCGCACCGAGCGCGTCCTGCTGGGCCACTGCGTGACGAACCCTGGGATCCGCGACCCGACCGTCACCGCCAGCTCCTACGCGACGCTGCAGGCGATCTCGAAGGGGCGGATGGTGCTCGGCATCGGGCGCGGCGACTCGTCGCGGCGCGTCATCGGGCTGGAGCCGGTGCCGATGGGCGAGTTCGAGCGGTCGCTCGTGATGATCAAGTCGATGATGAACGGCGGCACGGTGCAGTGGAACGGCAAGGAGCTCGAGCTGCCGTGGGCGAAGGATCTCGGCACGATCCCGCTGCAGGTTGCCGCCTACGGGCCGAAGGCGCTCGCTGTCGCCGGCCGCGTCGGCGACGGCGTCGTCATCCAGCTCGCCGACCCCGACCTGACGCAGTGGTTCATGGATCAGGCACGCGCCGCGGCGAATGCGGCCGGCCGCGACGGATCGCAGCTGGAGGCGATCGTCTCGGCGCCCGCCTTCATCTCGGCCGACATGGAGCTGGCCCGCAGCGAGACACGCTGGTTCCCGGCGATGGTCTCCAACCACGTCGTCGACCTGCTCACGCGCACCGATCCGGCCACGCTGCCGCCGGCACTCACCGAGTACGTCGCCCGCCGCAAGTTCTACGACTACAAGGACCACTCGCGGCGCGGGGCCGAGCACGGCGAGTTCGTCGGCGACGAGACCTGCGACGCCTTCTCGGTGCTCGGCACCGTCCCGCAGCACATCGAGAAGCTCGAGCGCCTGGTCGCGGCGGGCATGACGCAGTTCAACATCTACCTCATGACCCAGGGCCAGGAGCAGATCCTCGAAACGTACCGCAAGGAGATCATCCCGCACTTCCGCGGCAAGTAGGAGGAGGCACCGATGAGCGTCGATCCCGGCCGCACCGTCCGCGAGCTGCAGGAGCTGCGTGCCCTCACCGGCGACGAGAACGGCGCCCAGCGCGAGTGCTGGACGCCGACCTGGGCGGTTGCGCGCGCGTGGCTGGGCGAGAAGATCGCGGCGGTCCCGGGCGTCGTCTACGAGGTGGACGAAGCCGGCAACGCCTGGGCGACGCTCGCGGGCGCGTCCGACCGCGCCGTCCTGATCGGTGGTCACATCGACTCGGTGCCGAACGGCGGCTGGCTGGACGGCTGCCTCAACCTCGTGGCGGGGCTCGAGGTACTGCGGCGGATCGCCGCCGAGGCCGCCGCCGGGTCGCCGCCCCCGGTGGCGGTACGGCTCGTCGACTGGGCCGACGAGGAGGGCTCACGCTTCGGCCGCTCGCTGCTCGGCTCGGCGGCGGCGGCGGGGCAGCTCGACCCCGACGCGGTGCGCGGTCTGACCGACCGCGCCGGCATCGTGCTGGCCGACGCGCTCGCGACCCACGGTGTCAGCGTCGACCGTATGGGTGAGGCCCGGCGCCAGCTCGCCACCGCTGCCGCCTATCTCGAGCTGCACATCGAGCAGGGGCCGGTGCTGGAGGGCCTCGGTCTGCCGCTCGGCGCGGTGCTGGGCACCGTCGGCGTCGAGCGCAATGTCATCCGCTTTACCGGCCAGGCGGCGCACTCCGGCTCGACGCCGATGGCTGCGCGCCGCGACGCGTTCGCCGCCGCCGCGAAGCTCGGCCTGGAGATCCGCGAGATCGCGCGCCGCCACGGCGGCGTCTGCACGGTCGGCAGCTGCGTCACGAGGCCCGGCATCGTCACCGCCGTCGTCGGCGAGTGCGACATCACGCTCGACCAGCGCAACTTCGACGCCGGGAAGCTGGCCGCCATGCTCGCCGACGCGCAGGCCGCGGCGCAGCGCTTCGCGGCTGAGGAGCGCGTCGAGGTCGCGTGGACGCCGACCTGGCGCATCCCGCCGATCCCGTTCCACCCGCACCTCGTCGATCTCTGTGACGAGGCGATCCGCGAGGATGCAGGCGGCCGCTCGCACCGCCTGCCGAGCGGGCCGTTGCACGACGCGGCGTCGGTCGCCCAGGCGGGCGTGCCGACGGTGATGCTGTTCGTCCAGAGCCTGCGCGGCCTCTCGCACAATCCGGCGGAGGACACGAAGGTCGAGCACCTCGAGCTCTGCGTCGAGGCGCTCGACCGGCTTGCCACCAAGACGATCGACTGGGTGGCGACGGGCGCCGCGTAGACGTCCGCCGGCCCGCCGCCGGCACCGCTCGCTACGGCAGCGCCGCGGTCACCATGATCTCGACCAGCCACTCCGGGAACGCCAGCTTCGCCTCGACGCAGGCCCGCGCCGGCGGGTTCCCGGGGGTGACCCAGGTATTCCACACGGCGTTCATCTCGTCGCGGTTGCGGATGTCGGTGAGCCAGATCTCGGCGGTCAGCAGCCGCGACCGGTCGGTGCCGGCCTCGGCCAGCAGGCCGTCGATCTGCTCGAGCACGCTGGCAGTCTGCTCGGCGACGGTGACGCCGGTCGCGGGTGTGACGCCGGCCAGGTAGGCGATGCCGCCGTGGACGACGGCGTTCGAGAGGTGCGGCTTGACGCCGAGGCGGGTGATCTCGTGTGCGCTCATAGACGCAGCAGGATACGCCCCACCGCGATTCCCGGTCGGCCCGGCCCGGCCGGCGCGCAGCAGCCCCGGGGTCCGTCTCCTAGACGTCGATGTGCGGAACCCGGTGTTCGACGGGAGGTCTAGGCCGTCACGTACTCGTCCGCGACCGAGAGCACGTCGTCGAGGATCGCCAGGCCCTCGTCCAGCTCCTCGCGCGTGATCGTCAGCGGCGGCGCCACGATCGCCACGTTCCAGTGCGTCATCAGCGAGAGGCCCTTCGCCAGCGCGGCCTTGCCGAGCCGCGCGATCGGCGCGGCGGCCTCGCCGCTCGCGTTGAACGGGACGAGCATCTCCTTCGTCGCCCGGTTGCGCACCAGCTCGAGGCCCCAGAACAGGCCGAGCCCGCGCACCTCACCGATCGACGGGTGCTTTGCCTGCAGCTTCGGCAGCTCGACCTCGAGCACCTTGCCCATCGCCGCCGCGTTCTCGATGATGCCCTCCTCGCGGAAGATGTTGATCGAGGCGACGCCCGCCGCGCAGGCGAGCGGATGCCCGGAGTACGTCAGCCCGCCGCCGAAGTACTCGTTCTCGAGCCAGTCGGCGATGTGCTGGCGCATGCTCATGGCACCCAGCGGGATGTACCCGGAGTTGATGCCCTTGGCCATCGTGATGATGTCCGGGACGACGTCGTAGTGGTTGCACGCGAACCACTCGCCGGTGCGGCCGAAGCCGGCCATCACCTCGTCGCAGATCAGCAGGATGCCGTGGCGGTCGCAGGTCTCGCGGATCGACTTCAGGTAGCCGGGCGGCGGCGGGATGATCCCGTTGGTGCCGGTCACCGTCTCGACGAGCACGGCGGCGACGGTGTGCGCGCCCTCGTACTGGAGGATCTCCTCGAGGTGCGGCCCGCCCGAGCAGACGGGGCACGGGTCAGGGTGGCCGGCGGGGCAGCGGTAGGTGTACGGGTCGAGCATGCGCACGACGCCCGGCAGGCCCGGCTCGGCGAACCAGCGGCGCGGGTCGCCCGTCAGCGTGATCGCGCCGGCGGTGGCGCCGTGGTAGCTGCGGTAGCGCGCGACGACCTTGTGGCGGCCCGTGTACCAGCGGGCGAGCTTGACGGCGTTCTCGTTGGCCTCGGCGCCGCCGTTCGTGAAGAAGGCGAGCGAGTGGTCGCCCGGGGTCACCTCGGCGAGCAGGCGCGCCAGCTCGGAGCGCTGGTCGTTGCCGAAGGAGGGCGCGATCGTGCAGAGCTTGCCAGCCTGCTCCTGGATCGCGGCGACGAGCTTCGGGTGCTGGTGGCCGATGTTGACGTTGATCAGCTGCGACGAGAAGTCGAGGTAGCGCTTCCCGTCGAAGTCCCAGATGTAGCGGCCCTCCGCGCGCGCGATCGGCAGCGGGTCGATCTTCGACTTGATCGACCACGAGTGGAGGACGTGCTTGCGATCGTCGTCGCGGGCGCGCTGGCCGGCTTCCGGGTTGGACTCGACTACTGCCATCGAAACTGCCTCCTTACTCACCGAGTGCGTGGAGGAAGCGGCGGAGTGCGCGCTGGCGGCGCTCGCACTCCTCGATGTCCTCACGCAGCTCGCGGATGTCTTCCTCGTATCGTTCCTTGGCGTCCTCGTCCGGCTCGCTCTCGACGAGCAGCATGCGGTCGAGCAGGGCGACCTCGTCGGCCGCGATGCCCGGGAGCACCTCGGCGTCGATCTTCCAGGCATCGGCGTCGCCGATCAGATCGGAGAAGCGCTCGCGCAGCAGCGTCTCACGCTCGACCTCGATCTCGAGGGTCGCCTCGATCGACTGGCGACGGCGCTGGCGGGCGATCTCCTGACGGTTCACGAGAGGCACGATAGCCCGCCGGCAGGCGACGTGGTGCAGGGCGCTATGCTCGCCGGCGATGCCGGGGGCCGACCAGACGCAGCGCTCGCGCTCGGCGGGGCCGTCGGCGAGAGTCGTGCTGCTGTGGGCGGCTGTGGCGCAGGCGGCGGTCGCGTTCATCAATTTCGGGCTGCCGTCGGTGGGGCCGGCGCTGCGCGACGCGTATGGGCTGAGCCTGCCGGCCTACGGCGCCGCGGTCACCGCCACGCTGCTCGGCGCGGGCGCCTCGCTCATCGCCTGGGGCTTCCTCGTCGACCGCTTCGGGTCGCGGCTGAGCGTCCTGATCGGGACGGCGATCGCCGTCGTCTCGGTGCTCGCAGCGGCCGCCACCAGCTCGTCGGCGGTGCTCATCGCCGCGCTCTTCTGCTCGGGACTCGGCACCTCCGTGATCCCGATCGCGGGAGCCGGCGCGCTGTTCAAGGTCTACGGGGCCGAGCAGCGGGCCTGGGCGCTCGGCGTCCGCCAGATGGCTGTGCCACTGGGCGGCACCGCGGCCGCGCTGGCGCTGCCGGGCATGGAGCACGCCGTCGACGTGCATGCGGTGCTCTACCTGACTGCGGCGCTCATCGGGTTCACCGGGATCGCCTTCTCGTTCGTCGCCAACGCGGGCGACGCGCCCGGCAGCCGCCTGGTCGGCTTCGCGCTCCTGCGCATCCTGCGCGTCCGCCGCATGTGGACGATCTTCGCGATCTCGGTGCTGTACATCATGGCGCTGCAGTCGAGCCTCACGTATCTCGTGCCCTCCACCCGCGATGCCGGCCTCACCGCTCTTGGCGCCGGCATCGCGTACGTCGTGCTCAACGTCTCGGCTGCGGTGTGCCGGATCTTCTGGGGTAAGGTTGCCGACCGGGGCGGAGGCCGCCGCCGCGGCCGCTCGCTCGTCGAGGTCGGCCTCCTCACCGCCGTCGGCGCGGTCGCGTTCGCCGCCTCCCTGCACGGCGGCGGCCTCGCGACGATCCTGCCGGCGGTCGCACTCTTCGGCTTCGGCGCCTTCGGTTGGAACCACCTGGTGTACGTGAGCGCCGGCGAGTCGGTGCCGCCCGAGATCGCCGGGCAGGCGGTGGCGGTGGCGGCGACCGTCGTCTTCAGCGTCTCGGGCGTGCTTACGGCGCCGATCGGCGCGCTCGCAGATGCGCACGGCTGGGATCCGGTGTGGCTGCTGATGGGCGGGTGCTCGCTGCTCGGTGCCCTGATGGCGCGCCGGCTGAAGGAGCTGCCGGCCCGGGCGGGCTGACCCGAGAGGCTTGATGTGAATTAGCGCCCCCAGCGGGGCGGCAGCCGGGGCCGCGGCTAATTCACATCAAGCCTCTAGCCCGCGTTGCTCGCGGCCAGCACGAACACGAGGTTGATCGGCAGCGCGACGCGGAACTGCTCGAGCACCGGCCGGGCGCTCTCGGCCGCGAAGCAGGCGACCTCGGGGAAGCCGCGTGCCGCCGCCTCTGCCGCCGCCCGCACCTGCGCCACGTGCGCGCGCCCGCCCGTGCTCGCGAGGTACGGCCCGATCGCCGCCCACGGCTTGGCCAGCAGCCCGGTCGCGCCGAGCGCCCGGAAGATGCTCGGCAGGTGCTCGGTGCCGTACACCGCGCGGACCTCGTCGTAGAGCGGCTGCTCGCTGCGATCCTCGGGCACCGGCGTTGGCGGCAACGGCCCGGGCGGAGGGAGGTTGGCCGCCGGCCTGGGCGCCCGTGGCAGCTCGCCGTCGAGCGCGAGCGCCAGCGAGGTCACGATCAGCACCATGTTCGGCAGGTCGTCGCGGAAGGCGGTGACGGCAGCGCGCACGGCGGGCGGGGCGACCCAGTCGAGCCGTGGGTCGGCGAGCGCTCGCAGCCGCTCGGTGGCGGCGGCTCGGCCGGGATGGTCGTACAGCTGGCGTGCCTGCAGCCAGGCCGACTCGAGCGCTGGCGGATCGACGGCGAGCGCCTTGAAGATCGCCGGCACGAACGGCATGCGCGCGCGGATGTCCACGAACACCGAGGCCACGAGGCCCGAGACGTCCTCCTCGCGGGCGTAGCCGTATCTCGATTCCGTGCCCACGCTTGGCGTATTGTACGTCCCATGTTCGTACGCGACATGGGCCACGCCTGGCAGATCGTCCTGCAACCCGACCACGGCGAGCTCGCCGGCGAGCTGGCCAGGCAGTGGGGTGGTGGCGCCGTCGAGGCGCCCCGTCCGCACGGCTCCGTCCAGGTTGCCGCGCGCCGTCACGACGACGGCTGGGCCGTGTGGGAGCGCGAGCCGACGCTCAACCCCGGCACCACCAGGCCGACCGCGTTCCTCGAGGTCGCGGTGCCGTCGCACCTCACCTTCTATCGCGCCTGCATCGCCGCGGTCAGCGAGCAGGACCCGTACGCCGGCCTGCTCGTCTCGATGCACGGCTCCGGCATCTACACCGGCCGCTACGGCACGCAGCCCGGCCTCGGCCTCAAGCAGGCCGCCGAGCATCCCGAGCTGGTCAAAGGCTTCGTCGCCGAGCAGGAGGCGTGGCAGCAGCGGCAGATCGCCGCGCTCGCCGTGCCCGAGGCGGAGCGCTGGGTCAACTACAAGCTGCTGCAGGTGTACGACCGCCTGGCGATCTACTTCTCGATGAAGGATCTCGAGGGTGGCGAGTCCGAGACCCTCGGCCCGGTGCCGCTCGGCTACGACGGCGGCGAGGGCGAGCTCCGGATCGAGCCGGTCGCGCCGTGGCACGTCCGCATCAGCCCGTTCCCGTTCCTGGCGGCGCCCGCGCGCTTCAGCCTCGTCCGCCGTGTCGTGCCGAAGCGCGAGTGGGCGTCGAACGACGAGTTCCGCCGCGACTTCTTCGCAACCGCGCCCGAGCGCGTCCAGATCACCGTCGACCGGTAGCGCGCCCGCCGCGCCGCCGCCCCAACCGTAGGAGGAACAGATGGCCATAGTCAGCCCGACCGGGACCTTCATCGAGGTCAACGGCGTCAAGCTCTGGCACCGCATCACCGGCGAGGGCGAGGCGGTCGTGCAGCTGCACGGCGCCGGTTTCGGCCACTTCAACACCGATCCGTGCACGCCCGTCCTGGCCGATCACTTCAAGGTGGTCGACTTCGACCAGCGCGGCTACGGCACGTCGGACAAGCCGGTGCAGAAGTACGACATGGAGGTCTGGGCCGACGACGTCGCCGGGCTGCTCGACGTGCTCGGCATCGAGCGGGCGCACATCCACGGCACCTCGATGGGCG
The DNA here is from genome assembly GCA_947445525.1 of Actinomycetota bacterium. Lineage (GTDB taxonomy): Bacteria > Actinomycetota > Thermoleophilia > Gaiellales > Gaiellaceae > CANFDS01. The sequence continues at coordinate 2,395 of CANFDS010000075.1, read as the reverse complement.
GGATGATCGCGCAGACGTTCGCGGGCAAGTACCCGCAGCGGACGATCTCGGTCGTCATCAACTGCTCCGCCGCGAAGCTCGGCGTCTCTGGCCGCCTGGTGTTCAAGAACTGGATCGACATCACCAACATGGACCCGAAGGGCCCCGGCAGCCGCATCCTGGCCGAGCTGATCGCGTGGCAGGGCCTCAACCGGGCCTACCTCGAGAACCCGGCCAACGCGGGCGCCGTCGACTTCATCCAGCAGATCCTCACCGACTCGAACACGACCGAGGTCTTCACCGCCGCCTGCCAGGCGATGAACGACATGGATCTCACGCCGTGGCATCCGAAGATCACCTCGCCCGCGCTCGTGATCGGCGGCGACGAGGACCTGATGACGCCGTGGGACCAGGGCCCCGGCGGCGTGGGCCAGCAGGGGATCTACGAGGGGATCAAGGGCTGCGAGAAGTACGTCATCAAGGGTGGCGGCCACTCCAACCCGATCGACTCGACCGAGGAGTACAACCGGGCGATCCTCGAGTTCTTCCTGCGCCAGCGCGGCAAGTAGCCGGCGTGAGCTGCACGGGTGGCGCCGCGCCCGTGGGCGGCTAGATGGCGAGAGTCGAGGGGTACGGCGTCGAGCCGGTGCCGGCCGCGCTGCGCACCGGCAGCTGGCGCGACCTGTTCGCGATCAACCTGGCCTTCTTCCTCAACCCGCTGATGTACGTGGTCGGGGCGCTCGCCGTGACATCCGGCGGGCTCCCGCTGTGGTGGGCCGTGGGCTGCCTGGTCTCGGCGCAGGTCGTCTCCTTCGTGCTGCTGACCGTCGTCGCTCGCGTCGGCGTCGACTACGGTATCCCCGGCCAGGTGGCGGTGCGCTCGACGCTCGGCTACTGGGGCGCCCGTCTCATCTCCTCGGTCTACCGGGCGATCGCCGCGATCTACTGGTGCGCGTCGCAGGCGCTCGCCGGCGGGTTCGGCATCCAGGCGCTGACGTCGGGCCTGTTCGGCTGGCACCTGCGGCTCGTGCCGATCGCCCTCGGCTTCGCCGCGCTGCAGGGCGTGCTCGCCGTCCTCGGCTTCGACGTCCTGCGCTGGGTGATGAAGGTGATCCTGCCGCTGGCGGTGATGTTCGTCGCCGTCATCCTCGTCCTCTACTTCACCACCGACAACCCGAACTACCAGCCCTCGCGCGTCTTCGACTCGCCCGACCAGCACCTCACATGGCTCGGCTTCGCGACCTGGATGACGGTGATGGTCGGCTCGTCGCTGACCGCCGTCACGACGATGGCCGACTTCTGTCGCTACACGCGCTCCCGGCGCGACATGACCATCGGCTTCACCGCGTCGGGGCTGATCGCCGGCTTCCTGACGACGTTCGTCGGCGGCTACGCGGCCGCGGCCAGCGGCGAGCGCAACCCGTTCGTCGCCGGCTCCGACCTGACCGGCAGCAAGGTGCTGCTCGCCCTCCTGCTGATCGCGGTGATCGTGCAGATGATCGCCGTCTGCATCATGAACCTCTACTCGGCCGGGCTCGCGCTCGTCAACACCTTTCCGCGCGCCGGCCGGCTCTGGACGACCGCTGCCGCCGCCTGCGCCGCCTTCGGCCTGTCCGCGTTTCCCGGCTTCGTCAACAATGCCGAGAAGTGGATCACGCACCTCGGCAGCGTCGCCGCGCCGCTCGCCGGCGTGATGCTCGTCGACTACCTCGTCTTTCACCGGCAGCAGCTCGACGTGGACGAGCTCTACGAGCCCCACGGCCGCTACCGCTACAGCGGCGGCTTCAACCCCTCGGCCTTCGCGGCGATCGCGATCACGGTGCCCGTCTACTACGCCGTGCCCGGCGAGTGGCTGAAGTGGGTGTGGGGCCTCGGCATCGGCGCCGTGGCGTACTACCTGTTGCGCCGGCTGCAGGGCGGGATCCGCCGGCCGCTCCCGGCCGACCGCACTGCCGACCCGGCCGTCGTCTCCGCCATCCCCACCGGAAGGAGTGCCCTGTGAGTGACCTCCGTATTACTGCAGGCCCGTTCACGTTCACCGCCCGGCTCGAGCGGGAGGCGTCTCCGCAGACCGTCGCCGCGTTCGAGACCATGCTGCCGTTCCGCAGCAAGATCATCCACGTCCGCTGGTCCGGTGAGGCGACGTGGATCCCGCTGGGCGACCTGAACCTGCCGATCCCGTTCGAGGACCCGACCTGCTTCCCGGCGCCGGGCCAGGTGCTGCTCTACCCGGGCGGCGTCAGCGAGACTGAGATCCTCTTCCCGTACGGCCACTGCGCCTTCGCGAGCAAGGCCGGCCCGCTGGCCGCAAACCACCTGATGACGATCGAGGAGGGCCGTGAACACCTGCGCGAGCTCGGCGTCAAGGTGCTGTGGGAGGGCGCGCTCGACATCGAGATCACCCGGCTGTAGGACG
>CANFDS010000074.1 GCA_947445525.1 Actinomycetota bacterium | reverse complement strand
GCGACGATCAGCGCCAGCGCCACCGCATACGGCACGTTCAGGGCGTAGAGCACGACGAACGAGACGAGGCCGGCGATCAGCGAGATCAGCAGGTTGCCGCTGACGTAGCCGCCGACGGTGCGGTAGATGTCGTTGCCGACCTTGCGCCACCGCGGCTGCGACTCCTCGGGCAGCAGGCCGTAGATGCGCTCCATCCAGCGCGGCCCCTCGAGGATCATGAAGAAGGTGAGGAACACGATCGTGACCACGGCGGCCACGGTCGAGAGGACGCTCTTGGTGATCATCAGCGCCGCACCGGAGAGGCCGAACACCTTGCCGGCGCCGCCCTCCGAGACCTGCTCCTTGACGCGCTCGACGATGTCGTACTTCGTCTCGAGGAAGCCGAGCCGGCCCCGGCCCTCGGTGAGGTTCTTGACGTAGCCCGGTAGAGCGTCGGCGAAGTCGTTGACCTGCCCGACGAGCGTCGGGATGAAGCTGTAGCCGATCGCCCCGATCGCCGCGAGCACACCGACGTAGACGATGGCCGCGGCCCAGCCGCGCGCCATGCCGACCCGGTGCTGCAGGCGGTCGACCAGCGGGTTGACGGCCATCGCCAGGAACGCGGCGATCAGCACCCAGGTGATGACCCCGCGCGCGTGCCAGATCAGCCACAGCAGGAGCGCGACCGCGACGAAGATGCCGATCGTCTTGAGGATCGTCCTGCCGCGAAATCCGACCACCTGCTCGCCCGCCATGCGCGGAATCATGCCCACACGGGTGGAGGGCGCGCAGCCGGGGCCGTTCCCGGGTGGCCGGTATCTCGCCGCGCGCCCACCCGCGCGGCCCGCTGCGACGCGCCCGTGCGGCCGTACCTCGAGCGGATGCGCTGCTGCGGCTCGCCCTCGTGGACGCTGCGAATGACCTCGAAGAGCATCCGCTGCACGAACATCTGCCCGGACAGGCACCGCCGGCGCGCGCCACGAGGTCGTTGACGACACCGGCGATCGCGAAGACGACCGTCGCCACGGGCACGCCGCGCCGCCGCAGCAGCCGGTAGAGGCTCTTGGCGTCGGGGAAGACGGTGCCGATCGAGATCGCGAACCTCTCCTACCAGGTGCCGCCGCGGCAATCGGTGCGGGTGCCGCTGCGCTACGTCCTCAAGGGCCGCGACACCGCGGTGGCATCTACGGCACGATCGTCGCGACATCGGTCTTCGCAGGCCCGTCCAAGGGCCCGGCGCTGACGCCGGGGCCAGCGCTGGTGATTCGCGTCGTCACGACGACGGTGTTCAAGCCCGCCGAGACCGCTCAGCCCTCGCCGGCGGCGCCCTCGCGGCCGGCGCGGGCCACCACCTCGAGGCAGGCCGGGCAGAGGCACCCCTCGAACTCCTCGTCGAGGCTCGCCAGCACCTGGCTCGGCAGCAGTGGCACGTGGACGCACCAGCAGTCGTCAGCGCCTGCAACGGCGCCGCACTCGAAGGCTGCGCCGCAGCTGGCGCAGGTCGCCGCTCCCGGTGTCGTTCCTGGAGTAGCCACGCCTCGATAATAGGCCGTACGGGCGGCCCCGGAACAGCGATACCGGTACGCGTTTGACCAGCCGCTCGCCTCTCTGTTTGTCTTGCCTGATGAGCCGCCTCTCCTGGCATCCGTTCAACTCCTGCAACTTCATCCTCGACCGATCGGTGCTGACGGTGACCGTTGAATGCGGCACGCCGGTGCTGTGCACCACCACCTGGAGCGTGCTGGAGCACCCCGAGGGCATCGTTGTCTTCGACACGGGCGACAACAAGGTGGCTTCATCTCCCACGACCTGACAGCAGTGCGCGCGGTCTGCTCGCGGATCGCGATCATGTACCTCGGCCAGATCATCGAGCACGGCGCTGCTGGCCTCGGTGCTCTTCCCCGACCCGGACGAGCGGCCGGCAAAGTTCTCGCTCTCCGGCGAGATCCCGAGTCCGGTCGACCTGCCGTCAGGCTGCTTCCTGCACGGGCACTGCCCGCTGGTGCAGTACGACTGCCGTGCCTCCACACCGACGTCTTGCTCTCGCAGGGCGAGCCCAGCGAACGCTAGCGCGCGGTCAGGCGCCGTACGCGCGCGGCGGCGTTCCGAGCGCACGCGGCCCGACGCCGAGCGCACGCAGCACCGCGCCCGAGTCGTTGGTGTAGCGCAGCGCGACACCCTGGTCGCTACGGAACTCCCAGGTCTGGCAGAACGGCACCCGGAAGTCGGTACCGGTCGCCCTGGCACGGCCGCCGAAGGTGCCGACCACAATCGACCGGTCGGCCGAGGCGTCGACGACGTCGTCGACCTCGACGAGGATGAAGTCGTACCAGGAGGCAGCCGTCGTTGCGTAGTTCAGCACCCCGGCGCGACCGTGGTAGAGGTCGCCGTAGGGCAGGCAGTCGGGGGCCTGCCAGGTGACGTCCTCGGCGAGCATCCCCAGCGCGCCGTCGCTGTCACCGGCGACGTAGCGCTCGTAGAACGTGCGGATCAGAGCCTTGCGATCTGACATGCCACCCTCCCTTCGTCGATGGCGGTTCGCCCATGCCGGTCACGACCACTGCCAGTGCGAGCGGGCGACCCACGCCTGGCCCGGCCCGACCTCGTCGCCCCAGGCCACGCTAGCCGGACTGGCGAGCCACTCCTGGAACTCCGGCCGCTGCTGCCACTCGACCCAGGGCGTGTCCTCCCAGCTCGTGTGACGGTGGCTCTTCCCCAGCTTGTAGCGGTGTAGGTAGTCGGCGCACATCTCCTCGGCCAGCGCGTAGTCGCGCAGAATCCAGGGGTAGTCCATGGGGGCGTTGGTGTGGACGAGCATGACGGCGCCCGTCTGCGTCGCCAGCACCGCGTGCCAGAACTCCTGCGGGAAGGCGATGTAGCTTCCGGGTGCGAGCAGGCCGCGATCGGCCAGGAATAGGTCGCCGGACAGCATGATCCCCTCCTCCCAGCAGCGGTGGTGGATGTGCTGGTAGGGGCTGGTCATGCCCGGCGCGAGGTAGCTCAGCCGGAAGAAGCCGCCGGGGCCGCCGTTGAAGCCCTGCTCGTTGAAGTCCGGGACGCGCAGCGACCGGTACGTCGAGTAGAGGTTCGTGGCGTCGCGCGAGCGCAACGGCTCAGCCCACGTCTCGACGGCGCGCACGCCGAAGACCGGCGGCGGGAACGCCGGCAGGTTGGGGTTCCAGAGGACGAGCCCGTAGGCGCCGCCAACCGAGCTGAGCTTCGTCGCCCCGCTGCCCTGCGGCACGCACAGGTAGCCCCCCGCGTGCACGCGCGTGGAGCCGGCGGCCATGTCGCCCTCGAACAGGAACAGCTCGACGGTTGCCTCCAGCGCGGTCGCTGTGTGCTCCCAGCCGGCAGGGAAGCGGGCGAGGTAGGTGATCGATCCCGACACCGGATCGCCGGAGATCTGGGCCGCCTCGAGCCCGGTGACCGGCCCCGGGCCCGGCTGCGTCGCCGTCGGCAGGGCAAAGAGGTCGAGACAGAGGGCCTGCTCTCGCGTGCGGGTGATCTCCAACATTCGTCGCTCCTTGGGCGGTGCGGGCGGGTGAGGGCTAGAGGATGGCGACTGGGTTGACGAGTGCGGCGGTGCCGCCGACGATCTTTAGCGGCGCGGCTGTGAAGAAGAACGACCAGCGGCCACGTGCGGCGCAGGCGGCAGCGAGGTCGTCGAGCCAGAGAATCTCGGCGAAGAGGACGCCGAGGTTGCGCATCAGCGCCGCGTGGAGCGGGCCGACGTAGCCGGTCTTCTCCCAGTCGGTGTACTCGTTGCCGATCGTGTCGGTGGCGAAGATCGGCAGCTCGAGCTCGTGGTACCAGCGGACGAGCTCCTCCGAGAACGCGAGCCCGGCCTCGAGAAACGGCACGGTGAGGTAGGCGGCCGCGCCCAGCTCGTAGAAGCTGCCGAGCGCGCCGGTGCGGACGAGCAGGACATCGTGCTTCTGGATGGTCGTGCCCTGCGCGGCGGCTGCGGCAAGCAGGTCGTCGTGCGTGAACGGCTCGCCGCGCTCGAGGTAGGGCTTGCCGCGAAGCCGCGCGATGTCGAGCAGGACGCCGCGCCCGACGATGCCGTGCTCGGCCAGCGGCAGCACGCTCGCCCGCTGCATCGAGCCCACCGTCATGCTGGCGTCGTAGCCGTTCCAGGCCTTCCCGTCGATCCAGGTGTGGCCGAGGCCGTCAAAGTGTGTGCTGGAATGAGTACCGAGGGCGATCTGGTCGTCGGAGAATTCGAGCCCGCCGGGAAGCATCTGCGCCTTGCCCGACTGGTAGTCGCCGAAGTCCTGTGAGTTCGTACGCGTCGGGCCCGTGCGGCCGAGCCCCGGGAACGCAGGGTCGCCGCGCGGGTCGGTGATCGGTGCGCCCAGCGTGAACACTGCGCCCTCGCGGACTTCCGCCGCGCCACGCAGCACCTCAGCTGGCCCGAGGAAGTTGAGGCAGCCGAGGTCGTCATCGGCCCCCCAGCGCCCCCAGTTTTTCGGTAGATGCTCGATCAGCTCACTCAGCGTAGGTGCCACGCTCCGACCCTCCCGCTCGCTCGACGTCCGACCGCCGATCGACGTTACCACTCGTGGATCCGGAAACGAAACGCCCCGCGCGCCCACCCGCGCGGCCCGCTGCGACGCGCCCGTGCGGCCGCGAGGTACCGTCCCGGCATGACTATCGCCACGATGCACACCAGCAAGGGCGTCATCACGCTCGAGCTGTACGACGCCGATGCCCCGAAGACGGTCGCCAACTTCGTGGAGCTGACCGGCAAGGGCTTCTACGACGGCCTCACCTTCCACCGGGTGATCCCCGACTTCATGATCCAGGGCGGCTGCCCCAAGGGCGACGGCACCGGCGGCCCCGGCTACCAGTTCGAGGACGAGGCCAACCAGCACGGCGTCGTCCGCGGCGTCATCGCCATGGCGAACGCCGGCCCGAACACCAACGGCAGCCAGTTCTTCCTCGTCACCACCGCGGCGGCGCCGTGGCTCGACGGCCGCCACACCGTGTTCGGCAAGATCACGGCCGGCATGGACGTCGTCGACGCGATCGAGCAGGTCGAGACCGGCCGCAACGACCGCCCGGTGACCCCCGTCACGATGGACAAGGTCGAGATCTCGGGTTAGGCCCAGCCGCCCGCGAACGGCACGCTCTGCCCCACCAGGAAGCCGCACTCGTCGCTGGCCAGGAAGACCGCCAACGCGGCGTCCTCCTCGGGCCGGCCGAGCCGCTGCGCCGGCACCTCGCGCCGCAGCCGCTCCTGGAACGCCGGCAGCGCCTGCACGTCTGCCGGGAAGTACGTCGGATTGTCGACGAAGTTCTGCGCGATCAGGTTGACCTGCACGTTGTGGGGCGCCACCTCGGTGCCGACCGCGCGGACGTAGGCGATCTGGGCGCCGCGCGCGGCGCTGTAGGTGGAGGCGCGCTTCATGCCGCGAAGCGCCGAGGCGCTACCCATCACGATCACCTTGCCGGCGCGGCGCTCGACCATCTGCGGGAGCACCGCGCGCACGAGGCGCGGCAGCGGGTCGACGAGCAGGGCGAACACGTCGCGCCACTCCTCGTCGGTGACGGCGGCGGCAGGCGTGGAAGGCGCCGCGATGGCGAGGTTGGCGACGAGCACGTCGACGTGGCCGGCGGCGGCGACGAGCGCCGCGGGTGCGGCCGGGTCGAGCAACGCGTGCTCGTCGGCGATGACGACGGCGCCATGCTCGGCAAAGCCCGCGCACAGCGCCGGCCCCATGAAGTCGGCGGCCTGCGTGATCAGGACGCGCTTGCCGCGGAGGCTCTCGCCGATCACCGCCACCGGGCTGGCTACGCCTCGACCGCGCGGGCGCTGCCGCGATGGATCAGAGGCCGCGCCGGATCGGTGAGCCGGTAGTAGATGGTGGTGAGCACGTGCGCCTCGAACGGCGCCGCCAGCGCCGCGCAGACAAAGCCGACGATCGCCGCCGCGACCGAGCCGGCGCCGACCACGAACTGGAGGACGATCGACGGCGCCGTGACGACGAGGTACATCACGACGATGATGACGAGCACCGAGGAGGTCTTGCCCTTCACCAGCTCGTTCGACTTGACGCGCGCAGGGCCCGAGCGGTTGCCCTCGAGCACGATCAGCGGCACGAACATCGACCAGCGGGCCGCCAGGAACAGGCCCGGCACGATCAGCAGCACGATGCCGATGCCCACCCCCACCCCGTAGACGATCGAGCCGACGACGAGCGACGGGAAGACGGCGCCGGCGCGGTCATAGAGCGCGCGTACGCTCTGCTGCGGCCTCCCCTCGTGGACGTTGCGCACGGCCTCGACGAGCATGCCCTGCACGAACACCTGCCCGATCAGCCCCAGCACGAGGATCGCGAAGGTCGGGCCGGCGCCGCCGCTGCGTCCCGCCAGGTAGGTGGCCACACCGACGATCGCGAAGATGACGGCAGCCACCGACACGCCGCGCTGCCACAGCAGCCGGTAGAGCGCCCACGCATCCCTGAAGACCGGCCCGATCGAGATCACCATTCACTTCTATCAGGTGGCTCCTGCACGCCGCCGGCCGCCACTGCGACAATCTGCCAGCGACGCCACTGCGCCACGTCCTCAAGGGCCGCGACACCGCGGGCGGCAGCTACGGCACGGTCGTCGCCACCTCGGTCGTCATCGGCATGTCCAAGGATCCGCAGCTCACGCCGGGCCAGGCGCTGCTGATCCTCACGGTTACGACGACAGTGTTCATGCTGGCCAAGGTCTACGCCCTGTCGCTGTCGGAGTGGGCGACGCTGCGCACGCTGTCGAGCTGGGGCCGCGCCGTCGAGCTCGTACACTACGAGTGGCCGATGCTGCGCGCGGCGGCCCCGGCCGCCCTGGCGATCGTGCTGTGGTGGGCGGGCGCGTGCGGGCGGTCGACGGGGCTGTGGCTGGCCGTTGGCCTCGGTGTAGCCGAGCTCGCGCTGCTGGGAATCGTCGACGCGCTGAACGAGGGGCTGGGCAGCTGGCGCGCGCTGCGCATGGGCGCCTTCGACGCGAGCCTGGGGCTGGCGCTGGTGGCGGTCAAGGCCGTCGTCGGCTGACCTGGCAGCGCCGGCGGCGCCGTCAGCCGCGCAGCACCTCGTACGTCTTCGGCTCGAAGCTCTCGACGAGCTCCTGCAGCCGCGCGATGCGCTCCGCGTAGCCGGGCCGGGTGCGCCACGCGCGCACCGCCGCGATGCTCCCCCACTTCCCGAAGCTGACGAACGCGCGCGGGTCGTCGGCGTCGCGCAGCAGCCGCACCTGCCCGACGAGGCCTTCGATCTGGCTCCAGGACGACCAGTCCTCCCAGCGCCGCACGAACTCCTCCTCCATCCCCGGACGGACACGCCAGGTCGTGTAGGTCAGGAACTCGTTCATCGGACGCACCCCCGGTGGAGGAAGGGTGGACGCAGCCGACGCGACGTCGTGGGCCGATCGCCGGGCCGTCGGAGCGCCCCGTGCAGCGCAGCATGCCACCTCCGGCCACCTCGTGCGAGCCGGCGGCCGGAGCCGAGGGGCGTTGACGCGAGGCGGCCGGGCAGCAGATGATGCAGCGATGCCCAGTGAGCCCGCCGCGTGAGCAGCCACATCAGCCAGGACAGGCACGGCTGGCCGGCCGCGCTCGGCGTCGGCGCTGCGGGCGGGCTCCGCTTCGACGGCGTCGACCTCGGTGAGCTGGCGCGGGAGCGCGGCACGCCGCTGTGGGCGATCTCGCGGGCGACGATCGAGGCGAACTGGCGGGCGCTCGACGACGCCTTCCGCGAGCGCTGGCCGCGCCACGAGATCGCCTACTCGATGAAGACGAACGACGTGCTTGCCGTGGTCGCGCTGCTGCACGGGCTCGGCGCGCGGCTCGACTGCAGCGGCGCCTACGAGCTGGAGGCCGCGGCGCGCGCCGGGGTGCCCTCGTCCGACGTGATCCTCAACGGGGCCGGCAAGAGCGAGCAGGCGCTCACCCTCGCCGCCCGGCGCGGGGTGCGCCAGGTGAACGTCGACTCGCCGGACGAGGCGCGGCGCCTCGACCGCATCGCCGGGGCTGAGGGCACCCGCGTGCCGTGCACGGTGCGCGTCGTGCTCGGGCACGAGCGGCTCCTGGCCCGCGACCCCAGCTACGAGCGCTCGCAGCGGGCCGCCGACAAGCACGGCTCCGACCGGCTGTCGGGCCAGGCGCTCGAGGCGATCGAGGCGGTCGCCGGCTCCCGCAACCTCGACTTCGTCGGCCTCCACCACCACGTCGTCTTTCCCGGGTACCTCAGCGACTATACCCCGGACCGGGCGCTCGCCCAGCACGGCGAGTCGGCGCGCGAGCTGTGCGAGCTCGCCAACGAGGCACGGCGGCGCTTCGGGGTCACGGTCGACCGCCTCGACGTCGGCGGCGGCGTCCGCGCCGGCGGCGAGCTGCTGGTGGCGCCGCCCGGCGCGCCCGAGCAGAGCGCGTGGCATCGCCTGCCCACCGCCGTGGCCTTCGCCGACGCGGTGTGCGGGGCGATCGAGGAGTTCCTCGAGCAGGACGCGCTGCCGCTCGTGCAGCTCGAGAGCGGCGCTCACATGGTGTGGGATGCCGTGGTGCTGCTCGCCGCCGTCAGCGAGCTGAAGGACGCCGCCCGCCGGGACGAGCCGCGTCGCCGCTACGTCTACCTCGACGCCTCGACGATGATGTTCATGAGCCGCGGCGGCATGCGTATGGGCCACCCGGTGGTGCCTGTCGCCCGGCCGCTCGCCGACGCCGATTCGGACTGGCCGGTCGACCTCGTCGGCCAGACCTGCATGGCGGACACGATCGCCGAGGGGCTCGCGCTGCCGCGACTCGAGCCGGGCGAGGTGGTGGCGCTGCTCCACCAGGGCGCCTACTGCGAGACGCTCTCGACCCAGGTCAACAGCATCCCACGGCCCGAGGTCGTGCTGCTCGACGACGGCACGGTGACGGTGGTGCGACGGCGCGAGACGCTCGACGACGTCCACGCCCGCGACAGCGTGCCCGCGGCCCTGCTCGCCGGGCGCAGCGCGAGCGGCGGCCCTCCCGAAATAGACTCACCGGCATGAAGGCAGCCCGCTTCCACGCCGCTGGCGACATCCGCGTCGACGAGGTACCGGCCCCGGGCTCCCCCGGCCCCGGCGACATCCTCGTCGCTCCCCGCGCCGCCGGGATCTGCGGCACCGACCTGCACGAGTGGCAGGCCGGCCCGATCTTCGTCTCGCGCGACCGGCCGCAGATCCTGGGCCACGAGCTCTCGGGCGAGGTCGTCGCGATCGGCGCCGACGTCGCCAACGTGCAGGTCGGCCAGCGCGTCTCGATCGTGCCGATCATCTGGTGCGGCAGCTGCTGGTACTGCCGCCGTGGGCAGCCGTACTGGTGCCGGCAGGTCGTCTACACCGGCCTCTCGCACCCGTGGGGCGGCATGGCCGAGGCGTGCTCGGTGCCGGCCTACCAGGCGGTGCCCCTGCCGGATGCTGTCAGCTGGGAGCAGGGCGCCGTGATCGAGCCGGCGGCAGTCGCCTTCGCCTCTTTGGAGCGCGCCGGCGTGCGTGCCGGTGACGTCGTCCTCGTCGCCGGGGCCGGCCCGATCGGCTCGCTCGTCGCACTCGCGTGCGAGGTCGTGGGCGCCGCCCAGGTGATCATCTCCGAGCCCAATGCGGGCAGGCGGGCGCGCGCCGAGCGGCTCGGTGTCGGCCGCGTCGTCGATCCGACGGCGACCGACGTGGCGGAGCTCGTGCGGGAGGCCAGCGAGGGCGTCGGCTGCGACGTCGCCTTCGAGTGCGTCGGCTCGGCTGCCGCGCTGCGCACCTGCATCGACGCGGCCCGGGTCGGCGGCGTCGTCTCGCAGACCGGCCTCCACCTGGGGCCGTGCGAGCTGGAGCCGGAGACCTGGACGATGAAGAGCCTCACGATCGTCGGGACGATCGGCTTCGCCTCGTCGTGGTGGCCGCGCCTGCTGCCGCTCGTCGCCTCGGGCCGCCTGCCGGTGGAGCGCATCGTCACCTCGCGCATCCCGCTGGCCGACGTCGTCGAGGACGGGTTCCGCCGGCTCGACACGCCCGGCTGCGACGAGGTCAAGATCGTCGTCGTCCCGTAGGGCGCCGCGCCGGGCACACGGGCCGCGGCCGCCCGCCCCGCCCTACCCGGCCAGCAGCTCGCGCACGCCGTCACCGATGAATGCGGCCTGCTCGGGAAAGCCGCCCGCACACGAGTAGTGGCCAAAGATGCCGGGGATCACGCGCACCTCGGCGTTCGGCATCTGCTGCGCCTCCCAGCGGTTGTCGGCCGGCGGGAAGTAGAGGTCGGTCTCGGCTGGCAGGATGAGGGCGCGGGCGGTGATCCTGCCGAGCGCGAGTGCGCGGTCGCCGTCGCAGCCGGGCGTGTCGCCGATGTCGGCGTGGTACCACGTCTCGAGCTGCGAGAGCAGGTCGTTGGCGTCGCGGGAGAGCATGTAGCCCTCCCAGAAGCCGACGAGGAAGTCCTCGAGCGACGAGAAACCGAGCTCGAGATACGCGCGCTGCCAGTAGAACTGCTGCGAGAGGCCCCAGCCGGCGTAGACGCGGCCGAAGTGGCGCAGCCCCTGCTCGGGGTTGCGGTCGTAGCTGCCGCCCGCCCACGCCGGGTCGAGCTGGATGGCGCCGCGCAGGCCCTCCAGGAACACCTGGTTGTGCTCGCTCGTGGAGGCCGCCCCGCAGAAGGGCAGGATCCGCTTGACCGTGTCCGGATAGGCGGCGCCCCACTGAAACGCCTGCAGCGCGCCCATCGAGCCGCCCAGCACGCACTCGACCGATTCGATCCCGAAGACCTCCGTCACCAGGCGGTGCTGCGCCTGCACGTTGTCGAGCACCGTGACGAGCGGGAAGTGGCCGGCGCCGTGCGGCAGGCCGGTCGTGGAGGGCGAGCTCGACAGCCCCATTCCGAAGAGGTTCGGCACGATCACGAAATAGCGGTCGG
>CANFDS010000073.1 GCA_947445525.1 Actinomycetota bacterium | reverse complement strand
GGTGAACGCCGTGTGAGCGGCTGGTGCTTGCGCGGCGGCTACGCGGCGGCCTGAAGGGGGCCGTCTTCCGCCGAACTACCGCGGCAGGGTGCGGGGTGCAGGCCCTCGCGGCGCAGCACGCGCTCGAACGCCGCGCCCGTCTCGCTGCGCAGCAGTGCGATCGCCCACTCGTGCGGCCAGGCCTCTCGGTAGACGCGTGTCGTCATGAGGGCGTCGTAGACGTCACAGGTCCTGAGGATGCGGGTGTCGAGCCCGAGCTCGACCGCCGGCTTGCGATGCGGATAGCCGCCGCCGTCGAGGCGCTCGTAGTGGTCGAGCACGAGGCGCTGCACCGAGGCGTCGAACCCGCCGAGCTCGCCGAGCAGCTCAACGCTCCAGAGGGTGTGCCTGCGGATCACGACGAACTCCTCGTCGCTGAGCTTGGCCGGCTTCTTGAGGATGCCGTCCGGTACCGTCAGCTTGCCGATGTCGTGCAGCAGCCCGCCGATGGCGAGGCCCCGCAGCCGTGACGGCGGCAGCCTGAGCTCCTCGCCCAGCTGCACCGCGCGCAGCGCGACGCGGCGGGTGTGGCCCTCGGTGTAGTCGTCCTTCTCGCCCAGCTTCACCATCAGTGCCCGGATGCGGGCGCCGAAGAACGCCTCCTCCTCGGCCACCAGCTCAGCGGCGCGCAGATCGCCGGCAAGCTGCAGCGACGACGTCCGCCCGCGGCGCAGGTCGAGGCAGACGGCACCGACCACGAGGGCGATGCCGAGCACCTCGAGGAAGTGCCCGATCCACCAGCCGAGCTGCATCCAGGTGGTCGCCACGGCCGGCGGGAGCGCCAGCGTCAGCCAGGCGAGGCCGACGACAACGGCGAGGTCGGCGCGGCGGCGGGTGAGGAGGTAGGTCTTGAGGGCCCGCGCCAGGAGCAGGGCGAAGAACACGCTGCCGAAGCCGAGCGTGATCAGGGCCGCGGTGCCACCCGGGGTCGGCACCTTCGGCAGCAGGGTCGGCATCGCCATGCCGAGCCCGCCGAGGGTCCTCACTGCGGCGACACCGACGATCTGCGGGGCAACGAGAGGCCAGATGGTGTGTAGCCGGCGCAGGGCCGGGATCGTCGACAGCACCAGGATGCCGATGCCGGCGAACTGCACGATCCCGGCGAGCATCACCGTCTTGCCGCCGTAGAGGTGCAGGGCCAGGCCGGGGATCACGGCACCGACCGCGAACAGGAGGGCGACAGGTGCGAGCTGGCGGCGGGCGAGACGTGACATGTCCAATCCTTATCGGTTCGAGCGCTGATCGGATTCAGGCCGGAACGCGAACCGTCCGCCGGGGCGCCCTTTTTGCGACAATCGCTCCATGGCCAACTCGTTCTCCGCACGCTCCTCGCTCACCGTCGGCGGCACCACGCACGAGATCTTCCGGCTCGACGCCCTCCAGCCGGCGTACGACGTCTGGCGTCTGCCGTACACGCTGCGCATCCTGCTCGAGAACGTGCTGCGGCGCGAGGACGGCGAGGCAGTCACCACGGCTGACGTGGAGGCCGTCGCGAAGTGGGTCGCAACGGCCGAGCCGAGCCAGGAGATCGGCTTCACGCCGGCCCGCGTCCTGATGCAGGACTTCACGGGCGTACCGGCCGTCGTCGACCTGGCCGCGATGCGCGACGCGATGCTCGCGCTCGGCGGCGACCCGGCGAAGATCAACCCGCTCTGCCCGGTCGAGCTCGTCATCGACCACTCGGTGCAGGTCGACGCGTTCGGGACGCGCCTGGCCATGGCGCACAACACCGAGCTCGAGTACCGGCGCAACCGCGAGCGCTACCAGTTCCTGCGCTGGGGCCAGAGCGCGTTTCGCGACTTCCGCGTGGTGCCACCCGAGACCGGCATCGTCCACCAGGTGAACCTCGAGTACCTGGCCCGCGTCGTCGAGACGCGCAACGGGCAGGCCTTCCCCGACACCCTCGTCGGCACCGACTCGCACACGACGATGATCAACGGCCTCGGCGTGCTGGGCTGGGGCGTCGGCGGCATCGAGGCCGAGGCGGCCATGCTCGGGGAGGCGCTGTCGATGCTCGTGCCGAGCGTCGTCGGCTTCAAGCTCCACGGCAAGCTGCCCGAGGGGGCGACCGCCACCGACCTCGTGCTGACGGTCGTCGAGATCCTGCGCAAGGTCGGCGTCGTGGGCAAGTTCGTCGAGTTCTACGGTCAGGGCCTCGTCGGACTGCCGCTCGCAGACCGGGCCACGATCGCCAACATGGCCCCGGAGTACGGCGCCACCTGCGGCTTCTTCCCGGTGGACGAGGAGACGCTGCGCTACCTGCGCCTGACCGGCCGCAGTGAGCAGCACATCGCGCTCGTCGAGGCGTACTGCAAGGAGCAGCGGCTCTTCCACGACCCCAGCGACGAGCCGAGCTACACCCAGGTCGTCGAGCTCGACCTCTCGACGGTGGTGCCGAGCATCGCCGGGCCTCGGCGGCCCCAGGATCGCGTGCCGCTGAGCGCGGCGAAGGAGGCATTCGCGGCGGGGCTCGCCAGCTTCGGCGTCGACGTCAACGGCAACCACGGCGAGGACTCGTTCACGGCGAGCGACGCGTCGCACGAGCCCGGCACCGTCGCCACTCGCGCAGCCGTTGCGGTCAAGGGCGGTGCCGCCGACGGCAGCGAGCTCGACCATGGCGCTGTCGTGATCGCCGCCATCACGAGCTGCACGAACACCTCGAACCCGGCCGTCATGGTCGCCGCCGGCCTCGTCGCCAAGAAGGCCGTCGAGCTCGGCCTGCAGCGCAAGCCGTGGGTCAAGTCGAGCCTCGCGCCCGGCTCGCGCGTCGTCACCGAGTATCTGACCGACGCCGGCCTCGATCGCTACCTCGACGAGATCGGCTTCAACACGGTCGGCTACGGCTGCACGACGTGCATCGGCAACTCCGGGCCGCTGCCGGCCGAGATCTCGGAGGCGATCCGGGAGGGCGATCTCGTCGCGACGGCCGTCCTCTCTGGCAACCGCAACTTCGAGGCGCGTGTCCACGCCGAGGTGAAAGCCAACTACCTCGCCTCGCCGCCACTCGTTGTCGCGTACGCGCTGGCCGGCACCATGTACCTCGACCTGACTACGGAGCCGCTCGGCGAGGGCACCGACGGGCCGGTGTACCTGAAGGACGTCTGGCCGGCGCCGGCCGAGGTGCAGGCCGTGATCGAGAAGTCGCTGCGCCGCGAGATGTTCGAGAAGACGTACGAGCAGGCGTTCACCGGCGACTCCCGCTGGAGCTCGCTCGAGGTGCCCACCGGCGACATTTACGCGTGGCCCGAGTCCACCTACGTGCGTCGGCCCCCGTACTTCGACGGTATGTCGAAGACGCCCGCGCCGGTCGCCGACATCCACGGTGCCCGCTGCCTCGTCAAGGTCGCCGACTCGGTCACCACCGACCACATCTCCCCCGCCGGCAACATCAAGGCGGCGAGCCCCGCGGGCCGCTACCTCGCCGAGAGCGGCGTCGAGCAGGCCGACTTCAACTCGTACGGCTCGCGGCGCGGCAACCACGAAGTGATGGTGCGTGGCACCTTCGCCAACGTCCGGCTGCGCAACCAGGTCGTCCCCGGCAGCGAGGGCACCTGGACGCTGCACGTGCCCTCGGGCGAGGAGATGTCCATCTTCGAGGCGAGCGAGCGCTACCTCGCCGACGGCACGCCGCTCGTCGTGCTGGCGGGCAAGGAGTACGGCTCCGGCTCGTCGCGTGACTGGGCCGCGAAGGGCCCGAACCTGCTGGGCGTGCGGGCCGTGATCGCCGAGAGCTACGAGCGGATCCACCGCTCCAACCTGCTGATGATGGGCATCCTCCCGCTCCAGTACGCCGACGGGCAGAGCGCCGAGACGCTCGGCCTGAGCGGGCGCGAGGAGTTCACGATCGAGGGGATCGACGGGGGCGCCGCGCGCGAGGTGACGGTGCGCGCCGACGGCAAGGAGTTCACGGCTCGCGTGCGGCTCGACACGCCGCGCGAGCGCGACTACTTCCGCCACGGCGGCATCCTGCTCTACGTGCTGCGCAAGCTCGCCGGGTAGGTGTTGGGTAGGCGCCCGGAGGCAGCCGTGGGGCAGGCCCCTCCGCTGGCATGATGAGTTGAGTGAACTCTCCGTACGTCGACCATCTCCGCCACCTCGTCGACGCCGGCATCGCGCTCAACTCCGACCTGACGCTCGACGGCGTCCTGCAGCGCATCGTCGAGACCGCCGCGGCGCTGACCGGAACCCGCTAAGAACTCATTGTAGAATGAGGTTTCGGAGTCTGCGGTGGCAGATCAGGCAGCAGCTGAGGGCGAGCTAGTTCCTACGCTGCTCGAACTGGATCGGGCCGTCGAAGCGCCAGGTGAGCGTCGACTCGACGGCGACCACGCCGGTGACCTTGCGCACGAACTTCGGCAGCATCTCGGCGTCGGTGCGCGTCTCGATCTCGCCGCTCAACGTGACGACGCCGTCCTTGACGGCCACCCCGATCGACGCGGGCGGCAGCCAGAAGATGCCCTGAACGACCTCGTCGCCGATCTCGTGCGCGATCGCGTCGTCGGAACGCGTGAAGGCACGGACGAGATCGGAGCGCGAGACGATGCCGACGAGCACGCCGTCGCTCACGACCGGCAGGCGGTTGACCCGCGCGTCGAGCATCATGCCCGCCGCGACGGCAACCGCCCGATCGGGATCGATCGAGATCACCGGGGAGGTCATCGCGTCGCGGGCCGTGCGCGCATCGACCTTGAGCGCGAGCTCCGGGTCGTTGCCGCCGCGCAGCAGGCCGAGCAGGCCGCCCCGCTCGCTCGTCGCGGCGCTCTCCTTCAACAGGATGTCCGTCTTCGAGACGATGCCCAGCAGGGCGCCGTCAGCAGAGACCACGGGCAGGCCGGAGACGCCGTGCTCGGCGATGAGCAGCGCCACCTCCTTCAGCGTCGCGTCGGGGTCGACCGTGCGCACCTCGCTGGTCATCACGTCCCGTACCTTCATCGTTGCGTCCTCCCGTCGGTGCTCGTTGTCTTGCCATCGCGAAGGGGTCGTCGGCGCCGGCCCCCAGCAGCGCTGTGATCGTCGTTGCAACCTCGCCGAGCGACACGTGGGGAGCGCCGCTCTGCCACACGAGCACGGGGGAGGACTCCACGAGCGTCAGTACCACGGAGAGATCGCCCTGCGACGGCTCCGGCCGTCCGGACTCGAGAGTGACGCGCTCGATCTCGACGACGGGAACCGCCAGGGATACCTCGATCCCGTGCAGAGCGTCGCGGCCGGTCAGCCGGATCCGGTCAGCGGCGACGCAGAGCGAGCCGACGTACTGGTGCCTGGCGCCTGCCCGGCACCAGCCGATGTGGTCGATGGGTAGATCCTCGTCCATGCGCAGAGGTTGGCTGGGCCCGTCGCTCACGCCATCGGTGGCGCTACCGAACCATGACAGGGAAAACACCGATGCCCCGTCAGGCGCGCAGCGCTCGCAGGGCGTTGAGGATCACGGCGACGTCGATGACCTCCTGCAGCAGCGCCCCGCCGATCGGGTGGAGCAGCCCTGCCGCGGCGAAGCCCATGGCGATCATGCTCAGGCCCATGCCCACGAGCACGCTCTGGCGCGCGATGTGCAGCGAGCGGCGCCCGATCGCGATGGCGTCGACGACGCGGTCGATGCGGTCGACGACGATGACGACGTTGGCGGTCTCCGAGGAGACCGTGGCGCCGGCGGTTCCCATCGCAATGCCGATGTCGGCGATCGCCAGGGCGGGCGCGTCGTTGATGCCGTCACCGACCATCACCACGGAGCGCAGCTCCTTCTTGGCCTGCAGGGCGCGCACCACCTCGAGCTTCTGCTCGGGCGACTGCTCCGCGTACACGCGGTCGACGCCGAGCTCCAGGCCGACCTCGTCGGCGCTCGCCTGGCGGTCGCCCGTCACCATCGCGACGTAGCGAACGCCGACCGCGCGCAGGCGATCGGTGAGCCCGGCGGCGTCGGCGCGCGGCCGATCGGCCATGACGACGGCGCCGGCCAGCGCACCGTCGACGGCGATCAGGATCTTGGCCCGGCCGGCGCCGTGCTCGCCGTCGAGACGGTCGGCGAGCGCCAGGGCGCCCGGGCCGTCGATGCCACGCTCGTGCAGCCAGGCGGCGCTGCCGACGGTGACCCGCCGGCCGTCGACGATGCCCTCGACCCCCTGCCCGAGCCGCTCCTCCGGGTGCTCCGGGAAGGAGAGGGCGAGGCCGCGATCGAGGGCGCTGTGCACGAGCGCCTCGGCAAGGGCGTGGGCTGACACCTGGTCGACCGAGGCCGCCAGGCGCAGCAGCTCGTCGGGGGAGGCGCCCTCGAGCTGCACGACCCGCTCCACCTCGGGGTGGCCGAGCGTCAGCGTGCCGGTCTTGTCGAGGAGAACGGAGCGCGTCTCGCCGAGCTGCTCGATGACGCCGGCGCCCTTGACGATGACGCCGACGCGGGCGGCGCGGGAGACACCGGAGATGAGTGCGATCGGGGCGGCCAGGATCAGCGGGCAGGGGGTGGCGACGACGAAGACGGCGAGTGCCCGCAGCGAGTCGCCGCTGATGCCCCAGGCAACGCCCGCTGTGACCATCGTGACGGGCAGGAAGATGGCGGCGTAGCGGTCGGCGATGCGCACGAACGGAGCGCGCTGCGTCTCGGCCTCGCGCACCAGGCGCACGACGGCTGCGTAGGCGCTGTCAACCGCGGTACGGGTGGCGCGCAGCTCGAACGCCTCGCCGGCGTTGGCGGTACCGGAGCGGGCCCGACCGCCCTTCTGCACGGTCACCGGTAGCGGCTCGCCGGTGAGGGCCGACTCGTCGATGACCGCCTCGCTGCTGACGATGACCCCGTCCACCGGCACGACTTCGCCGGCCCGCACGACGACGACGTCGCCGGGGGCGAGCTCCTCGACGTCCACCTCCTGCAGCTCGTTACCGATGCGGCGGTGCGCGATCCGCGGTGCGCGCTCGATGAGAGCTGTCAGCTCGCGGCGGGCGCGCCGGCCGGCGTAGGCCTCGAGCGCGTTGCCGCTCGAGAGCATGAGCGAGATGATCGCGCCGACGAGATATTCGCCGAGGGCCAGCGACCCTGCCATCGAGAAGAGCGCCACTGCATCGACGCCGACGTCGCGGCGGAGCAGCGTCTTGAGCACCGACCAGCCGAGCGGGATGAGCAGCGCCGCCGTGACGAGGCCCCAGAGGGCGTCGCCGGCATTCCCGTAGCCGAGCAGGTGGAGCAGCCCACCCAGCGCAAGGCCTGCTGCGGCAGCGACGGCCGGCACCCGCGCGTCGCGGGCAAGCCCGAGCAGGCGGCCCCTCACGCCCCGAACAGGGTCGTGCCGAGCTTGCCGATCGTGATCGGTGGCGTCATCGTGGCAGTATGGCTGTCGGGCCGCTTTGCGCGCATCCGCGCCGCCACCGCTGCGGGCGCGCTGGAAAGTCGCAGGCGCGCGCGGCGGCTACCAGGCCTTCGTTCGTCGCGCAGCCGACAGCGGCTGCACGCGGATGCGCCAGTCGACCGCGACGCAGCCGTCCGGGCCGGCGACGATCGGGATGAGGTCGAGCTCGGTTAGCTCAGGCAGGTCGGCGGCGAGGCGCGAGAGCCGCAGGAGCAGGTCGGCGAGCGCGTCCGCATCTGCGGGCGGCTTGCCGCGGAAGCCGGCATCGGCGAGACGTCGATCATTGCGCGGTTGTCGGGCAGCACCTCGGCGACGGCGAAGGCGGCCTCGACGGAGGAGGCGGCGCGCAGGCGGACGTAGCTCGCGACGGCGACGATCTGCCTGGCGTAAGCGTGGCCCGGCCCCTCGCCGGCGAGCGTGCCCACGAGCGCGCCGGTCTCGTACCAGTCGGGGTCGAGGAAGGGAGCGATCAGCCGGGGTGTGATGCGGGGGACACCGTGGAAGCGCCGGTAGACGCTCACCGGTGAGAGCCGCGCGAAGAAGGCGAGGACGGCAGCCTCGTCGGCGCCGGTCGGCGGCCGCAGCCACAACGTCGTGCCGTCGCGCAGGATGACATCGCGTACGAGTGTGTCGTCGGGGCTCATCGGAGAGAGGATCGCAGCAGCGGCCCTCCGCCCGAATCGGCAGAAAGCCGTACCGCCGCTGCGGCCGCGCCGCCCCGGCCGCGCCCGCCCTCTACGGCAGCCCGATGCGCACAACGACGCCCGTGCGCGGCGTCAGCTCGCGCTTGTCGACGTCGAGCCCAGGGATGTCACCCTGCGCGTCGATCCCGCGCTCGAGGCCCTGCGTCAGCTCGGCGTGGGTCGTCGTGATCCGGATCTGGTCGTTCGTGAGCGGGTACGGCGGCTCGTGCCAGGTGCCGCGGTGGATCGTGGCGGCTGCGTAGCCGGGGATGATGTAGGCGTGGATCTCGTCGAGGGCCGGCACATCGTGCTCGAGCCGCGCCTCCGGCCGGGCGACGGCGACCACGAACGACGAGCCCTGCAGCGCCATGAACGTCTGCGCCAGCTTGAAGTGACGCTCCAGGAAGCGCACCCGAAACTCGCGCACCGACGAACGGGAGATGAGGAACTCGACGGGGACGTCGGCGTCGATCGGGCCGCCCTTGTAGACGTTGATGCGGTCGCCGTACATGTCGATCGGGCGGCGTTCGCCCTCGGCGACGATGAGGCGGCCGAACGGCGCGAAGGCCTCGGCGGTCACCGGCCGCGCGACGACGGTGTGGACGGGCAGGCCCGGCTCGTCAGTGGCTGTCATGGTGCTCTCCTTCTTCCCGGGCTTCCCGGATCATGCGCAGGACGTTGGGTGGCGTCAACGGCATCCGGCGCACGACGGCGCCGAGCGGCGACAGCGCGTCCAGCACAGCGTTGTGGATCGCAGCCTTCGCGCCACCGACGCCGGCCTCGCCTGCACCCTTTGCGCCGAGCGACGTGAACGGGCTCGGCGTCACCTGGTGCTCCAGCTCGATGCGCGGCAGGTCGGTGGAGCGAGGCATCAGATACGTCTTGAAGCGGTCGTTCAGCAGCCGGCCCGCGGCGCTGTAGGTCAGCTCCTCGAGCAGTGCAGCGCCGACGCCCATCGCCACCGCGCCCACCATCTGGCCACGCACCGCGACCGGGTTGATCAGCGTGCCGCAGTCGTCGACGACGAGGTGGCGCAGCAGCTCGACCTTGCCGGTCTCGGGGTCGACGTCGACGACCGCGACGTGCACGGCGTACGAGAACGTCGTGTAGGGCTGGATGCGACCCTTCGCGTCGGGCGTGTGGTCGATGTTGCCGGGACGGTAGACCCGCGTCGCCTCGAGCGGTGGCTCCACCATGTGCGCCGTCGAGAAGGCGAGCGTGTAGACGGCGTAGGCGACGTCGCGCAGCGGCAGCGAGCGGCCGCTCGCACGGGCCAGGGCCGTCCCGTCACGCAGCTCGACGTCTGCCTCGTCCGTCTCGAGCAGGACGGCCGCCACCGTGCGCACCTTGGCGGCGACGTCTCGCGCCGCCAGCTGGGCCGAGCCGCCGCCCATCACCGTCGAGCGGCCGTTGCCGTTGCCGAAGCCGAAGGGGCAGGTGTCGGTGTCGCCCTGGACGACGGAGATCTCTTCGACGCGCACGCCGACGATGTCGGCGACGATCTGTGCGACTGCCGTGTCGTTGCCGGTGCCCGGTGTCGTGATCCCGGTCAGCACCGTGACCCGGCCGGAGGGATCCATCTTCACGGTGGCGGTGTCGAAGCCGCCGGTCATCGTGCCGGGGAAGTCGGCCGCCTCCGGCGTCACCTCGAAGGCGATGCCGACGCCGGGCAGCCGCCCCTGGGCGCGGCCCCGCGCCTGCTCGGCCCGCGCGCCCTCGTAGTCGCTCGCCGCCAGCGCCAGCTCCAGCGCCGCGTGGTACTCGCCCGAGTCGAGCCGCAGCCCCGAGTTCGTCCGGTAGGGGAACTCGTGCGCCGGCACGAAGTTGACACGCCGCACCTCGGCCGGGTCGAGCGCCAGGTGCCGTGCGATGCGGTCGACGATGTGCTCGAGCACGAGCGCGGTCGCCTCCTTGCCGTAGCCGCGCGACGCGTTCCAGGGCCCCTTGTTGGTGATCACGACCGTGGCCTGCACGTCGGAGGCGGGCACCTTGTACCCGCCCGGCGCCGTCAGCGCCGTCAGCCGGGCCATGCCCCAGCCGGGCGTCGCGATGATCGCGCCGACGTTGGCCAGGAAGTGGTCGCGTAGCGCCAGCAGGCGCCCGCTGCCGTCGAAGCCGACCTCCCAGCGGTGCACGTGCTCCCGCCCACCGATCAGCAGCGCGTCCGCGCGCGACTCGACCCACTTGACCGGCCGCCCGAGCTCCAGCGAGAGCACGCACACCACGGCCTCCTCGGGATACGAGTGCATCTTGAAGCCGAAGCCGCCGCCGATGTCGGGTGCAATCACGCGCACCTGCGACTCGGCGAGCCGCAGCGTCTGAGCCAGCGTGTGCCGGTTCGTGTGTGGGTTCTGGGCAGTGGTGTGCAGGGTGAGCCGCCGCTCGCGCGGATCCCAGTCGGCCAGGTAGGCACGCGGCTCGATCGGCTGGGTCGAGTAGCGCTGGATGTCGATCCGGTCACCGAGCCGGTGCGGCGCGGCTGCCAGCGCGGCGTCGACGTCGCCCTCGGTGTAGCGGATGCGGGTGAGGACGTTGTCGGGCCAGCCGGCGTGAATCGGGGCTGCGCCGGCCGCGGTGGCCTCCTCGACGTCGACGAGCGGCGCGAGCGGCTCCCACTCGACGGCGATCAGGTCGAGCAGGGCCTCGGCGTCGTTGCGGCTGGCGGCCACGACCGCCGCCACCGGCTCGCCGTGCCAGACGGCCTTGCCGCGGGCGAGCGGCCACACGTCGAGCTGCTGCCCGCCCACCGCGCGCGGGTCGGTGCGGTGCGGGATCGGCCCGGCCACCGCGGCCAGCCTGTCGCCGTCGATCGCTGCCAGGCAGGCGGGGTGCGCGCGGGCGCGCTCCAGGTCGATGCTGACGATGCGCGCGTGGGCGTGGGGGCTGCGCAGGATCGCGGCGTGCACGGTGCCGGTCAGGTCGATGTCGTCGACGAAGCGCACCCGCC
>CANFDS010000072.1 GCA_947445525.1 Actinomycetota bacterium | reverse complement strand
CAAAGTTCCTCATCGAAAGCGTGCCCGCATCACGAGCTGGCCGGTCGGTGAACCAGATCACCGGCTGCGTTGCCGTACGAATGGGCATCGTGAAGGTATAGGTGCCGGCTTTGCCCTCGACCGGAGCCATCTGGGCGCTTGGGCCTTCGGTAACAAACAGCAGCGAGACTTTGCTCTGTTTGGCGGGCGCGGTCTGCCCTGTACCAGGCGCGGCCTGGGCAAGAGCGACTGGGGCGGTCACGGCAAGGACTGCGGCCGTGAGGGCGGTGAGTGTGCGGCGGCGAATGGGAAGCCTCCTGAGATCGACTTGTGTGGAACGACGTAACACGATTGCGGGAAATGCCAGTTGTCGATCTCGACGAACGCGCCTACAGCCCGGTGATAACACGCGGAAGGTTCATGCTTTCCAACGCTTCGAACGTGGCCGCGCCTCAAACGATCCAGCCATCCAGCTCGTTGCGGCTAGCAGTCGTCGTTGTTGGTGGTTCCGTCGGGCATGGTTGTGCTGCAGTAGATCGCGTAGCTCAGGTTCGCGCCGGTCAGGTTCGCGCCGGACAGGTCCGCGTAGCTCAGGTTCGCGCTGGTCAGGTCCGCGTTAGTCAGGTTCGCGGTGATCAGTGTCGCGCCAGTCAGGTTCGCGTCGGACAGGTTCGCGCCGGTCAGGTTCGCGCCGGTCAGGTTCGCGCCGGTCAGGTCCGCGTCCCACAGGGTCGCGTTGGTCAGGATCGCGCTGGTCAGGATCGCGCCGATCAGGGTCGCGTAGCTCAGGTTCGCGCCGGTCAGGATCGCGTTGGTCAGGTCCGCGCCGGCCAGGTTCGCGCCCTGGCAGTTTGGTGCGCAGCCAGGGGTGGCCTGTACTGTTCGCGCACCTTTTTTCTTTGGTGCGGTGTAGTAGTGCAATTTCGCGCCTTTGAGGTTTGCTCCGCGTAGGTTCGCTCCGCGTAGGTCTGCTTTGCGGAGGTCGGCGTAGCTCAGGTCAGCTCCGCGCAAATCAGCTTTGCGCAGGTTGGTGTGATGCAGGACGCTGTGATGCAACACAGCGCGGCGTAGATCCTGGCCGCTCAAGTCTTTGTGATGACAGCTGGTGTGATGCTTGATCACACAGCCTTTAACGGTGCTTGCCTGCGCTGAACCAGTCAGCAGCACGACCGTTAGAAGTGACAGACAGAAGACCATCGCAAATGAACGCATCACGCGACCGTACCGCGTCCGACGATCAGGCGCCAGTCAGCCCGCCCGGCCTGCCATCCCGATCACTGTCAGTCCTCCCGCAGGGGCTTTGGTGTGTCCCGTGTTCAGCTTGCGCACGTCCAGAACAGCCCCGACGGAAGGGACCCAGGCTGTTTACAGCACCCACGGGGGTGGGGCCGGGCCTCGTGGCCCAGGTGAGAGACAGGGGACGGCTGTAGAGCCTTCAGGCCTCGCCAGTTCTGGGGTAGCACCGGGGGTAGCACGGGACGAGCAAATCCGGCATTCCCGGCACAGCTGACCCCTGTAACCAAGCCAAAACGGCTCATTTCGAGGGGTTGCGATGGGCCCGCCAGGATTCGAACCTGGGACCAAGGGATTATGAGTCCCCTGCTCTAACCGCTGAGCTACGGGCCCGACAGGGCGTCAGCGTAGCGCTCGCCCCGGGCGAAACCCGCGGAGCAGCGGCTACTGGTCGCGGCCGACCGAGCGGCCGAGCGCCCGGTAGAGCGCGCGCTCGCGCCGGTTGCCGACGACGTCGACGATCTCGTTTGCCTCGCCACGGGTGAACTCAATCGCGCGCGGCTTGGGCTGGTCGAGCGCGGCTTCGATGAGGACGGCGGCGGCGATCGCGTTGCCGGGCGGGCCGAACCCTGCGAGGGTGACGCCACGGCTCCTGAGACGGCGCGAGAGCGCCACCGCCTCGCGGGCAGCCAGCAGATAGACGCTGCCTTCCACGATGAACCTCAGTGACACCGAGCTGCACCTCTTCTTGGGTTCTGTCATCGTACCTGCAAACCTCTGATTTCTCCACTCCCCGAAAGGGGTATCTTCGGGCGGAAGACGGCTCACGCTTGGCAGCAGCCGCCGGAACCGCCACAATAGTTCGGTTGCTAGCAGGCCAAACGACAGTAGGAGGGTGAGCGAGGTGAAGGTGTTCCAGCACGAGACCCGCCTTCGCACCGCCGGTGGCCTCTCGGTGCGCGACATCACCGACGAGGTCAACGAGGCGGTTCGAACGAGCGGCGTCAAGGACGGCATCGCCTGCGTCTACTCCCCGCACACGACCTGCTGCGTCCGCGTGAACGAGTTCGAGAGCGGCTTCTTCGACGACTTCGCGGCGATGCTGCGCCGGCTCGTGCCGGCCGAGACGTACTACGCCCACGACGACTGGGACAAGCGCACCGAGAACATCTGCCCCGAGGACATGGACGTCGGCAACGGCCACTCGCACTGTATGGCGATGCTCCTGGGCACCGCGGGCGAGTCGGTGCCGATCCGCGACGGCGTGCTCCAGCTCGGCCAGTGGCAGCGCGTGCTCTTCATCGAGCTCGACCGCGAGCGTGACCGCCGCTGGATCGTCCAGGTCGTCGGCACCTAGCCGCCGCGCGGCCGGGACGAGACGGCGCTCGATGGTCGTTCGCAACATCGCCGAGACGACCGCCTTCACGACGAAGGACGGCTCGACCATCCGCGAGCTGCTCGGCATCCCGACGGCGCCGGTGCGCAACCAGAGCCTCGCCGAGGCGACGCTGGCTCCCGGGCAGGCCACGGAGCGCCACTACCACCGCATGGCCGAGGAGATCTACTACATCGTCGAGGGCGCGGCCGACCTGGAGGTCGAAGGCGACTGCCGCCGCGTCGGCCCCGGCGACGCGATCCTGATCCCGCCCGGCGCCTGGCATACGATCCGCGCCGACGCCGCCGCCACGGTGCGGCTGCTGTGCTGCTGCGCCCCTGCGTACACCCACGACGACACGTACTTCGCCTAGAGGGAGAGCCCCGACATGCCCGACATCGACCCGCGGCTCGAGCAGCTGCTCAACGGCCGCCACGTCGCCACGCTGGGCGTGTCACGCCCCGACGGCTCCCTGCAGCTGACACCGGTCTGGTACCTGTGGGAGGATGGCGCGCTCTGGGTGCCCACGTCGTCGGAGGCGGCGAAGACGAAGCACGCCGCCGCGAGCGGCAAGACGGCGCTGATGATCGACTCGCGTGAGCGCGGCCCGCTGCGCGGCGCCACCACCGACGGCCCTTGCGAGATCGTCGGCGGCGAGCAGGCGGCGGCGCTGAACCGCCGCATCGGCTTCCGCTACCTGAGCGCCGAGGCGATGGCCGACCCGCGCGTCTGGGAGCCGATGAAGATCCGCGACGACGTTGTACTCAGGATCACCCCACAGCGCTGGTACCGCTGGGACATGGAGGAGTGGTTCGGCGGCGTGCTCGAGACGCCCGGCTACCTGCTGCCGCTCGTCGACTGAGCCGAACGACGCCTCGCCCCGGCGCGCGCCTGGATCTTGACAGGTGCCGAGCCGGCGGGGACGATGTCGGTGCCCACCCGCGAAGGAGACCCCGTGAACCTCGGCAAGAGCCCCGCCCTGATCGTCATCGACATGCAAAACGGCTTCTGCGTGGCCGAGGGCTTCATGAACAAGATCGGGCTCGGCTACGAGGCAAGCGCGAGCGTGGTCGAGCCGATCGCGCGCCTGCTCGACGGCGCCCGCGCGGCAGGCATCCCGGTCGTCTTCACCCGCTACAGCCTCAACGGCGACTACTCCGACGCCGGGTTGCTGCTCGACGTGTTCCCGCAGATCGAGGGCACCGGTGGCATGGTGCGCGCCACCTGGGACGCCGACGTCGTCGAGGCGCTCGCTCCGCTCCCCGGCGAGATCGTGATCGACAAGACACGCTACAGCGCCTTCTACGACACCGACCTCGAGGAGCGCCTGCACGCACTCGGCGTCGACACCGTGATCGTCTGCGGCGTCACCACCAACATCTGCGTCGAGAGCACCGTGCGTGACGCGTTCTTCCGCGACATCCGCTGCGTCATCCCCGCCGACGGCACCGCCGCCGTCACGCCTGCGCTGCACGAGGGTGCGCTCGAGGACTTCCGCTACGGGTTCGGGCAGGTCGGCACGGTCGACGAGATCGTCGGAGCCCTGGCGGCGCTCCCGGCCACCGCTCGCTAGCCCCGGCGCCGCTCTCCGCTCTCCGCTCGCTAGCGCCCAGGCTGCGGGCCGAACGCCGAGGCGATCTCGGCCCACTGCTCGGGCTCGGAGCGCTCGCCGGCGTGCAGGTTGATCCGCTCGACCAGGCCGCCATAGCGCCGCTCGATCTCGGCCGCGATGGCGGCACCGCTCTCGCCACGGACGGCGAACAGGTCGAGGATCTCGTCGCTGATGAGGGCGGGCATCGCCTCCCAGCCGCCGGTCGTCGAGAGCCGGTGCAGCTCCTGCGCGACGTCGTCGAGGCCCTCGTCGGTGAGCGTGTCGCGGTACATCGGCGTCGAGGCGTAGAACGAGATGCGTTTGCGCACCTCCTCGATCTCCTCCTCGGTCTGCATCACGAACAGGCAGAGCGTCACCTCGAAGTCTGCACGCGTGCGCCCGGAGGTCGCGAGCCCGCGCTCGACGGTCGGCAGGACGGTCTCCTTCACGTAACGCACCGACTGCAGCGGGTGGATGACGACGCCGTCGGCGACCTCGCCGGCGGCCTCCAGCATCGGGCCGCGGTAGGCGGCCATCACCACGGGCGGCGGCCCCCAGGGGCCGAGGCGCTCCGGCCGGAACGCCGGCGGCATCAGCGTGTGGTGGTAGAAGTCGCCGCGAAACTCGAGCGGCGCCTCCTCCTCCCAGGCGGTGTGGATGGCCTTGACCGCCAGCACCAGCTCGCGCAGGCGCGACACCGGCTTGTCCCACACCGAGGAGAAGCGGTGGCGGATGTGCGGCTTGATCTGCGAGCCGAGGCCGAGCACGAAACGGCCGCCCGACAGCGCCTGGAGATCCCAGGCGGAGTAGGCGAGGTGCATCGGGCTGCGCGGCAGCGCGATCGCGACGCCGGTCGCGAGGCCGACCCGCTCGGTGGCCTGCGCAGCCAGCACGAGCGGGAAGAAGGGGTCGTGATTCGTCTCGGTCGTCCAGAGCCGGCCCACGCCGAGCTCCTCACAGCGGCGCGCCCAGGCGGGCACGTGCGCGAGGTCGAAGCCACGGACGGTCGCATCGATCTCCATCAGCTCATCCTTCCTTCCGAGACGGCGACGCAGGCCTGGCACACCGGCCAGCCGAGGTTCCAGCCGACACCGGCCTGGTCGACGCCGCAGAGCGCCGTGTCCGGGTCGGCGTCCGAGACGAGATGCTCGATCTGCTCGAAGGCGCTGCCGGACCCACCGAGGCGCTGGCGCGGCTTCACTCTGACATCCCCTTCGGCCATGCGCGACAACGCGGCTGCGCTACTCCGGATTCTGCGGGCCGAGCTCGAAGTGGGCGTGATCGCCGTGCGGCTCGGCGTCGAGCTTGCTGTCCTCGAGCAGCTCGGCGGCGTCCTCGTCGAGGTAGATGAAGACGCCGCTGCCGGCGTCGATGATGACGTCGCCCTCGTACGGGGCGTCCTCGACGTTGAGCGCGACCTCGGCCTCGTCCTCGTCCTCGCCCTCGAAGGAGATGCGGAAGCCGGTGCCGGCGGGCGCGTCCGGCCCGATGATGTCCTTGATCGCCACGATCGCAGCGTCGGTGATCTCGAGCACTGGGGCCTCTCCTCTCGACGGTTCGGGAGCCGAAAGCCTAGCGGTGCGGCCGGTGCCAGGCGCCGGTCAAAGCCCACGGCAAGGCAGTGCCGGCCGAGCTAGGCTCCACTCAGCCGTGCCGAGAGCGAAGCAACTGGACGACACAGGAGGAGCGAGGCCGTGAGGGTGGCCGTCGTCGGTGGCGGGGCGATCGGCCTGGCCTGCGCGTGGTACCTGCGCCGCGGTGGCGCGGACGTGATCGTGCTGGAGCGTGACGGCGTCGGTGAGGCGGCATCGCTCGGCAACGGCGGCCTGATCACACCGGGCCTCTCCAACCCGCTGCCGGCCCCCGGGGTGATGGGTCAGGCTCTGCGCTGGATGCTCAGCCCCGACAGCCCCTTCCTGCTCCGCCCCCGCCTCGACCCGGCGCTCGCGGCGTGGTGCTGGCGCTTCTGGCGGAGCTGCTCGCGGGAGCAGTACCTCATCGGCATGCGGGCGCTGCTCGCCCTCGGTGCGCACACGGTCGAGCTCTACGACGGCCTCGCCGCCGACGGCGTCGAGTTCGAGCTGCACGACGAGGGGCTGCTCTTCCTGTTCCGTACCGCGCGCGCACTGAACGAGGAGGCGGCGGTGCTCGCCGAGCTGCAGCGTGAGGGCTATCGCGGCGCCGTGCATGCCCTCAGCGTCAGCGAGGCCCAGGCTCTCGATCCGGCGGTCGGCGACGGCATCAGCGGAGCCTTGCACGCCCCGGCCGAGCGCAGCGTGCGGCCCGAGACGCTGACACGCGGGCTGACGGTCGCGCTACGCGCCCGCGGCGTCGAGGTGCGCGAGGGCGTGCGTGTCGAGAGCTTGACTCGTGACGGTGCCGGCGGCGGCTGGCGAATCCGCTGTGCTGGCTCGGAGGACGCGGTGGCCGACCGGGTGGTCGTGGCGTGCGGACCGTGGACGGGGGCGCTGCTCGCTCCGCTCGGCGTACGCGTGCGCCAGGAGCCTGCGAAGGGCTACAGCGTGACAGCAGTCGGCGAAGGAGTCACGCCACGCCACCCCCTCTACCTCTCCGAGGCCAAGGTCGCCTGCACGCCGTTCGCAGGTGGCGTCAGGCTGGCCGGAACCGTCGAGATCAACGGGTTTGACCTCACCATCAACCGGCGCCGGCTGGCCGCGGTCACCGCTGCCCCGGCCGGCTACCTCCGCGACTGGCGGCCGGTGTCACCGGAGCTGGAATGGGCCGGCCTGCGGCCGCTCTCCGCCGACAGCCTGCCGCTGATCGGCAAGGCGCCGGGCCAGGAGGGGCTGTTCGTCGCGACCGGGCACGGCAAGCTGGGCATCACGCTCGCACCTGCGACCGGCGCCGCGCTGGCACCGCTCGTCCTCGACGACCGGCTCGTTGCCGAGCTCGTGCCGCTGCGACTCGATCGCTGATCCCGGCAGCCACCGGCGCTGCCCGCTACCCGGGCTGCGGCGCGCGGGGAGCATCCCGGTCGCACGCGACAGCGAGCTCGGCGCGGACAGCGGCCGCCGGGATGCCACAGCCGAGGTCGCTGCTGCCGAGCGTCAGCACGCGCCAGGCGCATCACGCGGCGCCGCGCGCCCGCAACCAGCGCTGCTGCCCCGGCTGCAGCGCAAGGTACGCGAGCGCGGCCACACCGCCGCCCCAGGCCGCCTTGACGAGCTCGTCCGGCAGCAGCGTGTAGGCGACCACACCTGTCGCGATCGCCACTGCTGCTGCGGCGTTGATGCCGCCGACGTAGCGGTAGGGCCCCCGGGGGTCGAAGAGCGCCGGCACGTCGATGCGCTGCTTCTTGACGATCAGGTACTCGACGAGCACCACCCCGGCCAGCGGTGCGGCGACGCTGCCGAGGTGCGTGATCCAGTCGGAGGCGGAGGTGAGCAGGTCGGGCAGCGCGGCCACCGCGACGCCGACGCAGGCGCCGAGGCCGGTCGCGACCACCCGGCCGAGCCGGGGCACCGCGTTGACGAGCGACATGCCGAGGTTGTACGCGTTGCCGATGTTCACGGCGGTGGACTGGACGATCAGCGCCAGCAGGAGGAAGGCGAGGACGGCCTTGCTCGTCGTCAGCGTCGGGGCCACCTCGAACGGGCTCTTCGTCGTCCCGATCGCAGCCGCCACGTAGCCCCCGACGAACGTCGTCACGAGCATCGAGAGGGTCGTCGAGGCGTAGAGGCCGATGTGCGTGTCGCGCCGGGAGCGCGTGTAGCGGGTGAAGTCGGCGATGCTCGGCAGGAACGTCAGCTGCGAGGCGACCATCAGGGTCAGGTAGCCCGCGAGGCCCGTCCAGCTGAGGTGCTGGTCGGGCGAGTCGAACACCCGGCCGACCGCGAAGCGCGGATCGTCGCTCGACAGGTACAGCCCCAGCATCACCCCGACGAACGCGAGGCCGAGCGGCAGCACCACTCTCGTCACGTAGCGCAGCACGTCGAAGCCGAGGACGGCGAGCAGGGCCTGCAAGGCAGCAAGCACGACGGCGACCGGGACGATGCGCAGGTGCACGCCGGCGAGGGGGCCGGCCAGCGCCCGGATCGCATACGCCGCGGCGATCGCCTGGGCAGCGAACCAGTAGAGCGCCGCGATCGTCCGGTAGCCGGACGAGAGCGCCCGGGCCCCCCAGATGCCGAGGAACGCGCGCAGCGAGACCTGACCGGGGATGCCGTAGTCGCAGCCGACCCGGCTGACCGTCGCCAGAATCGAGTATGAAATCACCTGCGCAACCAGCGCGCAGCCGATCGCCCACCACAGCGGCAGCCGGAACTCCGCTACCGCGATCGCGCCCAGCACGAAGTAGAGCGGATTGATGCCGAAGGCGAACATGATCGTGAAGAGGTCGAGCCAGGTGCCCGTCCGCTGCTCCTGCGGCACGGGCTGGATCCCAATCTCCTCGACTGCGCGCACCACCGGGATCAGCCCGCGTCACGGGCGAGCAGCCAGCGCTGCTGCACCGGCTGGAGCAGCAGGTAGACGAGCGCCGACACGCCGCCACCCCACGCCACCTTGACCAGCTCGTCCGGGACGAGCGAGTAGACGGCGACGCCGATCGCGATCGAGATCATCGCGGCCACGTTGACGCCGCCCACATAGCGGTACCGGCCGTGCGGGTCGAACAGCGCCTCGACGTCGATCTGCTGCCGCTTGATGACGAGGTACTCGACGATGACGACACCGGCCAGCGGCGCCGAGACATTGCCGAGCCGCGTCGTCCAGCTGGCGGCCGAATCGACGAGGTCGGGCACCCCGGCCAGCGCGATGCCGGCGCAGGCGCCGATCGCCGTCGCCAACGGCCGGCCCAGCCGCGGCGCGGTGTTGACCAGCGAGAGACCCACCTGATACGCGTTGCCGATATTCACCGAGGTGACCTGGATGACGAGCGCCAGCAGGACGAACACGAGGATCGCCTTGTTGCCCGTCAGCGTCGTGACCACCTCGAACGATCCCTTGCCACTGCCCGTCGCGGCCGCCGCGTACGCCCCCACGAACGTCGTCACGACCATCGCCAGCGCCGATGAAGCGACGAGGCCGATGCGGATGTCGCGCCGCGTGCGGGTGTAGCGCGTGAAGTCGGCGACACTGGGCAGGAAGGTGAGCGTCGACCCGACGATCAGCGTCAGCCACGCGGCGAAGCCGGTCCAGCGAAGGTGCTGGTCGGGCGAGTCGAACACCCGGCCGACCGCGAAGCGCGGATCGTCGCTCGACAGGTACAGCGCCAGCATCACCCCGACGAACGCGAGGCCGAGCGGCAGCACCACCTTCGACACGTAGCGGATGACATCGAACCCGACGACGGCGAGCAGCGCCTGCACGGCGGCGAGGCCGACGGCGACCGGCACGATGCCAAGGTCCACGCCGGCGAGGGCATCGACGAGCGCGCGGACGGCGTAGGCGGCGGTGATCGCCTGGGCGGCGAACCAGTACAGCGCGGCGATCGTGCGGTAGCCGGAGGAGAGCCCGCGGGCGCCCCAGGTACCGAGGAACGCGCGCAGCGAGACCTGCCCGGGAATGCCGTAGTCGGAGCCCACCTGGGCGAGCGGCGTGAGGATCGCGAAGGCGAGCAGCACCCCGAGCACCGAGCAGAGGACTGCCCACCAGAGGGGCAGTCCGAACTCCGTGACCGCGATCGCGCCGAGCACGAAGTACAGCGGATTGACCGCGAAGGCGAAATTGATGGCGAAGAGATCCACCCAGGTGCCCGTCCGCTGCTCGCTGGGGACGGGCTGGATCCCGATCTCTTCGATTGCAGGCACTGGAGGGACACTAACGGGATCCGGCGGAGGCCGGTTCCTCGACCACCTACGTCAACTTCCGCACAGCGTCAGGGAGCATCGGCTGCGGCTACTCGATGTTCGAGGGCGAGACGGCGGAGTTACGCTGCGAGGTGGCGAGCCACCTGAATCCGGTGCCGAAGCAGGCCGGGCGCTGCGTCGAGGGCGTCTGGGGCCGCGCGGTGCTGATGGGCTCCACCGGCCCCGCGCACGCGCTCTGCATCTCCGCCACGGTGCTCGAGCCGACCGCGCCAGTGCTGGCCTACGGGCGCGTCTGGAAGCGTGGGGCCTTCGGCTGCAGCTCGCGGGCAACGGGACTCACCTGCCGGAACAGCTCGGGTCACGGCTGGCACCTCAGCCGTGACCGGTCACGTCTCTTCTGATGCCGCCACACGTTACTCCACGATCGCGAGCTGGCCCCGGATCGCGCCGTTCGAACCGGCGGCGGTCGTGACGATCGCGTAGAGCCGCCCGGCCTCGAGATCAGCCAGCTGCTACGGAACGAGCGGGACGACGCCGGCCTCGGGGGCGAGGCAGGGCACGCACAGCGGCTGCGCGATCGGCCCGTTCCCCCTCGGGCTGCCGGTGTGGATCTGCGCAGCCATGGCCTGGCCGCTGAGCTTCGAGAAGGTGAACGTGTAGCGCAGGATCGCGCCGTCGAGCGTCGCCGTGAAGAGACCGACGGCTCCTGCCGCTCCGCCCGGGAAGCGCGGCTTGGCACGCGCGCTGTCGAGCACAGCCTGGACGCGCACCCCACCCGCGGCGGCCCCTGCAGCGCCGACGACCATAGCGGTGGCAGCAGCGCATGCGAGGACGACCACTGCGCCCACAGAGAGGAAATGCCCGTTTGCGGGCATTTCCTGGTTTCTGCAGAGCCCTGCGATCAGTGGAGGCGGCGGGAATCGAACCCGCGTCCGCAGCCGCGCCGGGGAGAGCGTCTACGAGCGTAGCCCGTGCTTGACATCTCGCCCGGGCGGCGGGCACACGGGCCGCCTTCTGTCCAGGCCAGCCACCCTGATGTCTCGTGCCGCCGCCGGTTGGCTCTGCTTTGGCACCAGCCCGTTTGTTGGCGCCAGCTCCGGGCCACGGGCCCAGCT
>CANFDS010000071.1 GCA_947445525.1 Actinomycetota bacterium | reverse complement strand
CGCCTCGGCCGCCAGGCCTGGCGGCCCTCCACCGAACCGTGCCCGCTGGCGGCGCTGCCCACCGTGCCGAGCGCGTACATCGTCTGCAGCAACGACCTCGTGATCAGCCCCGCCTGGTCGCGGCAGGCCGCCCGCGAGCAGCTCGGCGTCGAGCCGATCGAGCTGGCTGCCGATCACTCGCCGTTCCTCTCGCAGCCGGCGTTGCTGGCGGACGCGCTCGCCCGGCTCGCGGCCTGACGGGCGTTTCCGAAGAGAGAGGGCGGGGGGCAGCTCCTGCGGCACAAAAGCTGCCCCCCTGGGTGGAGAAGGCGTCTGCACAGTGCGCTCTGCGGCAGCGAGGCTCTGGAAACGGGCGCCGATCACACCTGTGATCGAAGGTTGTCGACAGGTCAAGCGGGGTCAGACGAGCCGCCGGCCGGCAACCCCCTGCGCCTGTACCGCCAGCTTGAGCACGCCGAGCGCCTCATCCAGCCGGCCCTCTGCCTGGAAGAGGTCGGCCAGCCGGCCGTAGGCCTCGATCAGGAACCGGTTCGGCACGATCGAGAGCAGCTCGGCCGCGAGCTCGCAGAGCTCGATCGCACGGCTGCTGTCGCCAGCATCGGCTCGGAGCTGGGCGACGAGCAGGTAGCAACGGCCGGTTGAGCTCGATGCAGGCGAGCAGGTGGTGCGCGCGTGCGCTGTACGCCGAGTGCTCGGTCGTCTCGATGATCGCGAGCGCACGCCGGGCGTAGCGCGCCGCCGACTGCGGGTCGTTCTGCAGCGCGTGCAGCCGCGACTGCGACCAGTAGAGACGCGCGTGGAGTAGCGCGTGCACTGCTCGACGCAGCACGCGCCACGACCTAGAGGTCGATGCGCGCCCCAATCGTGATTGTCCGCGACGACGGCATGCCAAAGAACTCTGTCGCCCCTTGCGAATGCTGATGGAGCATCGCGAAGAGCCTGAGCGGAATCTTTGCCAGCCCCTTCGACGCAACATTGATGCTGTCACGCCCGACGAAATACGTGGTGGCCAACGGATCGATCTGACTCCCCAATGCGCTCTCACTCAGCGCACGTGGGATATCAGCAGCCTCAGCGAAGCCGTGCCGAAAGACGATATGCCAGATGCCGGGCGCAACCTCTTCGACCTGCGTCTGCTCGGCCACCAGCGGCGTGTTGGCCGTTTCGACCGTGATCATGATGGTCTGCTCAAAAACTGTCTCCAGTACGGCACACGTGGCAGCCAGCGTCCGCGGAACCCGATCGGCCCGAGACGCAAGATGAACGCCAGTCCCGATCGTTCGGGCAGGTCCGGTGCGCTCCACTAGTTGCAGGTAGGAAGGAATATCAAGCGACATCTGCTCGATCGCGGCGAGCGCTTTGTCCCGGCTCCGTGTCCAGGCCTGAATCAGCAACATCAGAAGCGCTGCGATCAACAATGTGAACCAGGCGCCGTGCACAATTTTGGCAGAGTTGGCGCTAAAGAAGGCAACGTCGATGATTGCCATCGGCACAAAAATCGCAACGAGTCGCCAGACAGGCCACTGCCATTGGTGTCGTGCCACGATCACGGCAAGGAGCGTCGTGCACAACAGTGTTCCGGTGACGGTCAAGCCGTAGGCATTGGCAAGGCGTGCGGAGGTTTCAAAGTTGAGCACCGTGCCGGCAACTCCGAGAAACATCAGCAACGTGACAATCGGCACCGTAATCTGGCCCCTGACCGTCTTCGAGGTGTACAGCACGCGCATGCGCGGTATCCAACCAAGCCTCATCGCCTGTTGTGCGACCGTAAACATGCCCGAGATCACCGCCTGCGAGGCAATGATGGTCGCCAGCGTCGCGAGCACAATCATCGGGACGAGGAGTTGTGATGGCACGAGGAGGTAAAACGAATTCGTCGCTGCCGACGGATTCTCTAGGACGAGCGCGCCCTGGCCGAGATAGCAGAGAGTCAGCGCAGGAAGTACCACGACGAGCCACGAGGCAGCAATTGGACGGCGCCCGAAGTGACCCATATCGGCATAGAGCGCTTCGACTCCCGTGATCGCCAAGGTGACCGCACCAAGCAGTACGAACGTCAGCAGCGGATGGCGCACCGCGAGCGTCGCGGCATAGAGCGGGTTGATCGCCGCCAGCACCTCCGGGTTGCCAATGATTGCCCGCACTCCAAGTGCCGCAATCGCAGCAAACCAGAGCACCATGATGGGGCCAAAGACATGCCCGATCTTGCCCGTGCCAAACCGCTGGGCCAGAAACAAGACCGCCAGAATCGCCAGTGCAATGTCGTCCTCGAAGCTCGAGACGTCCGGCATCACCATCGAGAGTCCCTCGATCGCAGACAGCACCGAAATGCTCGGCGTCAAAATCCCATCAGCCGCAAACAATGAGATCGCGAGCATGCTGATCGTAATCACCACGACGCGATGCCGTTGTTGCACGTACCGCAGTGCAAGTACGCCCAACGCAAGCGTGCCGCCCTCCCCCTCATTATCGGCCCGCATGATCACCACGATGTACTTGACCGTGACCACCAACACGAGCGTCCAGATGAACAACGAGAGGAGACCAAGCACCTCCTCCCGCTCGGTGCTGAGGCCGAAAACGTCATTGAAGGCAGCCTGAAACGCGTACAGCGGACTTGTGCCGATGTCGCCGTAGATGATGCCCATGGCGCCGAACGCCAAAAGCACGATGCTCCCCTTTGGGGCATGCCCACCAAGCGAAGTCGAGCGCTCTTTAGAGAGTTTCATGGGGAGCCGAGTGTCGAGACAACGTGGCGCAGTCTATCGGTATCCCGCAGTGGGTCGCGCGAGTTGCCGGTGCGCGCGATCACCCGGCCGAGCGCCTGCTCGGCGCGGGCGAAGGTGCCGGCATCGATCAGCGCGTTGCGAGCACGACGGCGAAGCGCGTCTACTCCAGCTCGTCAGCGCGCTCGACGGCGGTGGCCAGGGCCTGCTCGTAGAGCGCGACCGAGCGTCTCGATGTGGGCGGCCCGCTCGCCGAGGTCGGCGGGCAGCAGGTCGAGCGCCTGCTCGAGCTGCTGCACGGCATCGGGGAGAGAGCCGTCGCGGAACGCGATCTGGCCAAGGCCGGCGAGGGCGCGTCCACGCTCGTGCGGGGTCACCGCGCGCTCGAGCGCGGCGGCGTAGAGGCCGCACGCGACGTCGATGTCGGCGAGCCGCAGCGCGACCTCGGCGTCGACGAGCAGCTGCGCGTCCTCGGCTGCGCCCGGCTGCGCGCTCCCGGTCGCGAGGTAGTCCTCGGTGACGCCGAGCCGCCGCCCCAGCTCGCGCAGCAGCTGGAGCGAGGCGATCCGGGTGCCGGCCTCGATCCGCCAGATGTACGCGGCGGAGCAGCCGGAGAAGGAGAGCTCGCTCTGGGAGAGACCGGCCGCGTCGCGGGCGGCGCGCAGCCGCCGGCCGGCAGCTACGGGGTCGTCGACGTGTTGTGACTTTTGTTTTGGCATCCGATCCTCCTCCTGGACTTCTGTCAGGCCCTGGGCCCAGGGCCGTCCTGTTCCACCAATTGAAGGGACTGCCTCGAGAGAGCTCGCTTTGCACTCCTGGGCGCCTCGTCGATCGTCGCGTTGCTTCCCGGCTACTTCGGTGACTGGCCCTGGGCCGAGCCGGGCGTCACACACGTGCTGCGTGGCGGTACTCGAATCGGGTGAACCGTTACCGGCGGAAGTGGGGTTGGCGGGATGGCCCGTCAACCCCTCTCCCGTCAAACGGCAACGCAGCGCCCTGCCGGGAGTTGCCGCCGCCGAGAGCGTGGCGTCGGCGGCCGGCCGCATACTGGCTCCGTGTCCGATCTCTTCGCCGACGCCGCCTCCGAGCGGGCCGCCACCGCCGCCCCGCTCGCCTCGCGCCTGCGCCCGCGGACGCTCGACGACTTCGTCGGCCAGCGGCACATCCTCGGCGAGCGCTCAGCGCTACGGCTGGCGATCGCCGAGGACCGGCTGCGCTCGGTGATCTTCTACGGCCCGCCCGGCAGCGGCAAGACGACGCTGGCGCGGATCGTGGCGTCGGCGACGGGTGCCGCCTTCGAGGAGCTCTCGGCGGTGTCGGCGACGGTGGCGGACGTGCGCGGCGCCATCCAGCGCGCCCGCGACCGGCTCGGCGGCAACGCCCAGCGCACGACCCTCTTCCTCGATGAGATCCACCGCTTCAACAAGTCGCAGCAGGACGCGCTGCTGCCTGCGGTCGAGGAGGGGCTGCTGACCCTCGTCGGCGCGACCACCGAGAACCCGTACTTCGAGGTCAACGCGGCGCTGCTGTCGCGCTGCCAGCTCTACACGCTGGAGGCGCTGGCCCCCGACGAGGTCGTGACGATCCTGCGCCGCGGCGCCGCCGAGATCGGCGTCGAGGCGGCGGACGAGCTGCTGGCCCTGGTTGCGGGGCGGGCGGGCGGCGATGCGCGCACCGCGCTCGGCATCCTCGAGCTGGCGGGCGAGACCGCGCGGGCCGAGCGCTCGCCGCTGACGGCCGCCCACATCGACGATGCGGCCCACAAGCGGCCGATCGTCCACGATCGCGACGCGCACTACGACGTCACGTCGGCGTTCATCAAGTCGATGCGCGGCAGCGACCCCGACGCCGCCGTCTACTACCTCGCCGTGATGCTCGAGGCAGGCGAGGATCCCCGCTTCATCGCGCGCCGCATGGTGATCCTCGCCTCCGAGGACGTCGGCAACGCCGACCCGCGTGCGCTGCAGGTCGCCGTCGCGGCCGCGCAGGCGCTCGAGCACGTCGGCCTGCCCGAGGCGCAGCTCAACCTGGCGCAGGCCGCGATCTACCTGGCGCAGGCGCCCAAGTCGAACGCGGTGACGCGCGCGATCATGGCGGCCCGCCGCGACGCCCGCGAGCGCGGCTCGCTGCGGCCACCCGCCGCCCTGCGCGACGCGCACTACGCGGGCGCGAAGACGTTCGGGCACGGCGTCGGCTACGTCTACCCGCACGACGACCCGCGCGGCTTCGAGTTCGACCACCTGCCCGACGAGCTGCAGGGCGCGCGCTACTACGAGCCGCGCCGCGAGTCGGGCGAGGAGCGGCCGCGGCCGCGCGACTAACGCGCCAGCGAGCCGCCGTCGACGATCAGGTGCGTCCCGGTGACGAACGAGGCATCGTCGGAGGCGAGGAAGGCGATGGCAGCGGCGACCTCGGACGGGTCGGCCGAGCGGCCGAGCGGCAGCCCGAACCCGCCAGCCGCGTCGTAGAGCGCATCCGAGTAGGCCCGATCGAAACCCTCGTGCACGAGGATGTCGGTCTTGATCGGGCCGGGGCACACGGCGTTGACGCGGATGCCGTCGGCGCCGTAGCGGGTCGCCAGCGACACCGACAGCTGCAGCACGCCCGCCTTCGTCACGTTGTAGAGGGCGGTCGAGCGGCCCTCCATCTCCTGCCCGATCCACGCCGAGTTGGACGACACGTTGACGATCGCGCCCTTGCCCTGCTCGACCATCACCGGCACGACGTGCTTGCAGGTGAAGAACTGCGAGACGAGGTTGATGCCGAGGATCCGGTGGATCTCGTCACCGGTCAGCTCGTCGAGATCGGCGGTGTGGTGGACGGCGGCATTGTTGACGAGGATGTCGATGCGGCCGAACGCGGCGCGGGCGAGGGTCGCCGCCTGGACGGCCGTGGCCTCGTCGGCGATGTCCCCGGGAACGACGAGATGGGGCGCGCCCAGCTCCTTGCCCAGCTCGACGGCGTACTCCGTGCGCAGCTCAACCGCGACGATGGTGGCGCCCTCGTCGCGGAGGCGGCGCACCGTGGCGCGGCCGATGCCGCGGCCGGCGCCGGTGACGATGGCGACGCGGCCCTCGAGGCGGCGTGGGGTGGGCGGAGCGGTCATGGCCGGGAGGCTACAGGGCGTGCGACGGCGCGATCCGCTGACCCGGACCGCACCAGCCGGTGAGCAGGTCGAGCCCGTCGAGCACGAGGTCTTCGGCGGTCTCATTCCCGCTCCTCTGGAGATGGCTGCGGACCTGCTCGAGCAACGCAATCAGATCCGGCACCGGAAATCCCGTATCGACCACGCCCTGGAGATAGGCCGCGAGCCAGCCAAAGCCCTCGGCCGAAGCGACGGCGTCATGGATGCTCTGCTCGGCGACGGTCACTGCACCTCCATTCTATGCGCGCTCCCACCAGAAGCGGGTGGACGCAAGCGCCGTCTGGAGGGAGTCGAGGTGCATCGGCTCGCTCGGCTCGATGAGGCCGTGGTTGCGCCGACCCGCGGGATCCGTTCGCAATGCGAGCGCCACCGACAGGGAGCGACCGTCGATCTTCCACACCGGATCCTTGCCTGTGCCTCCGTCGCGCGGCTAACGCCGGTGGATCGGGAGATTGAGCAGATGGCCTACTGCGACCGACAGGCCACCGCCTCCGGGCCACACGAGTCCGCCGTCGCCGATCGTCACATCTCCTTCCGGACGGACGCCCAGCATTCGAGACGAAGGCCCGCAGAGCGGCATCCCCTCACCGTCGCTCCTCATGCTCCGGAAGACAGTTGTCACCCAGCGGACGCCAGAGGCTTGATGTGGATGAGCCGCGGCCCCGGACGCGGCGCCATGCCGCCCCGTCGTTCCTCGCCCAGGCCCCGGGCCTGGCCTGCGGGCGCCGTGACGCCCTGGCTTGGCCCGGGACAGCCCCGCCGGGAGCGCTCATTCACAGCAAGCCTCTAGGTCTCCGACGGCCCGGCTTCGTGTCAGGAGCGAGCCGAGACGATCAGAGGATGCGGGCGCCGAGCGCGCTCGCGACGAGTTCGACGGCGAGCCGCCCGGTGCGGTTCTCGCGGTCGAGGATCGGGTTGACCTCGACGACGTCGAGCGAGTCGAGCTGCCCCCACTCCGCGACGATCTCCATGGCCAGGTGCGCCTCACGGAAGGAGAAGCCGCCGGGGACGGGCGTGCCGACGCCGGGCGCCTGCTCGGGGTCGACGACGTCGAGGTCGAGCGAGACGTGCGCGAACGCGGCGCCCAGCACGCGCACGAGCGCCCGGTTCATCGCGTCGGCGATGCCGATGCGGTCGATGTCGCTCAT
Source organism: Actinomycetota bacterium (assembly GCA_947445525.1). Lineage (GTDB taxonomy): Bacteria > Actinomycetota > Thermoleophilia > Gaiellales > Gaiellaceae > CANFDS01. The sequence continues at coordinate 4,244 of CANFDS010000071.1, read as the reverse complement.
CGTCAGCACGAGGATGCCGAGCTCGTCGATGAGGGCGCGCTCGCCCGGATCGAGCTCGCGCGTGCCGAGCAGCGCGACGTGCTGCGGGAGCAGCGACTGCCGCGGCCATGCGGCGCTGGCGAAGCGGTTGCCGCCGAGGCCGAGCGCCGCCGCGAGCACCATGCCGTGGACGTTGCCGCTGGGGCTCGTCTCGGGCGTGTTGAGGTCGCCGTGGGCGTCGATCCAGAGGGCGCCACCGGGGCCGCGCAGCCGCGCCATGCCGCCGACGGTGCCGAGCGCCACCGAGTGGTCGCCGCCGAGCACGACCGGCAACGCGCCCGTGGCCACGCTCGCTGCGACCTGATCGGCGACGCCCTCGCAGACGGTCACGATGTCCGCGACGTAGCGGGCGTCCGCGCTGCCCTGCTCGGCGATCTCGACGACCGGACCCTCGACGTTGCCTCGGTCGTGGTAGGCACGACCCAGGCCGCGGATCCTCGCGTCGAGGCCGGCATAGCGGATCGCCGAGGGGCCCATGTCGACGCCGCGGCGCCCCGCCCCGAGGTCGAGGCTGGCGCCGATCACCGCGACGGGCTGCGGCTCCATGCGGCGAAGGCTAGCGGGTGGCGGCGACCGTGCTCGGGATCGGCGGAAACGGGTCCTGCTACCGTTGAGGCACGGGTGCCACCTGGCTCCGTGGAGATCTGGCTCTTCGTTCCTTCTCTTTCGAGGGTTGACCGGGGCAGTTGTGTCTCGTTCACCACGCACTGAAGGAGTTCGATTGAGCATCACCTTTGAGACACTTGGCGTCAGCACGGCCGTTGTCGATGCGCTGACCCGCAAGGGCATCACGCAGCCCTTCGCCATCCAGAGCGCCGTCCTCCCCGACGCGCTCGCCGGCCTCGACATCCTCGCCGAGTCGCCGACGGGCTCGGGCAAGACGATCGCCTTCGGACTGCCGCTCGTCGAGCGCACCGCTCGCAGCAACCGTCCTGGCGCCCTCGTCCTCGTCCCGACGCGCGAGCTCGCGCTACAGGTCGCCGACGAGCTGCAGTCGCTCGCCGCCGCCAAGGGCCTGAAGGTCGTCACCATCTACGGCGGCGCCGGGATCGGCCGCCAGATCGAGCAGGTCAAGCGGGCGCACATCGTCGTCGCCACGCCCGGCCGGCTGACCGACCTGATCGACCGCAGGGCCGTCGACCTCGGCGGAGTCAGCGTGCTCGTCCTCGACGAGGCCGACCGGATGCTCGACATGGGCTTCAAGCCGCAGGTCGACCGCATCCTCCGCAGCGTGCCCGCGAACCGGCAGACCCTGCTGTTCAGCGCCACCTTCGACGGTGCCGTCGCCGAGCTGGCCCGCGCCTACACCGTCAGCCCGTCGCACGTCCGCGGCGGCCTGCCCGCCGAGGCCGAGCGCGGCGAGATCGACCACGCCTTCGTGCTCGTCACCGCCGAGAACAAGCTGGAGCGGCTCGTCGAGCAGCTGCGCGGCGACCGCGGCCTGGCACTCGTCTTCGTGCGCACCAAGCACGGTGCCGACCACCTGGCCCGCAAGCTGGAGCGCCAGCACCAGATCCCGGCCGTCGCGATGCACGGCAACCTCTCGCAGGGCCAGCGCGAACGTGCCCTCGCCCAGTTCGAGAGCGGCCGCATCACGACGCTCGTCGCCACCGACGTCGCCGCCCGCGGCCTCGACGTGAACGACATCACGCACGTGATCAACTTCGACCCGCCCGTCGGCGCCGACGACTACGTGCACCGCATCGGCCGCACCGGCCGTGCCGGCCGCACCGGTAACGGCGTGACGTTCGTCCTGCCGGAGCAGCGCAAGGACGTCGGGCTGATGGCCGTGCGGCTCGGCCACGTCGAGCAGTTCAAGGCCTCCGGTGCAGCCATGCCGAACGAGCGCCCCGCCCGCGCGGCCGGCTCGTCGAACGGCCAACGGCGGCGCAGCGGCAGCGGTCGCCGCTAGCGGCCGGCCGGGCGCAGCAGGCTCCCGGCCCCGCTCCGCCGCACCTCCCGTAGTAACGCGAAAGGCCCCGTCACCGGGGCCTTTCGTATGGCGAGAGCCGGACTTGAACCGGCGACACCACGATTTTCAGTCGTGTGCTCTACCAGCTGAGCTACCTCGCCCGGCCGGTGAAGGATAGCGAAGGGCGCACGACAGCGAGACGGACGACGCGACGGCCGGTCAGCCGCCCGGCCGGGCGAGCATCACCGCAGCACCTGCCGCGAGCCCGAGGCGTTCGGCCGCGGAGCCGCCGGCAACGGCGACGGCGAGTCGCCCGGACGAGTCCTCGTGGACGAGCAGGGCGCCCGGGACGACGTCGGCGAAGGTGCGGCCGACGATGGCCGAGGCGGGGCCCGCGGGCGCGGCGTCACCGGGCTCCACCACGACCTGCGTGCCCGGGACGAAGCCCGCGGCGACAAGGTCCTCGAGTCCGGCGCCGAGCTGAACGTTGCCGAAGCGGTCGACCGCGACCACGACGGCGCGCAGCAGGCCGGGCGCGACGACCGGCGCAGGCACCTCGACACGGGTGAGCAGGGATGGGTCGAGCGACGGCCCGAGCTCGGTCAGCGCCACGCCCGAGGCCAGGTGCGCGGCCGCTGGGGCAAACACGTCGCGGCCGTGGAAGGTAGCCGACACCGGGTCGAGGCGGTAGCGCGGGTCGGTGAGCTCGCGGGCGTCGAAGAGCGGCCCGGCGCGTTCGGCCGCCAGGAGGAGAAGCCCGTTGTCGGGGCCGATGTAGAAGCGGCGGTCGGCGCCACGGACGGCGATCGCGCGACGCTTGCTGCCGACGCCCGGGTCGACGACGGCCAGCACGATCGCGTCGGCCGGCAGGTACGGGGCGGCGTCGTGCAGGGCGAGCGCGCCCTGGAGCACCTGCTGCGGGCCGATGCCGTGCGTGAGGTCGATCACGTCGAGGCCGGGCGCGATGCGCTTGAGCACCGCGTGACAGGTGCCGACGAACGCGTCGTCGAGGCCAAAGTCGCTGAGGAAGACGACCGGCCTCACGGGGCGGGCTCCGCGGGGGCGGGCCTCCCCGGGCGGGACTCCTGGGGACACGCTCCCCGCACGGCGGCGAGGGCCGAGGCCCGCACGACCGCAGCTACCAGCCCGTCGAGGTTGAAGCTGTCTGCCTCTACGTCCACCGGGAGGCCGGCGGCCCGCGCGGCGGCGCTCGTCTGCGGACCGATCGAGACGACGACGGGCCGGGCCGTGGCCGGTGCGACGGCGGGTACCACGGCCGGTGCGCGGGCCCCTGCGGACGCGTCGGCCGGCGCGGGTGCCCCGCCCACGCCACCCGGCACCGCCCAGATCCCCGCCAGTGCCCGTGCGGCTGACGGTGACGCGACGACCACCATGTCGCCCGCCGGCAACCCGCCCGGCGGCGTGGCCGGCACGGTGCGGTAGAGGGCCACGAAGTCGGCGCCCAGCTCGTCGACGACGACGCGACGGGCCCCTTCGGCGCCGGCGAACAGAACCCGTCCCGCCGGCCGCGGAAACGCGGCGACGAGCCCCTCCTGCGTCGAGACCTCGGGCACCAGCGCCGCCGTGATGCCGTGCACGGCCAGCTCGGCGGCCGTGCCAGGCCCGATCGCGGCGACCCGGGGCAGCTCCCCACGGGCGCGCCGGGCCAGCGCGGCCGCGCCCGTGCGGCTCGTCACCACCACCCAGTCGTAGCCCGCCACGTCGACGGGCGCGCCCTCTCCCAGTGGCTCGATGCGCACCAGCGGGCACAGCACCGGCTCGTGGCCGAGCGCGACCAGGCGCTCCACCAGCTCGGCGGCGTGCTCCTCGGGCCGGGTGACGATGACTCTCACGGGTGCCGGGGCCACCCTCAGCGGCCGGCAGCGAAGGCGGCGAGCGCGGCCCCGAGCGCACCCGGGTCGTCGCCGCTGCGCCGCTCGACCCAGGCGCCGTCCTCGTCGGCGATTAGCGCCTGCAGACGTGCCCCGTCGTGGAACGCGGCGACCGGCGCCAGGCAGCCGCCGCCGACGGCGGCGATGCAGGCGCGCTCGGCCTCGACGCGGCGGCGCGTCTCGGGGTCGTCGACGTGCGCGACGAGGTGCTCCTCGCCGGCGCGCACCTGGATCGCCAGAGCGCCCTGCCCTGCCTCGGGCAGCAGCTCTGCCGGGTCGAAACGGTGGCCGATCTCGCCACCCAGCCCCAGCCGGTCGAGGCCGCAGCAGGCGAGCACGATCGCGTCGAGGCCGCGCTCCACCCGCTTGTTCAGCCGGGTGTCGATGTTGCCGCGGAGGGG
>CANFDS010000070.1 GCA_947445525.1 Actinomycetota bacterium | reverse complement strand
GGCGTGATCGGGCCCCGGCAACGACCGGTCGAGCGTGAGGTGCTTCTCAATCAGTCGCGCCCCGAGCGCGACGGCGGCGAGCGCGGCGCCGTTGCCGACCGTGTGATCCGAGTAGCCGACCGGGACGTCGAAGCGCTCCGCGAGCGTGACGATGGCACGGAGGTTCGCCTGACCGGCCGGTGCCGGATAGGCGGAGACGCAGTGCAGCAGCGCGATGTCGCGGCAGCCCGCAGCGGCGAGCACGGCGACTGCAGCCTCGACCTCGGCGAGCGTCGCCATCCCGGTCGAAAGGAGGACGGGTAGCCCGCGCGAGCCGACAAGCTCGAGGAACGGATGGTTGGTCACCTCGGGGGACGCGACCTTGAGCGCCGCGACGCCGAGCTCGACGAGCAGGGCGACGCTCTCGTCGTCGAACGGGGTCGAGAGGAAGGTGATGCCGCGCTCGCGGCAGCGGGCGAGGATCCGCCGGTGGTCGTCGGCGGCGAGCTCGAGCGCGCGCAGCATTTCGAGCTGGGACTCGTCCGGATCGGTGGTGTCGAGCTGGTAGCCCGCCTTCGGCGCATCGGCGGTGACGAGCCGTTCGGCGACGAAGGTCTGGAACTTCACAGCATCCGCGCCGGCCGCGGCAGCGGCGTCGACGAGGCGCAGCGCCTGCTCGACGTCGCCGTCGTGATTGACGCCGGCCTCGGCGATCACGTAGCAGGGGTGCCCGGCGCCGACGCGGGCGCTGCCGATGCCGATCGAGCTCACCACGCCGTCCAGCCGCCGTCGACGACGAGGTCGTGCCCGGTCACGTACGCCGACAGGTCAGAGGCGAGGAACGCGATCGCTCCCTTGACGTCCTCCTCGGAGGCCATCCGTCCGAGCGGCGTGCGACGGGCATAGCGCTCGCAAAACACCTCCGGCTGGCCGCGCCAGACGCCGCCGGGGGAGATCGAGTTGACGCGGACCGCCGGCGCCAGCTGCGTCGCCAGCGAGCGCGCGAGCTGGACGATGCCCGCCTTCGCTGCGCCGTACGCCACTGGGTTCGCCATCGTCGTGCCCTCGTAGAGGGAGAGATCGGGGCCGACGAGGGCGTAGATCGAGCCGAAGAGGATGACAGCGCCGTGGCCCGAGGCGGCAAGCAGGTCGCGGGCCTCCTGGACGAGCACGAAGGCCGATGTCAGGTTCACGCGGAGGCTCTCGTCCCACGCCTCGACCGACTGCTCGGCGAACGGGACGGCCCATCCTGCGGCGCCGCTCGAGCCCACTCGCGCTGCCGCGTGCACGAGCACGTCCACGCCGCCGAGCACGCGCGCAGCTTCGCGGACGGCGGCGCGGGTCGCGCCCTCGTCGGAGAGATCGCAGGGCACGCCGACGGCGCCCGGGCCGAGCCCCGCGACGGCCCGGTCACAACCGTCACGATCGCGATCGACGATGGCGACGCGCGCTCCGAGCTCGAGCAGCGCCGCCGCAGCGGCCGTTCCGAGATGGCCCGCCCCGCCGGCGACGATCGCGCCACGGCCGGTCAGGTCACTCAGCTCTGCAATCCGCCGGCTCACGGCCATGATGTTAGTCCCCCGACCGCACGCGACCGCAGTCGGGGACACCGCACACGGCGGCCGCCGTCAGCGCTTGCGCCCGATCGTGGTGGGGAGCGAATCCGCCGTGACGCGCAGTTCACCGTGGACCGGCGGCAGCGCAGGCACCAGGAACTCGAGGGTCGCGGCTCGCTCGGCGCTGCCGGCAGGAGTGTTGTGCCCGCGAACGTCGTCGAAGACGTTCCCGCCAGGCAGATGAATCGCAGGACATACCATGCCGGCCGCCGACTCTACCGGCCGGGGGCGGCGGCCCCGTACGCCGCCACCACTCCCGCGGTTGCCGCATCCCACGAGAACCGCTCCCGCGCCCGCTCCCGCGCCGCCGCGCCCATTCGCGCCCGCAGCTCGGGGTCGCCGAGCAGCCGCTCCAGCGCCGCCCGGAGCGCCGCCGCGTCGCCGGGCGGTACGAGCAGCCCCGTGACGCCGTCCTCGACGAGGTCGAGCAGCCCGCCGACGGCGCCGGCAACAACCGGCCGCCCGTGCGCCATCGCCTCGAGACAGGCGACGCCGAAGCCCTCGCGCAGCGATGGGCAGCAGACGACCGCCGCCCGCTCGTAGTACGGCCCCAGCTCGGCGTTGGGGATGAAGCCGAGGGCGCCGGGTATCTGCGCCCGCAGCGGCCCGTCGCCGACGACGACGAGCGGGATGGCGACCCGTGCCGCACCGGCGGCATCCGCAGCGCCCGCGCCGCCCGCCACCGCCGCCAGCAGCTCGAGGATCCCCTTCTCCCGCGACAGCCGCCCCACGAACAGCACGTGCGGCGGCTCCTCCGGCGGCCCCGGCTGCGGCGGCAGGTCGATGCCGCTGGGGATCACCCTGACCTCCCGTGCGCCCAGGTCACGCGCCGCGGCCGCAAGCGCCTGCGACGCGCACACCACCACACGCGCGCGCCGCACGAGCGGCCGCGCCAGCCAGGGCACGCGGCGCGCCAGCTCGACGTCGGTGCCCCACAGCTGCAGCACGGTCGGCCTGCCGCTCCACAGCGCGGGCAGCACCGAGACGAGCCAGTGCGCGTGGACGAGGTCGGCGGGCACCCCGGATCCCGGCGCACCACCGCCACCGCCCGCCGCCGCCCTCCGCGCCGCCCGGCAGAAGGAGGCGAGGAACAGCGGCACGAGCAATAGCTTCCACGGCGCCGCCCGCAGGTTGCCGACGATCCCGGAGCCGTACGCGAGCCCGAAGTGGCGGAACGACGCGGGCGACACGACCTCGATCTCGATACCGGCCGCCCGCAGCCGCTCGACCGCATCGCGGACGAAGCCGCCGGCGACGTCACTCGCCGAGCGCGGGTACGACGTCGTCAGGACGACGACTCTCACGCCCGCCGCTCGCCGGTGGCGCCCCGCCCGAACACGGCGGGCGCGGCGAGGATCAGCGCGAACAGCACGAAGACGTAGTAGAACGGCATCGTCAGGTAGAAGATGTTGCTGACGAGCGTGGCGAGCAGCGCCGCGGTCAGCCCCCACGCCAACGGGCGCACGCGCGCGGCGAGCGGGTCGCCGACCGCGCTGAGCCAGGCGCCGAGCGCGCGCAGCGTCCGCAGCCGCGCGAACGCGTAGCCCACGAAGGCCGCGTAGATGATCAGGCCGACGAGCCCCGTCTCGACGATCAGCGCGACGTAGAAGGAGTGCGGCCCCCAGTTCGTCTTGCCGGTGACCTCGGCGTAGAGCACCGAGAAGGTGTTGAGGCCGAGCCCGAACAGCGGGTGCTGCTGGAGCACGTCGGGGATGAAGCTGTAGACGCTGAAGTGGACGGCGCCCGAGCTGTCGCCGGTGGTCACGCGCGTGCGCAGCACGACCCAGAAGAAGTGGAGACGGCTCGCCACCACGACGGCGAGCACGAGCACGACGCCCGCGAGCGGCTTCAGCAGCTGCGCCGAGACGAACCGCCGCCGGTAGGGAAGCAGCAGCACCAGCACCCCCGCGAGCAGCCCCAGCAGGCCGCTGCGCGAGAGCGTGGCGATCTCCACGAGCAGCAGGAAGCCGATCACCCAGGGCAGGCGCCGCCGCCACGGGTGGCCGCGCTCCAGCCGCAGGTAGAGCGGCGTCAGGACGAGCAGCGGAACCACGAGCATGATTCCCAGGTGGTTGGGGTCGCCGGTGATCGCGTTCGGCCGGAACACCTTGGAGCCGCCAATCGCCCCGTAGACGTTGATCTTGCTGGCGCCGCCGGTGACCGGGTTGAGGAACAGCGCGTCGAGGTTCTGCCCGGCCTGGGCGACGACGAGCTGGACGACGCCGTAGGCCGAGTTGACGGCCATGCCGGCGAAGAACCAGGCGATGCAGCGCCAGTAGAAGCGCTGCCCGCGCCGGGCGAGCAGCGCGATGCCGGCGACGAGGAAGAGGAAGTGGATCGCCCACTTGACGACGCCCTTCGTGAACTGGCTCTCGGCCGCGGCGCTCTCGAGGCCGAACCAGCCGGCCAGGTAGACGACGGTGAACAGCGCGAGGAAGGCGGCGCTGACGGCGACGGTGCGCGGGAACGGCCGGCTCGCCCTGCCGACGCGGCTGAGGAAGTAGGCGGCGAGGAAGGCGAGCGTCGAGACGTCGGAGAAGCTGACGGTGCCGGCGACCTCCCAGCGCAGCTTCTCGAAGGTGACGGTGAACAGCGTGAGCAGGAAGAGGCCGTTGAGCAGGCGGCCGGCGCGGACGGAGGCGAGAGCCTGGCTGCGCGGCATTGCAGCGGCGGCCGCGCTCACGAGGCCACCCGTGCGAACAGGTCGGCGAGCTCGCGGACGCGCGTGCGCCGCGAGAGCCGCTCCTTCCACTCCTCCGACAGCTGAACGGTGTCGAGAGTGCCGGCGCGCCAGCGGCCGACGAGCTCGGCGAGGGCGGCGCGCAGCGCCTCCGGGTCGTCCGGGGCGGCGACGATGCCGGCGCCGGCGGCGCGGATCAGGTCGGCGGCGGCGCCGTCGGGCGGCACGGCGGCGAGCACCGGCCGCTCGGCCGCCAGGTACTCGAAGACCTTGCCGGAGAGGACGCCCTTGCCCCGCCCGCCCGCCTCGGGGATCAGCAGCAGCAGCGCCTCTGACTCGCGCTGCAGCTCGAGCGAGCGACGGCGCGGCACGTAGGGGATCAGCTCGAGCCGGTCGCCGAAGCCCTGCTCCTCGGCCCACTCGCGGTCGGCCGAGCGGAAGTCGCCGACGAAGCGGGCGACGACGGCGGGGTCGTCGAGAGCCTTGAGAGCGGTCAGGAACGGCCGCGGGTCGCGCTTGCCGAAGAAGCTGCCGGCGTGCGTGATGCGGAAGCGCTCGCCGGGGGCGTAGACGATGCCGTCGAAGTCGTCGAAGTCGGAGCCGTTGGTGATGTGGACGACCTCGCCACGCGGCCGGGCGGCGCGGGCCTCCTCGGCGATCGCCTCGGACGCGGCGACGATCGCATCGGCGCGGCGGGCGACGAGCCGCGCGACCCAGTGGTCGCTGCGCTCCTTGAGGCGCACGGCGAGCGACTCGGCACGGCGGTGCGGGTGCAGGATCAGCGAGTCGCGCAGGTCGGCGACCCACTTGACGCCGGTGGCGCGCTGCACCGCGGCGCCGATCAGGTGCACCGAGTTGGGCGGAGAGGTGGTGAGGACGAGGTCGATCCGCTCGCGGCGGACGATGCGGATCGCCGCCGGGATCGCCGTGATCGCCCAGGGCACGTTCTCGTCGGGGACGAGGAAGCGGCGCGGCAGCAGGCGGGCGCGCAGGACGAGGCGGCGCAGGCCGTGGGCGGCGCGCAGCTCCTCGCCGGCCTTGCGGCCGCGCGGCCCCAGGTAGCGCACGCGGTGCACGGTCGCGTCGGGCGGCAGGGCCAGCCCCTCGTCGACGTGGATCCACTTGGGGTCGTCCGGCGCGAGCACGTGCGTCTCGATGCCGAGCCCCGGCAAATGGGTCGCCAGCTTGAGCGGCCGCTGGACGCCGCCGCCGCCCGCAGGCGGGAAGTAGAGCGAGATGATCAGCACTTTCACCCGCGCCGATGGTACTCGGCCTGGCTTCGAGACCGGCGCGGGCTGCCGCGGCGGGAGGCGGGTGCCTTTGCGGGAGATTTGCCAAAGGTGGCGTTTTGGGGGCCGAAAACGCCTCCTTTGTCGAGGGCGCCCGAAACGATGTGCCTCCCAGGCGACGACCCGCCACGGCGACGCCGGCGTCGCACCCGGTCGACGCTCGAACGGCACCTGCTCGGCACCCGTCGGCGGCGCCGTCACCCCCGCGGATCCCGCTGCTCAGCCCGGCGGCAGCCGGTAGAGCACGTAGCGGTCGTCGCGGTACACGGCGGTGAGCGGTAGCGCCCGGGCCGAGCGCAGCGCGTCGGAGACGATCCAGGAGGCACCGTAGCGCCGCGGGATCGCCAGGTCGCCGCTCTTGCGGAAGGCGGCTGCGTCGGCGTAGCGCTCGTACGGGTGGTTGGCCTTCGTGTCGGCGACGTGGGCGGGCGGCGCGACGGCGATGTAGACGGGCGCGTAGGCGGCGATCGCGTAGCTCGTCTGCGGCTCCGACCAGACGACGGCGCGCTCGGGCACGAGGCGGCGCAGCGCGCTGACGAGTCCGGGGCTGAGCCGGTCGGCGCCCTCGCCGCCGCGCGGGCTCCAGTTGGAGAAGCCGTGGACGGCGACCGGCAGCACGAACAGCGCCGCGGCACCGACGGCGAGCAGGCCCGCCGGCCGCACGAGGTTGCGGCGCAGCACGAGCGCCACCGCCAGCGCGGCGACGCCGCCGACGGCGGCGATCCACGTCACGATCCCGGGCCCGCCGCTGCCGCCGAAGCGGTAGCCGAAGTCGCCGGGGTAGGCGCGCTGGAGCAGGATGCCGGTGACGAGCGCGAGCGGCAGCACCGGCGGCCCGAGCAGCCGCGCCAGCACGAGCGCGCCCCCCGCGAAGGCGAAGGCGAACGGGAAGAAGCCCGCCGCCCGCCGCGACTGCGACAGCGACACCGCGTCGGAGAAGTGCGTGAACAGGAAGGGGACGAGCATCAGCGCCAGCACCGCCAGCCCCCCACCCAGCACGAGCGCCGCCCAGCGCCGCCGCGCCGCCAGTGCCGCCAGCGGCACGGCCGCCAGCGCCACTACCGCCACCGCCCCCGTGCGCGCGATCACCTCCGGCGCCAGGTGGTAGCTCGTCAGCGAGGAGACGTCGAGCTGGCCCGCGTACTTCGCGAGGGCCCGTCGCGTCTCCACCACGGAGGGATCGTGCGATGCGGTGTCACGGATCACCGGCAGCAGCCACAGCATCACGCCGAGCCCCGGCAGCCCCATCGCGGCGAGCCCGCCGGCGCCCGCTTTCAGATCCTCCCCGCGCGCCACGAGCGCACGCACGACGACGAAGCCGGCGAGCGGGACCCCGAGAAAGAGCGCGTAGGTCGGGTGGGTCAGCGAGATGCCCAGGGTGATCGCTGCGAGGCCCGCGAACGCGGCGGGGCGCGGCGCGCGCAGGCAGACGAAGAAGAGGGCGATGGCGGCCGGCACGAGCAGCTGCCGCGACGCCGTGCCCGGGAGGGCGAGCGCGGTGTAGGCACCGCCGCCGCCGGCGGCGAGGCCGGTGATCGCGACCTGGGCGAGCAGCGCTGCGAAGCCGGCGGCCGCCGAGCGGAAGACGGCGACGCCCGCCTGGTAGGCGACCGCGAACGCCAGCGGGGCGAGGATGCTCGCCTCGTGCTGCAGCGCCGAGGCCGGGTCGACCGCGGCGGCGCGCGCGGCGAGCGCGATCAGCCCGTGCCACAGCGGGAACGCGTAGCCGGGGTGCAGGCCGCCGTCACGGAACTCGTTGACGGCGTGCAGCGACAGCGCGCCGAACGAGTCGAGCTTGCGGATCCGCGCCAGGTGGAACAGCGCGTCGCCGTCGAGCTGCCCCGCGACCTGCCAGAGCAGCATGCCGAAGACGATCCCGAGTGCCAGCACCAGGCCGGCGGCGCGTGCGCCGCGCTCCCGCTCCCACAGCCGCCCCGGTCCTTGCCCGGCGGCACGCCCCCGCTCCTCGTCGCTCTCCTCCGCGCGCGCAGCAAACGGCAGCGCCGCCGCCCCGATCCCGAGGTGGATGCCCAGCGCCAGCCAGATCGAGCCGCCCACCGCGAACGTGACCGCGAAGGCGGCGAAGGCGGCGGCGCAGGCCCAGGCGAGCGTGCCGGCAATCCCCGGCGTCCGCAGCGCCCGCGCCAGCACCGCTCCCGGCAGCAGCACGACCGCCGTTGCGAAGGCCAGCCGCAGGTAGAGCCCGACACCGGTGCCGGGCAGCAGCCACGCGACCGCCAGCGCCGGCACGGCGAAGGCCCACCAGCCGCGCAACCGGAAGGAGAGCCGGACGCTCATTGCAGCGCCACCCGGGGCGCCTCCCGCGGCTCCGCCAGCAGCTCCGCCACCGGCCCGGAGGCGAGCCAGCGCGCCGCCTCCCGGTACAGCCGCCCGCGAGCGCCCGGGAACAGCAGCCCGCGCACCCGCAGCGCCCACAGCAGCAGCAGCCGCGCCCGCGCCGCACCGGCGGGGCCGTCGTGCTTGGCGAGGTAGCGGAGGTGGCCGCGCAGGTTCTCCCGGTACATGCGGCCGCCGTGCGAGGCGCCGCCGACGTGGGTGAACGCGACCTCCGGGTCGAACCACACCTGCCAGCCGGCGTCGTGGAAGCGCCGGCACCAGTCCGTCTCCTCGCTGAACAGGAAGAACTCCTCGTCGAACAGCCCGACCGCATCGGCGGCCGCCCGCCGCACGAGCAGCACCGCCCCCATCACCCACTCCACCTCACGAACGCTCGCGTGATCGAAGCCGCCCGCGTAGAAGGCATTGAGCGCCCGCGAGCGGGGCGCCAGCTTGCGCAGGAAGAGGTACTCCGTCGCCAGCCGCCAGAGCGTCGGGAAGCCGCGCACCGACCGCTGCAGCGTCCCGTCCGGGTTGAGCAGCCGCGGCCCCACGACCGCCGCCGCCGGGCGCGCCGCGGCGAAGGCGGCGAGCCGCTCGAGCGGGTGGGTGCCGGGAGCCGCCCTACCCCCGGCCGCTCCACCCCCGGCCGCCTCGCCCGGCTCCGCCCACGCATCCGAGTTCAGCACGAGCAGCCACTCCCCGGCGGCGACGCGCAGCCCCGCGTTCATTCCCGCGCCGTAGCCGACGTTGCCCTGCTCGATCAGCCGCACCGCGGGGAACTTCTCCCGCACCAGCGCGACGGTGCCGTCGCTGGAGCCGTGGTCGACGACGATCACCTCGCGTGCCGCCCCGCTCACGCTCTCGATGCAGCGCCCCACCCAGGGCAGGCCGTCGAGCGTGACGATGACGACGGAGACGTCGGCCATGCGGCTCAGGGCCCGTCCGGCTCCGGGCCCACCGGCGCCAGGCGCGCCGCCCGCAGCCACTCCCGGCCGAGCACGACGGCGCCCGGCAGCGACAGCGCGATCGTGACGAGGAAGAAGAGGAAGCCGGTCGCGAAGGCAGCGCTCTTGTCCACCCCGAGGCCGCCGAGGAAGCTGACGAAGAACGCCTCCCGCACCGCGAGCCCGTTGATCGTGAAGGGGACGAGCATGACGAGGAAGAGCAGCGGTCCCATCACGTAGAACGGCCTGGGCGAGAGGTCGACGCCGACGGCCTTTGCGGCCGCCCAGATCGAGAGCACGCGCACCGCCTGGACGCAGAGCGTCAGCCCCGAGATGCCCACCAGCAGCGAGCCGTGCTCGCGGTAGCCGTGGATCCCCTCGTAGACGGCGCGCAGCGGCCGTTCGACGCGCGCGAAGCGCAGCCCCGGCACCAGCCGCCGCAGCGGCCCGCGCACGCGCTTCGAGAAGAGCACGATGCCGAGGCCCACCGCGGCGAGCACGAACGCCAGCTCCACCCAGACGTAGGCGCCGACGTCGTAGCGGCCGATCGCCAGTACGAAGCCGATGGCGGCCAGGACGAGCGTGGCCGCGCCGCCGAGCGCGCGCTCGAGCAGGATCGAGCCGGCGATCGGGCCGCCCTTGCCGGGGTGGCGGCGGGAGGTCTCGAAGATCCGCATCGCGTCGCCGCCGATCGAGGTCGGCAGGATCTGCCCGGCCGTGTAGGCGGTGAAGTAGGCGCGCACGAGCCACGGCAGCCGGTCCTGGATCCCGCGGGCTGCGAGTAGCTGCTGCCAGCGCCAGGCCATCGCCGGCACGGTGAAGACCATGATCGCCACCGAGAGCAGGAACCACCAGGCGCTGGCGTCGCCGAGGATGCGCACCGTCCGGCTGACGTCGATCTGCCAGACGATGTAGGCGAGGCAGAGGCCGGTGACGACGACCGAGCCGACAAGCCGCAGCAGGCGCTTGCGGCCGGCGGTCATCGGCTGAACCGGGCGTGGACGCGCTGCAACGCGGCGATCGCGTCGGCGATGTCGGCGTCGGAGTGCGCGACCGAGAGCGGCAGCGAGAGGATCTCGTCGCCTGCCTGCTCGGCGACGGGCAGCGGTGGGTGGTCGGGCAGCAGGCGGCGGTAGGCGGTGAGCCGGTGCACCGGCAGGAAGTGGATGCTCGTGCCGATGTTCTCCTCGGTGAGCGCGCGCTGGTACTCGTCGCGTGTGGCGCCGGCGCCGGCCGCCGGGTCGACGCGCACGACGTAGAGGTGGTGGGCGTGGGTGTCGCGCGGGTCGCGCTCGAGCGGGGTGACTCCCGCGAGCCCGGCGACGGCGGCGTCGTAGGCGGCGACGTGGCGCTCGCGGATGACTCGGTGGCGGCCGATCTTACGCAGCTGCGGCAGCGCGATCGAGGCGAGCACGTCGGAGAGGTTCGCCTTGAAGCCCGTGGTCTCGATGTCGTAGAGGGAGCCGTGGCCGCGGCGCATCACGCGCAGCGCGTCGGCGGCGGCGGCGACCGCGGCGCTGTTGGTGGCGATGATGCCGCCTTCGCCGCCGGAGACGTTCTTCGTCGCGTACAGCGAGAAGCAGGTCGCCTCCGAGAGGCCGCCGACCTTGCGGCCGCGGTAGGCCGTCTCGACGGCGTGTGCGGCGTCCTCGACCACCGGCAGGCCGAGCGCGTGCAGCGGGTCGAGGTCGGCGGCGGCGCCGGCGAAGTGAACCGGCACGATCGCCTTCGTGCGCGGGCCGACGAGCTCGGCGACGCGCTCCGGGTCGACAGTGAGGTCGCCCGGCCGCACGTCAGCGAACACCGGCGTCGCCCCCGCATGGACGATCACGTTGGCCGTCGCCGGCCAGGTGATGGGCGAGGTGATCACCTCGTCGCCGGGCCCGACGCCGAGCGCGACGAGCGAGAGGTGGAGCGCCGCCGTGCAGGAGGAGACGGCGATCGCGTGCTCGACGCCGAGGTACTCCTTGAACGCCGCCTCGAGCTCCCTGGACTTCGGCCCGCTCGTCAGCCAGCCCGAGCGCAGCGTCGCGACGACCTCGTCGATCTCCTCGTCGTCGATCGCGGGCGGCTGGAAGCCGAGGAAGGTCGCTCTACGCTGGGTCGTCTCGGCCATCGCTCGTGTTGAAGCGTACGGCCTCGGCCGCACGGCCCGCCCGCTCGACGGCCTCCGCGCGGCTGCTGCCGACGGCGAGGATCGCCCCGACGCGGTCGGCGCCGCGCCGCAACGGGCCGAGCTCGGCGCCCGGCTCGCGGTAGACCCGCACCCGGCGGATGCCGGGAAGCGCGGCCGCCGTCTCGACGCCCTCGACCGCGACGAGGCGGCCGGGGCGCGTGGGCACGAGGAAGCGCGTGGTCGCGCCGCCGGCTGCGGGCGCCGCGACGAGCGCCTCGGCGTCGACCCGCTCGCCGAGCGCCGCCGCCACCGCCAGCGCGGCGAGGTCGACGCCGACGGCGGCCAGGCACAGCTCCGCGTCGTGGCCGCCGCCCAGCCG
>CANFDS010000069.1 GCA_947445525.1 Actinomycetota bacterium | reverse complement strand
CTAGCTACGTCTGGACGTGATAACCGCTGAAAGCATCTAAGCGGGAAGCACACCCTGAGATGAGGTCTCCCATCCTCTAGAAGGAGTAAGGGTCGTGGTAGACCACCACGTTGATAGGCAGGACGTGTACGCGCAGTAATGCGTTCAGCGGACCTGTACTAATTACCCGAGGTCTTGATTTTGAAGAACTTTCCCACAACTGGGGCCACTATGGAGTTTTGAGGGTGCGCGGAGCGCTCCCTTGACATTTCGGCGGTCATAGCGACGGGGGTACACCTCTTCCCATTCCGAACAGAGAAGTTAAGCCCGTTCGCGCCGATGGTACTTGGGGAGCAATCTCCTGGGAGAGTAGGTCGCCGCCGAATCTTTCCTTCTCCGATCGTACGATGGGGCCGCGCGGGCGGCCCTTTCCGTGCGCGCCCAGGTCGTCTACCGCTGTCGCTCAGGCCGAGCGGAGCCGGTCGCGCCAGCCCGAATCGAGCGCCCGTAGCGCCGCGACACGGACGCCGACCGGTGGATGCGTGGCGAAGAGCGCCGAAGGGCCGGCCGGCGGGAACGGGTCGATCGTCCAGAGCGGACTCGTCACCGGGCTGGCGTCGAAGCCGACGAGCTCGCTGGCCTGCTCGAGGCGGATCAGGGCTTCGGCGAGGCCGTGCGGTGTGCCGCACCACTCGGCGGCGAGGCGGTCGGCCTGCAGCTCGCGCTTCGGCGACAGCAGCGCGTGGACGATCGCGGCGGCGAGCGGGGCCGTGACGAAGCGAACGCTGCGCTCGAGGAAGCCGCCCAGGCGGGCGACGTCGTACAGGGTCGAGCCGAGGATGACCGCCGCGGTCTGCACGGTGACGTCGCGCGTCCGGATGTGCGCGATCTCGTGGGCGATCACGCCCTCCAGCTCGGCGCGCGGACAGGCCTGCAGGAGCGCACGGCTGACGGCGATCGCCGAGCCGTTCGGCCCGCGCCCCGCGGACAGCGCACGCGGGTGGCCGTCGGCGATGACATAGAGCCGTGGCTTGACGACGCCGGCGCGTAGCGCCAGGCCCTCGACCAGGGTGTGCAGCACGGGTGCCTCGGCGAGCAGGAGCTCACGGCCGCCCACGAGCCCCATGATGATGCGCTCCCCGGCGATGTAGACCCCCGTGGCAGCCAGCAGCCCCGCGAAGACGCAGATCAGCGCGAGCCGGCCGTCGCGGAGCGCCCAGCCGATCAGGCCCAGGAGCGTGCAGGCGACGGCAGCGGCCAGCGCTGCCTTGACCAGGTTGCGAACTGCCAGCAGCGTGACGCCCACGGGCCGGCTACTCCGGGTCGTCGGCGAGCCCGTGCGGTGGCCAGTCCGGTGGGCTGTCGCACCGGCTGACGCAGTGCAGCGACGCAACGTTCTGCAGCGGCACGAGGATGTGGCCGCTCAACTCGACGTGGGCGACCTCGTCGATCATGCAGTAGGCAGTGAGAGTGCCTTCCTGGATCTCGCCGCCGAAGAGCGCGATCTCGACCTGCTCCCCCTTGTACTTGCTGGTGTAGTCCTCCACCGTGGGCTCAGTCTAGAGGCTTGATGTGCATCGGCGCGGCGGCGGCTGCCGCCCCTGGCGCGGCGTCATGCCGGCCCGCCGTTCCTCGGCCAGGCCCCGGGCCCGGCCTGCGGGCGCCGTGACGCCCTGGCTTGGCCCGGGACGGCCTCGCCGGGGGCGCTCATGCACATCAAACCTCGAGCGCCGCGATGACGCCGTCCTCGACGGCGATCCGGACGACCTCGCAGTTGCCGACGACCCCACGTAGCTGCCGGTGCTCGGGCAGCGTCATCCCGACGGCGTGGGCGTGAATGCCACGCATCGGGCCGCCGTGCGTGACGACGAGTACCTGCTCGTCCGGGTGGGCGGCGGCGACCCCGAGAATTGCCTCGACGACCCGGGCCTGCATCGCGTCGAAGTCCTCGCCGTCGGGCCAGCCGCGGCCGGTCTCGCGCCAGCGCTCGTACTCCTCGGGCCAGCGCGCCGCGATCTCCTCGCGCGTGAAGCCCGACCAGGAGCCGACGTCCATCTCGCGCAGCTCGCCCGACAGGCGCACGACGCAGTTCACCTGGCTCGCCACGTAGAAGGCCGTCTGCTTCGCCCGGCCGAGGTCACTCGACCAGATCGCGTCGATCTGCTCGCCGCGCAGGCGCAGCCCGAGCTCGCGGGCCTGCCGGCGGCCGAGCTCGTTGAGGGCCGGATCGGCGTGGCCCTGGAAGCGGCCGTCGCGGTTCCAGTCGGTCTCGCCGTGTCGTGCTAGCAGGATGGTCGTCACGACCTCGCTATGCTAGCCGCGCCCATGGATCTTGGCCTCACCGACCGCGTCTGCGTCATCACCGGCTCGACCGTCGGGATCGGCCTCGCCACGGCGAAGCTGCTCGCCGCCGAGGGAGCCCGCGTCGTCGTCTCCGGGCGCACCCCCGAGCGGGTCAAGCGCGCGCAGGCCGAGTCGGGCGCGGCGCTCGGCGTCGTGTGTGACCTCGGCGCCCCGGGCGAGCCCGAGCGGCTGATCGCCGAGACGAAGGCTGCGCTCGGCCGCGTCGACGTGCTCGTCAACAACGTCGGCTACGCCGAGCAGCGGGCGTTCGAGAACGTCACCGACGAGGAGTGGGACGCCTCCTGGCAGCTCAACGTGATGAGCTACGTGCGTGCCATCCGCGCCGCGGTGCCGCTGATGAAGGAGCAGGGCGGCGGCGTCATCGTCAACGTCTCGTCAACCGCAGGCAAGCGGCCGTCCACCGGCATGCCCGACTACACGGTGACGAAGGCCGCGGTACTCTCGGTGTCGCGGCTCGTCGCCGATCTCTATGCCAGGGACGGGATTCGCTCGAATGCCGTCACTCCGGGCCCGACGCTGAGCGAGGCGTGGCTCGGCACGGGCGGCCTCGCCGACCAGCAGGCGGCGCGGACGGGCAAGAGCCGCGACGAGGTGCTCGCCGCGGTCGGTGCGGGACGGCCGCTGGGCCGCCTGGCCGAGCCCGAGGAGATCGCCTCGGTGATCGCGTTTCTCTGCTCCGACCGGGCCAGCTACGTGACCGGCGCCGCCTGGAGCGCGGACGGCGGCACCGTCCCGATCATCATCTAACCTGACCTGGGCTATGCCTGAGCATGCCGGCCCCGTCGCGAGCGCAACGGAGGCGCGCGTCCGTGAGTGGGAGGCCGAGCACCTCTCGCCGCTCGCCGTGCCCTCGTACGCGACGCGTGGGCGCGAGCACCCCGACGAGTCGTGCGGGCTGCGGACGCCGTTCCAGCGCGACCGCGACCGGATTGTGCACACCAAGGCGTTCCGGCGGCTCATGCACAAGACGCAGGTGTTCATGGACCCGGAGGGCGACCACTACCGGACGCGGCTGACCCACACGCTCGAGACGACGATGATCTCGCGGACGGTCGCCCGGGCCCTCCGGCTCAACGAGGATCTCGCCGAGGCGATCGGCCTCGGCCACGACCTCGGGCACACGCCGTTCGGGCATGCCGGCGAGGACGCACTCGACCACTGCGTCCAGGAGCGCTTCAGCCGGCGCTTTCGCCACAACGAGCACTCGCTGCGCATCGTCGAGGTGGTCGAGCGAGACGGGCGCGGGCTCAACCTGACCTGGGAGGTGCGCAACGGCATCCTCACGCATCGGGGCCCGGCCGAGCCGGAGACGCTCGAGGGCAAGATCGTGCGCATCGTCGACCGCATCGCCTACATCAACCACGACATCGACGACGCGCTGCGCGCCGGCGTGCTCGACGAGGCGGAGCTGCCGCGCGCGGAGATCGCCGTCCTCGGCGCGACGGGCTCGAAGCGGATCGACCGGCTCGTCCACGACCTGGTCGAGACGTCAGCCGTCGCCGGGGACGTCGCGCAGGGCGCTGAGGTGGGGGAGGCGATGCTCTCGCTGCGCGCCTTCATGTTCGAGCGCGTCTACCTGTCGCCGGCGGCCCGTGCCGAGCACGAGCAGGCGCACGCGGTCGTGCGCGCGATCTTCGAGCACCTCTGCGCGCACCCGGAGGCGCTGCCGGACGCCGGGACGGGTGGCGCGGCAGCGGCGACCCCGGACGCCGCGCTGCTCGCCGCCGCCGACCTGGCCGACCGGGTCACGGACTATCTGGCCGGGATGACGGACCGCTTCGCCCTCGCGTACGCTGCGAGGCTCTAAGCGCTCATGGCACGGATCAAGGACTCCTGCGTCGCGGAGGTCAAGGCGGCCGCCGACATCGTCGACGTCGTCTCGGCCCGCACCGCGCTGCGCCGCAGCGGCGGCCGCTTCTCGGGCCGCTGCCCGTTCCACGAGGAGCGCACGCCGAGCTTCTCGGTCAACCCGACGCAGAAGCTCTACCACTGCTTCGGCTGCGGCAAGGGCGGCGACGTCGTCACCTTCGTGATGGAGACCGAGAGCGTCGACTTCGGCGGCGCGATCGAGTGGCTGGCCGAGCGCTTCCGGGTGCCACTGGAGTACGAGGAGTCGTCACCGGCCGCCGACGCGGCGCGCAAGCGGCGCGAGCGGCTGCTGGCGCTGCTGGAGGCGGCGGCCACGTTCTACGAGCGCTACCTGTGGGACACGAAGGCCGGCGAGCCGGTGCGGGCGTACCTCGAGGGGCGCGGCCTGGGCGAGGCGGTGTGCCGCGACTTCCGGCTGGGGCTGGCGCCCGAGGGGGGCTCGACGCTGGCCCGCAAGGCCCAGCAGAAGGGCTTCACGCGCGACGAGCTGCTGACGGCCGGGCTGATCGGGCGGCGCGGCAGCGACTACTTCTCGGGGCGGCTGCTGTTCCCGCTCTCGGACGCGCGCGGCAAGATCGTCGGCTTCCAGGCGCGCAAGCTGCGCGAGGACGACCCGTTGCGTGCGAAGTACGTGAACTCGCCGGAGAGCGAGCTGTTTCGCAAGGGCGACATCCTCTACGGACTGGACAAGGCCAAGGCGGCCATCGCCCGCCAGGACCGAGCCGTGATCGTCGAGGGCAACACCGACGTGCTGGCGCTGCGCCAGGCGGGGCTCGAGCCGGTCGTGGCGTCGATGGGCACCGCGCTCACCGAGCGCCAGCTCAAGGAGCTGGGGCGGCTGACCCGCCGCCTCTGGCTGTGCTTCGACGGCGATGCCGCGGGCCAGGAGGCGACGTTGCGCGGCATGGAGCTTGCGCAGGCGCAGCGGCTCGAGGTGAAGGTGGTGGCGCTGCCGGCGGGGGTCGACCCGGCCGACTCGCCCGCCGACTTCGAGGGGCGCCTGGGCGGTGCCTCCTCGTACCTGATGCACCGCGTGCGGCTCGAGATCGAGCGTGCCGCCGACCGCCAAGAGGCGTTCGTGCGGGTGCGCGAGATCCTCGCGCGCTTCGACGACTCGCCCGACCGCACCGAGGCCGTGCGCTTCGCCGCCGACCGCCTCGACCTGCCGCGCGACACGCAGGCGGGCCTGGCACCCCGTGGCCGCGGCGGCAGCACGGGCACCGTCTCGCCGAAGCTGCTGGCCGCCGGCGACCGGCTCGAGCGCGAGACGCTCGCTGCCGTCGTCGCCCAGCCGGCGCTGCGGCCGCTCCTTCACGAGCTCACCGCCGAGCACTTCGACGACGACCGGCACCGGCGCCTGCGCGCGCACCTCGTTGACGGCGGCCCCGGCGAGGGTGACCTCGTTGCGCTGATGGCCGAGCTCGACGCGCTCGCCGTCACGCACGGCATCGACGAGACCGCCGGTAAGCAGCTCCTGCTGCGGCTGCGCGAGCGGCGCCTGCAGCGCGAGCTGGAGGGCGTCGGCGCCGATCTCGCCCGCATCACCGAGCTGCGCGTCCAGCTCGCCCGGGTGCGCGCCGCCGTCGCCGAGGTCAGGTAGCAGGCCCGGCGGCGGGCAACACCGCTGAGCACTGCGCGGCGCCGCTAGAATGCTGCGGCTTTCCCCGGTAGCTCAATTGGCAGAGCATTCGGCTGTTAACCGAAGGGTTGTTGGTTCGAGTCCAACCCGGGGAGTAGAAGAGGAGCGTCTGGCGCGCCGCCAGCGGCGCCGAACGCGCGACCTAGACCCGCGCGAGCCGGACGAGTCCGTCCGACTCGATCTCGGCGACGCGGCCCTCGTCGGCGAGCAGGTCGATATGGCCGAGCACCTCGCAGATGGCGAGGTACACCTGGTCGGCGGGGAGTCGCGGCCACAGCACGCCGCCGATCGCGAACGCCGTCAGCGGGCTGGGCGCCATGATCTCGTGGATCCGCTCCTTGCGCTCGTCGTGCTCGAGCCGGCGTGCCTCGACGAGCCGGCGGACATTGTCGACAGGCTTGCCGTGCCCGGTGAGCGCCTGGTCGAGGCCGAGGGCGGCGGTGCGCTGCATCGAGTCGAGGTAGCGGACGAGCGTCCGCGGGCGCCTCGCCGGGTCGGCCGGCTCGCGCACGGGACGGTGCAGGATCGGGTTGGACGAGATGCGACCCAGCAGGTGGTCGCCGACGAGCCCGGTGCCCGTCTCCTCGTCCACGTAGATCGTGTCGGTCGGGCTGTGGCCGGGGCGGTGGTGCGCGCGCAGCGAGAGCCCGCCGAGGTCGATCGCCTCACCGTCACCGAGAGCCGTGTCGACCGGGCAGCTGCAGCCGAAGCGCCAGCGCTTCTGCGCGCCCTCGCGGAGATGCCGGATCGCGGGCTCGTCGACGCCGTGGAGCCGCATGATCTGCTCGGCGAACTCGTCCTCGCCCGCATTGCTGGCGTCGCCGCCGGCGAGGAACGCGACGAGGTCCTCGTGCGCCACGACGCGCGCGCCGCTGCGCTCGCGCAACGTGGCCACCAGGCCGGTGTGGTCGTAGTGCTGGTGGGTGAGCAGGAGCAGATCGAGGTCGGCGACGCCGAAGCCGAGCTCGCCGAGGCTCGCCTCGAGCGATGCCAGCGACGGCGGGTCGTTCGGCCCCACGTCGACCAGCGTGAGCGCGTCGGCCTCGATCAGCCAGCAATTGACCGGCCCGATGCGGAACGGCGTGGGGACGGCGATGCATGTGATCCGGGGTACCACTCGACACACGCTACACCGGTTCACACCACTGGAATCGGTGGGAACCGGTGCTCACGTGCGGTTGCACCGGGCGCAGCGTCAACATGCCGGTTGCGGCCGTCCGCGTCAGCAGAGCAACGCTTTACAGGGCACGCGCACAGCCGTAGACTCGGCGCGCTATCGATCGAGTCGGAGTGAAGGAGCACTGGATGACGATGGACAAGGCGGCGCCCGGTGGCGCCAGACTGACCAGCACGTCCCTCAACGGGAGCCGCTGCTGATGCCCGTGCAGCAGGGTGCTCCGCGCCCGCCGTTGCGCGAAGTGCTCGCTGCCGGCGGCCCATTTCGCTGTGGCGTCGAGCTGCGCTCGGCCGGCCCCGCCGCGGTCGAGATCGCCGCGTCGCTGGCGTTCGACGTGCTCGTAATCGACGCGCTCAACGCGCCCGTGAGCCCGTTCTCGGGGGAGGTCGAGACGCTGCTGCGTGCAGCCGGTGCGCACGGCGCCAGCGTCCTCGTGCGGGCGCCGGAGCTCGCACCGGGAACGATCAACCGCATCCTCAACGACGGAGCGCACGGCGTCATCATCCCCGACATCGCTTGCGCCGGCGACGCCGAGCGCGCCGCTGCCGCCTGTCGCTACCCACCCCGTGGGCGCCGCGGCGCTGCTCCCATTGTCCGCTCGGCCAACTACGGGCTCACGCCGTGGGACGACTACAGGGCGGCCGTCAATGACAACACGATCGTGCTCGCCTCGGTGTCGACCACCGCGGCGCTCGCTGCAACGGCGGAGATCATCGCCGTGGACGGGATCGACGGCGTCATCTTCGAGGGCCTACCGCTCGCCGTTGCTGCAGGCCTCGGCGAGGCGGGCGCAAATCCTGCCGCGCTCGGAGCGGTGGCCGCCATTGCCTCCGTTCGCGCTACCGGCAAGATCGCTGCCGCGGCCGCGCGGTCGCAGGAGGAGGCGCAAGCCTGGCGGGAGGCCGGCTGCGACCTGGTGGTGCTCGGCGACGAGCTCGCCGCGTTCGCCCGTCATGCCGCCGAGCTGCTCGAGTCGCTCTCCTTCCTTCCGGGCACGGGCGGCGACCGGTCGGGCCGCAGCGTCCGCGAGCGGGTCGAGGCGGGGGAGACGGTTCTCGGCATGTTCAGCTGCCTCGTCGAGGCGCCGTACATCGAGCTGCTCGGCCTGACCGGCTTCGACTTCGTGATCACCGACTGCGAGGAGTCGCCCGGCGACTCCTACGGGATGCAGCTGGAGGATCTGGCGAGAGCGGCGGACGCTTCGGGCATCGCGACGATCGTGAGGCCGGTCGAGAACCGGGCTGGTGCAATCAACCGCGCCCTCAACGCTGGCGCCGAGGGCGTCTACGTGCCGCACGTGCGCACCGTGGCCGACTGCCAGGCTGTTGTGAATGCGGCCCTCTACCCGCCTGCGGGCCGCCGTGGCGCAGCGCCCGTCGTGCGTGCAGCTCGCTTTGGCACGGAGCCCTGGGACAGCTACCACGCGCGCGTCAACCGCGACAACCTCGCCATGATCATGATCGAGGACGTCGAGGGGGTCGAGAACATCGAGGACATCGTCCAGGTAACCGGTCTGGCGGGCGTCCTGGTCGGCACGTGGGACATCGCGGTCGAGATGGGCTGCGCCGACTACGGGCCGCCGAAGCCGCAGGTGATGAAACACGTCGTGCGGGTAATCGACGCGACGGTCGGTGCCGGGCTGATCATGTCGGCCCACTGCTGGTCGGCTGAAGCCGCGCGCACGTACCACGAGCTGGGCTGCCGCATGCTGATCGTGAGCCTGGACTCGACGCTGCTCGTACTGGCGCTGCGTGGACTCGAGGCTGACGCGGCGGCGCTCCGCGTTTGACGCGATTTCTGCCGTTCGGCCGGCAACCTCTATGCTCGGCTTTCTTTTGAAAACACTCTCCCTTCCGTGTTAACGTAGCGAACGCTTCAACCATCAGATCGAACGGCAACGACGCCGTTTCAGAGGAGGTCCGATGAAGGACGGGATGTTCGTGTTCGACAACGTCGTGCACATGTACGACAACAGCGAGCGCAACGTGGTGGGCACAGAGGGTGCCGCTGTGGCCGGGAACCTTGACGGCTTCGGCAAGCTCTTCTCGAACGCGCAGCATCGGCATAACGCCAACTTCCTCGGTGGTGTACTCGACGTCGAGGAGGCCGGCCGCATCCTCTTCGAGGAGTCGGACACCGACATGGCGATGGCGCAGACGGTTCCGCTCTTCGGCTGGTGGAAGGAGGGCTTCTCGCCCGCGCACCGGCAGTACGCGCTTAAGCAGGCGTACCCAGACCGCGTCGTGTTCTGCGGCGGCGTCGACCCGCTCTACCAGGGCATCGACGGCGCGCTCTACGAGCTCGAGCGGCAGATCACCGAGTGGGGCGCCGTCAGCATGAAGTTCTACCAGGCGCATCGCAAGAACATCTCCTGGCGCGCCGACGACCCACGCCTCGCCTACCCGCTCTACGAGAAGTGCCTGGAGCTGGGCGTCAACAACGTCCAGTTCCACAAGGGCGTGCCGTTCGGCACCGAGCGCATGGAGGACATGAAGCCGAACGACCTCCAGGATGCGGCCTCCGAGTACCCGGAGATGACATTCATCATCCACCACCTCGGTGACCCCTACATCGACGAGACGATCAGCCTCGCCGCGCGCAACAAGAACATCTGGATCGCCCTCTCGGCGTGGATCAACATCTACCCGATCATGCCCCGCGAGTCCCTGCACCGCCTCGGCAAGGCGCTCTTCTATGTCGGGCCTGACCGCCTGCTTTGGGGCTCCGAGGCCTTCATCTGGCCGGATGTCCAGAGCTACATCGACGTGTTCGCCGAGGTCGAGATGCCGGAGGACCTCCAGGACGGCTACGGCTATCCCGCGTTCACGAAGGAGATGAAGCGAAAGATCTTCGGCGAGAACTACGCCAAGCTGCTCGGCATCGACATCGACGCCAAGATCAAGGAGCTCCACGGTCCGGCGGCGGCGGCGCACTGATGAGCGCGCTCGACCAGGTGGCCGTGCGCCCCGCCACGGCGGAGGACGTCGAGCGGGTGATCGACGGCGACATCCGGCGGTTCATCAACGGCCACGCCGGAGATGTGCGCGTTGCGTCGGTGAGCCCGGAGGGAGACGTCCACCTGTCGTTCGTCGGAGCCTGTGGCACGTGCCCGCAACTGTCGGCGACGTTCGCCGTCTCGGTGCTGCCCCTCGTGCGCCGCATTCCCGGAGTGCGCAAGGTCACCGCCGACGGCGTAAACATGTCCCAGGCCGCCCTCGAGCGGGTGGAGAAGATCTTCGGCGCAGCCGCCGAACGGAGGCTCCGGCACGTGTGACGCGGTTTTCGGGCCGGTAGCGGGCGATGGCAGGAAGTTCGACCGGAGACTGCCGGTGGCGGCACCACCCGGGGAAGTGCGTTCGAACCAGTCAATGAACGGAGGAGGGAAAGTAATGAAGAGTCGCAAGAAGGCAGGCGTTGTTGCGATGGCGGTTCTCGCCGTCCTCGCAATCGCCCTGGTCACTGCGGTGACCGCGGGCGCGAGCAGCGGCAAGAAGACGGCGGCGACGCCGCCGGCGCTTATCGCGCAGGCGAATGCGGTCCTCAAGGCCGCGACGACCGGGATGGTCCGCAACACGGTCGACGAGCCGACGATCTCGGACCTGTCGCAGATCAAGAAGGTCTCCGGCTGGCCGGGGCCGACGAGCACCCCGACCCCGCCCAAGGGCAAGAAGGTCGCCATCCTCGTCTGCCTCTTCGGCACTGCGTGCGAGGACTCCGGCCGCGAGGCGGAGAAGGCCGCGAAGCTGCTCGGGTGGAAGGCCGACGTGATCGACGGCAAGGGCACGCCAGCGACGTACTTCACCGCGATGGACAACATCATCGCCAAGGGTTACGACGCGATCATCACGATGGCGATCCCCGAGTCGCTGATCGCCGACAAGATCGCCAGGGCGCACGAGAAGAATGTCCCGGTCGTCGGCATCGCGTCGATCCCCGAGAAGAACAGCTCCGACCACTACGATGCCTACGTCTCGTTCCACGAGATCACGGGCTCGGCGCTGCAGGCTGCGTGGGTCATCGCCAAGTCGAAGGGCACCGGCAAGGTCGTCCTGGTCTGGGACTACGGCTACCCGCACCTCGTGGCCGCGATCAACGTCGCCAAGCGGATCCTCGCCAAGTGCACCGGCTGCACGATCCTCGAGATCCAGAAGCGTGAGCTCGCGACGGCCGCCGACCCGGTCGCCATGGGCAAGATCGCAACGGCTCTGCTCAACAAGTACGGCAAGGATCTCCAGTACGTCATGACGCCGTACGGCTTTGGTGTCGCACCGCTCATCGAGGCCTTCCGCGCCGCCGGGCGCACCGACGTCGGAGTGCTCTCAAACAACGTCGAGAAGCAGCAGCTCGCATTCGTCGGCAACGGTCAGATGCCGATGGACAGCGGACAGTCGATCCAGTGGAGCGGCTTTGCCGCAATCGACCAGACGATCCGGCTGCTCGCCGGCGAGAAGGCGCTCCCGGATCTCGGTCAGGGCGTCTCCGTCCACACGTTCATCAAGTCGAACGCGCCCAAGAGCGGCGTCT
>CANFDS010000068.1 GCA_947445525.1 Actinomycetota bacterium | reverse complement strand
CCCCGAGGTTCAACGCTCATTCTGAAATAAGTTTTTATGCGAGCGCCGCGACGAGGCGCTGCAGGTCGTCCTCGCTCGTCCACCAGCCACAGCTGGCGCGCGCCCAGCCGGTGCCGGGCAGGTCGCGGATGACGACCCCCTGAGCGGCGGCGGTGGCGACCACGCTGGCGCTGTCGCCGCGGGCGACCCAGGTGACGAGGGTGGCCTGGCCCGGCTCGGTGACCACGTCGTGGCCGGCGGTGAGGAGCAGCTCGCGGCAACGCGTCGCCTGCTCGGCGGCACGCGTGTAGCGCCACTCGGGGTGCACGTCGAGCGCCGCGTCGAGGCCGGCCAGGGCCGCCCCCGGCCCGAACGCCTGCTCGAAGCGGGCGGCTCCGACCCGCGGCACGAACATGCCGTCCTTGTCGTAGCGCTCGGGCGACATGTAGCTCGGCAGCGCGACGGCGAGACGGCCGGGGTCGCGCACGTAGAGCGCGCCGGTCTGGTCGGGACCGCACAGCCACTTCTGCGCCGACGCGGTGTAGAAGTCGAGTCCCTCGGCGACGCCGTCGAGCGCGATCGCGCCGGCAGACTGCGCGCCGTCGACGAGGATCGGCACGCCGGTCGCCTCGCGCAGCTCCGGCAGCGGCAGGATCTGCCCGGTCGACCAGGCGACGTGCGACAGCGCGAGCAGCCGGGTCCGCGAGGTGATCTCTGCCCT
The DNA here is from genome assembly GCA_947445525.1 of Actinomycetota bacterium. GTDB lineage: Bacteria > Actinomycetota > Thermoleophilia > Gaiellales > Gaiellaceae > CANFDS01. The sequence goes on along the minus strand of CANFDS010000068.1, from coordinate 11,215 downwards.
GATCAGGTCGAAGGCCTCGGCGGCGGGCTTGCCGGAGATGCGTGCCATGCGGACGCGGGCGCCCGAGGCATTGAGCGGCCCGAGCATGCCGAAGTGCTCGACGTCGGTGATGACGACCTCGTCCTCGGGACGCAGGCCGAGCCCGGCGAACACGATGTTGCAGCCCTGGCCGGTCGAGGTGGTGAGGGCGGTGTTGGCGGCCGGCACGCCCAGCACGGCGGCGAGCTTCACCTTGACCCGGGTGCGCAGGGCAAACAGGCTCTCGAACGCCTCCTTGCTGGAGCGGCCCTCGGCCAGCTCGCGCTGCTGCGCGGCGATCTGCGCCTCGACGGTGACGCGCGCGAGTGGCCCGAAGGTGCCGGCGTTGAGGTACGCGGTGTGGTCGAGCACCGGGATCTGAGCGCGGAGCTGCTCGAAGGCTGTCATGCGATCGTCACCTCGACGGGGGCGTGGTCGGAGAGGAGGCGGCCGGCGCGGGTGCGGCGGTCGGCTTCCCAGGCTAGCGGCGCCGAGGCGGCTGCGCCGCGCACCAGCACGTGGTCGATCCAGCCGCCAGGAGCCGAGAAGCCGGCCGCGGCGAGCGCCGCGAGGGCCGCGCTGGCGCCGGCAGGCACGTTGAGGTCGCCCGCGAGCACGGCGATCTCGCCGGGTGCCGCAAGCGCGCGCAGCCGGGCGACGGCTCGCGCGACCTCGGCGTCGGGGACTGCCGGGTTGGAGGGGAAACTCGTCGCGTGCAGGTGCACCAGGCAGAGGGCGCGGCCGTCGGGCAGGCGCAGACGCAACGCCTGCGCGACGCGGGGCTCCTTCGCCCAGGCGAGCACGGCGAGCCGGTCGAGCCCGATCAGCGCGGCGGTGGCGCGCACGAAGTCGGGCGGGTTGAGCGGCAGCGTCTCGCGGTCGAGGACGGCGATGTCGCGGCGCACCAGCACGGCGTTGGCCTGGCCCGAGAAGAGGGAGCGCAGCCGGGCCGGGTCGAGCCGCGTGAGCCGCGCGCCGAGCGCGACCGGGATCGGCAGCGGCCCGAGCGATGGCGCGCGCGCAACCACGCCGTGACAGGCCATCCCGCTCCACTCTTCCAGCCGCGGCAGCGCCGACGGCGGTACCTCCTGCAGGCAGAGCAGCGCCGGGGCGTCCGCGCTGGCGAGCACGACCATCTCCTCCAGGCGAGACGTGCCGTCGGGCGGCGCCGTGTTGCCGTGGAGGAGATTCCAGCTGCGGACGAGCGTCGGCATCGCCGCCGACTACTGTAGTCGGCCATGCGCATCGTGCTCGCCGACCCCGCCGCCTTCACGCCCCAGTACGACCACGAGCTGGCGCGTGCGCTGAGCGCAGCGGGTGCCGACGTCGAGCTGGTCACGTCCCCCTTCCGCTTCGGCGAGATCCCCGCCGCCGACGGCTACCGGCGCAGCGAGGCCTTCTACCCGCTCAGCTCCAGGCTCTTCCGCCGCTCGCGGCTGCGGCTGCCGGTGAAGGCGGTCGAGCACCCCGCGGGGATGCTGCGCCTGGCGCGCGCCTGCTCCCGCGCCGACGTCGCCCACTTCCAGTGGCTCGCGTGGCCGCAGCTGGACGAGCGGCTGCTGCGGGGAGGCGTCCCATCGGTGTTCACGGCGCACGACCTGCTGCCACGGCGCAGCGCAGCCAGGGCGGCGCTGTGGCAGCGGCTGCTCGCGCGGTTCGACCGCATTGTCGTCCACAGCGAGCGTGGCAAGGCGACCCTGGCCGGCCTCGGTGTGCCGGACGAGCGGCTGCGCGTAATCCCCCACCCCGTCTTCGCCAGCTTCCCGGTGCTCGCCGCCGACCCCGGGCGAACGCTGCTCTGCCTCGGCGTGATCAGGCCGTACAAGGGACTGCTCGACGCGATCGCTGCGGCGAAGCAGGTGCCGGGCGCGCGCCTCATCGTGGCCGGAGACCCGATGGAGCCGATCGACCACTACCGCGCTGCCGCCGGCGAGCTGGCCGAGTGGCGCCTGGGCTACCTCTCGGACGCCGAGATCGACGCGACCCTGGCCGAGACAGCCGTTGCGCTCTTCCCGTATCGCGCCGAGCTCGACCAGAGCGGCGCCCTGCTGCGGGCGCTGGGGGCCGGAGTGCCTGCGGTGGTGTACGACGTTGGTGGCCTGGGCGATCCGATCCGCACGTATGGCGCGGGCCGGGTGGTCGAGCCGGGCGACGTGAAGGGCTTTGCGCGGGCGATCCGCGAGCTGCTGACGGGCGCTGCCCTGGCCGAGGCGCGGGCGGGCGCCGCCCGGGCGCGCGCCGAGCTGACCTGGGCGGCGTCGGCGCAGGCGCACCTCGCCGTGTACGAGGAGATCGTGAAGTAATGGGCTGGCGGGGGCTCCACCCGTGAGGCTCGGCCGCCGCCGCCCCTTCGCCGATCTGATCGCGCGGCAGCTCGACCTCTTCGGCGCCGACAATGCCGACCTGCTGCGCCGCATCGAGGCGGCAGAGCGCGCCTACCACGCCGCCGGCGGCGCCGAGTCGACGCCCGCGGAGGCGACCCACCTCTGGGGCGACGTCGTCGACCTGGTCGAGGAGGGCACCGAGCTGCTCGCCGACACGCGCGATCACTACACCTGGAACCACCTCGGCGCCGACGCGCAGGACGACTACATCGCCGCGTTCAACCTGGCCGTGACGAAGCGGCTGCCGCGGTTCGGGCTGGAGATCGAGAACCGCTAGTCGACCGTGCCGAACGGGAAGCGCCGCGTCGAGAGCATGGTGCCGTCGGCGAGGATCAGCAGCGCCTCGTAGCCGGCGAGCTGCGTCGACCACTCCGGGGCGGCGGCGCCCATGGCGAGGGCGGCCGTCGCGTAGGCGTCCGCCGTGCCCAGGTCGTCGCCGACGATCGTGGCCGAGAGGACGGCGCGCGGCGCCTCGCCCGTGTGCGGGTCGATCACGTGGTTGCCGCGCTCGTACGCGCCGGAGGTGGCGACCGCCAGGTCGTTGCCCTCGACGACGGCGGCGATCGCGTCGTTGCGCTGCGGGTGCTGGATGCCGATGCGCCAGGTCGCCGCGGGCAGGGCGGCGCCGCGGGCGCGGATGTCGCCGCCGGCGTTCACCGAGTAGTTCCGCGCCCCGTGCGCCTCGAGCAGCTTGCCGGCGCGCTCAACCGACCAGCCCTTGACGAGGCCGGACGGCTCGACGGCGCCGGGCAGGAACACCGACGGGTCGCGTCCGTCGCCCTCCACCTCGTGCGCGACCGCCCACGCGTCGAAATAGCCACCGGTCAGCTCGCCCAGCTCGAGGCAGCGTGCGAGCACGTCGGTCACGTCGGGGTGCGCGTCCTCGAGCGCGAGCTCGCCGCGGTTGATCCGGCTGATCTCGCTGTGCGGCTTCCAGGTGCTGAAGCGGTCGTCCACCTCGACGAGCCAGTCGAAGGCCGCCTGCACGGCCTCGGGGCCGACCTCGGGGTCACGGACGTCGATGCGGATGGGCATGCCCATCACGCTCTCGACCCAGAGCATCAGGGCCTGATGCCCGCCTTGTCGATGGCGCTCTGGAGCGACTCGGCGTAGGCGATACAGGTACGGGTCGCACCGCCGATCAGGTCGAGCTTGGCGTTCTGGAGCTTCAGCGCCTGCGCGTTCAGATACGGCTCGACGCGAGTGTTGATGAAGCTGGAGCGCGGCCGCTCCAGGGGCATGTCGGCGGTCGACTCGATGATCTTGCCGTTGCCGACGACGATCGTGACCGTCACCGGGCCCCACTGATCCATCTCGACGGAGTTGCCGACATAGGTGTGCTCACCCGTGGGCGCCGACAGCCTGGCCTTGGCGGGGGCGGGCATGATGTCGAGCGGCGGCCCGATAATCCGGCCGTCGGGGGTGGTGCTGACAGGTGCGGGGGTGGTGGCCGGGGTGGCTGCCGTCGTGGTCGCAGCGCCCTTCGCGACCGCTGCAGCCTTCGCCGCAGCTGCCTTGGCGGCGGCGGCTTTCGCCTGAGCAGCCTTCGCGGCAGCTGCCTTGGCGGCGGCCGCCCTGGCCTTCTCGCGGGCAGAGGCGCTGCTCGGCGGGTTGGCCGTGACGGCGGCGACAGCGTTCGCCGTGGGCAGCCCGATCACGGTGACGGCGGCAATGACCGCGGAGATCGACTGGCGTCTCATTGCTTGCATGGTACGGGGTTCTCCGGCGGCGAGACGCAGGTGTCAGAGGGCGAAGCGCTCGACGTGGAGGGAGCGGCGCGGCACGCCGGCGTTACGGACATGCTGCTCGATCGCATCCGTCATCGCCGGCGGCCCGCAGAGATAGACCTCGCGCTCGGCGATGTCAGGGAGGATCTCGCGCAGGTGCTCGGCCGTGAGCAGGCGGGCGCCCTCGGGCGTTGCGTGGTCGCCCACGAGGTACTCGACACGGGCACCGCGTGCAGCGGCGATCCGGTCGAGCTCGTCGCGAAATACGACGTTCTCGTCGCGCATGACGCGGTAGAGCACGACGACGTCGCCGCCCATCTGCTCGAGCAGGGCGCGCACCGGTGTGATGCCGATGCCACCAGCGATGAGCACGACCCTGTCGCGCCGTCGCAGCGCGGTGGTGAAGGCGCCGAACGGCCCCTCGGCCACGACGCGGGTGCCAGGCCGGATGTCCTGCGCGATCTTTCCGCTGAAGTTGCCGAGGCCCTTGACGGTGATGCGCAGCGACCGCCCGTCGGGGGCGGCCGACAGCGAGAACGGGTGCGACTCGAACCAGCGGCCACGCGTGAGGAAACGCCACAGGAAGAACTGGCCCGCCTGCGCGTTGAGCCCGCCCAGGTGGCGGCCGGTGATGGTGAGCGAGACCACCCCGGGCGCCTCCTGCACGACCTCCGAGACGCGCAGCCCGTGGGCGAGGGTGCGCGCGAGCGGGACGAGCACGCGGAAGACGACGAGCAGCGCGAGCGTCGCGATGTAGAGCGACGTCCAGTAGGCGGTGGCGACGGGGAGGGCGGCGAGGTCGCTGCCGGTGGGTATCTCGTGGAACCACGCGAGCGCGATCGACGCGTACGCGGTGAAGTGGATGCAGTACCAGACCTCGTAGCGAAGCCGGCGGCGCGCGATCGCGTACGAGCTGCACGCGACGACGATGAACAGCACCGTCCCGATCGTCGCCGTCCACATGCCCGGGTAGTTGGTGGTGAGCAGCGCCTGCACCTCGGCCCACACGGAGAGCTGGTCGTTGAGCGAGTAGCCGACCGTGGTGAAGATCACGTGGGCGACGACGAGGTAGAGGGCGGCCTTGCCGTTCCAGCGGTGCCACACCGTGAGCCGATCGAAGCCGGCGAGGCGCTCGATCCACGGCAGACGCGCGAGCAGGAGCACCTGCACGAGCGAGAGGTAGGCGCCGGTCAGGCCGGTGATGCGGCCGATGCTCGTGATGATGTCGCCGGAGCTCCGGGTCGCGTCGAGGCCACCCGCGTCGACCCACAGCGCGATGCTGCCGGCGCCGTTGCCGAGGATGAAGAGCCACAGCAGCCAGGCGGTCGCCCGGCGGTAGGTGCTGCTCGCGGCGAGACGGCTGAGCGGGGTGCCGCTGCCGGGGGTTGGGCCGGCGTGGGCGAAGCCGGTGTCGGTCACGGGCGCCACACGGTCGTTCGGATTCCGCTGTACATGGGTGGGGAGAACCTACCGTGTCGTGCGGCGGCGGTCTCGGTCCATGCTCAGCGGTGCCCGAAGTGGTGCGCGCCCGGCAGCGCCGACACGATCTCGTTCTCGTTCGCGACGCGGCGGGCCAGCTCCGACAGCGACTCCAGCTGGTCGACCAGGATGTTGCGGTTGCGGCCGACATGCTCGAAGCGGCCACGGGCGAGCAGCAACGGCTCGCCGCGGACGATCGCGCGGTAGCGCTCGTACACCGGCGGCAGCACGATCAGGTTGAACTGGCTGTGCTCGTCCTCGAGCAGCATGAAGACGATGCCGTTGGCCGTGGCGGGGCGCTGGCGGGCGACTGCCAGCCCGGCCAGGGCGACCCGCGACCCGTGCTCCCGCTCCCCCAGCTCGACCGTCGAGATGACGTCGCCGGGCAGGTGCGGGCGCAGCAGCGTGAGCGGGTGCAGTCCGACCGACATCGCCGTCGTGCGGTAGTCGGCGAGCATCCGCTCCCAGTCGGTGAGCGGCTGCAGGGCGGGCGTCGGCGTGGTGGGCGCAGCGAACGCGAAGGCGAGCTGGTGGTGGCGGGCGCCATCGGTGGCGCGGCTCGCGCCGGCGCTGCGTGGGGCCAGGCCGAGCTCCCAGAGCAGCTCACGCCGCAACCCGAAGGCGTCGCAGGCGCCGGCGCGGACGAGCGCCTCCAGCACCGGCCGCTCGGCCGCCGCCCGCTGGGCCAGGTCTCCCAGCGATGCGTACGGGCCGCCTCGCTCGCGCTCGGCCACGACCGCCTCGGCCTCGGCCTCGCCCACCGAGCGGACGTAGCCCAGGCCGACCCGCACCGACCACGGGGGCGCCGGGGCCGGCGGGCCGCCGCCGGCCGCCGCAACCGTCGCCGGCGTCCCGCCGGCCCCCTCCACCGCGCACGCCGCCAGGCTGTGGTTGATCCCGGGCGGGCGCACCTCCACCCCGCGCCGCTGCGCGTCGCGCACCAGGCTCGCCGGCGGGTAGAAGCCCATCGGCTGCGCGTTCAGCAGCGAGCACAGGAACACCGCCGGGTGGTAGTGCCGCAGCCATGTCGACTGGTAGGCGAGCAGCCCGAACGCCGCCGCGTGCGACTTGGGGAAGCCGAAGCCCGAGAACGCCGACAGCTTGTCGTAGACGAGGTCGGCGGTGGCGGCGTCCACCCCGCGCTCGGCGGCGCCGGCGATGAAGCGCGCCCGGTACGCCTCCAGCGCCTCCTTGCTGCGCTTGCGGCTCATCGCGCGCCGCAGCCCCTCCGCCTCGCCGACGGTGAAGCCGGCGAGCGCCATCGCCACGTCCAGCACCTGGTCCTGGAAGACCACGACTCCGAGCGTCTCGCGCAGCGGCTCGCGCAGCAGCGGGTGGTCGACGGGCGGCTCGAACGAGGGGTCGAGCTTGCGGGCACGGCGGTGCTGCACGTACGGGTGGACGGCCTTGCCCTGGATCGGGCCGGGCCGCACCAGGGCGACCTGCACGGTGAGGTCGTCGAGGTTCTCTGGCTGGGTCTGCAGGATGCTCTGCATCTGGGCACGGCTCTCGATCTGGAAGACGCCGACGGTGTCGGCGGCCTGGATGTCGGCGTAGACGGCGGGGTCGTCGAGCGGGATGCGCGACAGGTCAATCGGCTCGCGCTGGAGCCGGGCGAGCTGCTCGACGCAGTCCTCGACGGCCGAGAGCATCCCCAGGCCGAGCAGGTCGATCTTGAGGAAGCCGGCATCGCCGCAGGAGTCCTTGTCCCACTGGACGATCTGCCGGCCGGCCATCGCGGCGGGCTGCACGGGGACGAGCTCGACGAGCGGCCGGCTGGAGATGATCATGCCGCCGGGGTGTTGCGAGATGTGGCGCGGCAGGCCGGCGATCTCGCGCGTGAGGACGCGGAAGGCACGCCAGCGGCGCGACTGGAGCTTCTCCTGCGCGTCGGGGAGGCGGGCGAAGTCGTCGGCGACCGACTCGGCGCTCCAGCCGTCGGCGACGCGGGCGAGCCGCTCGAGGTCGGCGTGCGGCAGGCCGAGCGCCTTGCCGACGTCGCGGATGGCGCCGCGCGCGCGGTAGGTGGCGAAGGTGGCGACGAGCGCGGCGTGCTCGCGGCCGTAGCGCTCGGTGACGGCGACGATCAGCTTCTCGCGGATGTCGCGCGGGAAGTCGAGGTCGATGTCGGGGACGGAGGCGAGCTCGCGGTTGAGGAAGCGGCCGAGCGAGAGGTTCGCCTTGACCGGGTCGACGTGCGAGAGGCCGGTGAGGTAGCAGACGATCGAGCCGACCGACGAGCCCCTCCCCCGGCCCGGCGGCAGCGTCCCGCGCGGCGAGTCGCGGCCGCGCACGCCGACGGCGACCTCGCGCGCCAGCTCGAGCACCTCCCAGTGCAGCAGGAAGAAGCCGGCGAGGCCAAGCTCCGCGATCAGCGTGAGCTCCTCCTGGAGGCGGCTCCAGGCCTTGCGCTTGTGGCCGTTGGCGTTGGCGTAGCGAGTGGCGAACTCGCGCTCGGTGAGGCCGCGTAGCTGGGCGTCGGCGGGCTCGGTACCGTCGGAGAAGTCGGGGTAGCGGTAGCCGAGCTCCTGGGTGAGGTCGAAGGTGAGCCGCTCGGCGAGCTCGCCGGCGCGGTGGACGGCGACGTGGTCGCGCGGGAAGCGCTCGAGCACCGCCTCCGGGGCGAGCAGGATGCTCTCGCGGTTGCCGCGCCGCTCGCTCTCGCTGCCCTCCAGCGTGGTGCGGTGGCGGACGGCGACGAGGATGTCCTGCAATGGCGTGCGCCGCCGGGAGTGCGAGTGGGCGTCGCCGGTGACGACGGTGTCGACGCCGAGCGTCTCGGCCAGGTCGCGGAGGGCGGCGTTGCGGCGCGTGTCGCCGCGCTCGTAGGGGCGCTGCAGCTCGACGTAGAAGCGGCTGCGCCCGAAGGCCGCCGCGAGGCGCGCCGTTGCCGCCGGGTCGCGCAGGGCGAGGCCGTGGCGGGCGCAGCCGGAGAGGCAGACGAGGCCGTCGTTGGTCTCGATCAGCCGCTCCAGGTCGAGCGCCGCCGGCAGCAGCTCGTGCTCGCGGCCGGGCAGCCGTGTGTGGGCGTGCGCCCGGGTGAGCAGCCGGCAGAGGGTGGCGTACCCGAGCTGGGTCTCGACGAGCAGGGTGACGTGGGCGGTCGTTCCGGCGCCCGGTTCGCGCGGGCCGCCCGGGTCGCCCGCCCGCCCCGGTGCCGTTCCCGGCCCGGGCAGCCGCACGGTCACCTCGGCCCCGGTGATGGCCCGCACGCCGAGCGCCTTCGCCGCGTGCGCGAACTCGAGCGACCCGTAGACGCCGTCATGGTCGGTGAGGGCGAGTGCCGGGTAGCCGAGGTCGGCGGCACGGACGGCCAGCTCCTCGGGCTGCGAGGCCCCGTCCAGGAACGAGTACGCGGAGTGGCAGTGCAGCTCTATGTACGCCATCAGCGGCCACGCGGACGGCGGGCCGAGCCGGGTGTCGTGGTCGCGGGCGGCGTCCTGTCTACGCCCGCTGCAGGAACCACGTGCCGGCCTCCTCGTCGCGGAAGGCGATCTCGTGCTCGCCCGTCTCGAGGACGAGGTCGAAGTAGCGGCGGCTGATCGGCTCGTCGGTCCACCAGCGGTCGACGACGCGCCACTCCTCGCGGACGAAGTCGACGGAGCGGCGGTTGACGACCCGGGGCGTGCCGTCGACGGCGGCCTCGACGAGCGCGGCGCGCGGCGCGTTAAGCCGGCCCGCGATCGTTGCTGCTCGCGGCGACGAGCTCCTCAGTCCTCGCGTGGGACGAGCAACGAGCGGCTCTCCGGAATGCGCGACCACGGCGCAACCTCCACGACGGTGCAGACTGCACCGGCGCCGGCGCTGGCGCGCGCCTGGCGGATTCCCTCCGAGAGCCGCGCCCGGCGGGCGGTTCCCTCGGCAGTGACGAGCTCGAGCTGCCAGCCGACGGTGGCGGCGAGCTCGACGACCTCGAGCCGCAGCGCGACGATGGGGCTGGGCAGCTCGGAGAGCTTGGGCCAGAGCGCGCTGCGCAGGTGGGCCACCTCGGCGCTCGGCTCGCGCAGCGTGACGGTGCGCCGCCAGGAGCCGCCGCTGGCGAGGCGGGCGGTGAGCGCCAGCTTGCGCGGCGGCCGCCCCTCCCGCTCCTCGCGGCCGAGGAGCCCCTCGACGAGGATCTGCAGGGCACGGCGGAGCGTCAGCTCGTTACCGACGGCCTCCGGGAAGCGGATCGTCTCGACCAGCTGGAGCGGCGGCGTGCGCGGCGTGATCGGCGCACCGTGGCCGCCGCGGGCGAGCCGCCAGGCCTCGCGCCCATCGGCGCCGAGACGGTTACGGACTGCGGGCTCCGGCAGCCCGGCAAGATCGCCGAGCCGCCGGATGCCCAGCTCTCGCAACTCCGCCTGCCGTTCGGCGGGAAGCGGCACGAGGTCGAGCGAGAGCGGTGCGAGAAACTCGTGGGTGCGCGCCTCGTCCACCTGGACGATCTGGCCGGGCCGCGCGATGGTGGCGGCGGCGAGCGCGGTGAAGCGGGTCATGGCCGCGCCGGCGCGGGCATCCCAGACCGTGCCGATGCCGGTGACGGCGCGCTTGAGCGTCTTCTCGACGCCGCCGTAGAGGCGCTCGACGCCGCGGGTGTCGAGGTAGAGGCAGCCCGGGCCCTCCGGCTCGACCGAGAAACCGGCGTCCTCGAGCCGCAGCAGGATGCCCTCCCACTCGCGCTCGACGCCCACGGGGTCGGGGTCGACGAGCACGAGCGAGGGACAGGTCGCCAGCGCCTCACCGAGCCGCATCCCGGGCCGTATGCCGGCTGCTTCCGCGGCTGCGGTCACCGGCCCGAGCAGTTGCTCCTTCCCCGGTAGTGGCGCGAGCCCGGCGGGGCGCAGTGCCAACCCCGGCCGTGCACGAAGCGCGGCGCGGAGCTCGAATCCGGGGATGAGGATGCAGGCGATCATCCGAACACACGTTCTACCGAACACACGTTCGTCTGTCAAGTCCTGTGGCGAGGCCTCGGGCCGTGTCGCGCGGCGCTACGCCCGCTCGAGTAGCACGATCGGGATCTCGCGGCCCGTGTGCGCTCGGTAGGCGTCGTACGGGTAGAGCCGGTCGAGCAGCGGCCACAGGCGCTCGCGCTCGTGCGGCGCGGCCACGCGGGCGCGCACCTCGCGCCGCTCGCGCCCCACGGTCACCGCGGCAGCCGGCGTGCGCAGCAGGTTGTGGTGCCAGCCGGGATGGCTGTCGCGGCCGCCGTTCGAGGCGACGACGACGAGGTCGTCGCCGTCGGCGAGGTAGAGCAGCGGCGTCGTCCGCGAGCGGCCGCTGCGGGCCCCGACCGTGTGCAGCAGCAGGAACTCCAGCCCCCGCCCGCGCGCGCCGACCCTGCCACCGCTCCCCCGGTACACAGCGACATGGGCCACGGTGATGAGGCGGAGAAACGAGCGCCGCCGCGTGAGCCAGCGCGTGAGCGGATGCAGCGAGCCCGGGTTGGTCGCAGCGGCCATCGCCGCCGCTACAGCGCGACCTCGGCCGCCGTGCCGATCATGCGGGCGAAGCGCGGCACGACGGCGAGGTGGCTCTCGCGGGCGCACCAGTCGACGTCCGACTGCATGCCGGCGACGATCAGGTTGCGGCCGCTGAGACTCGTGTCGAGGGCCGCCTTGGCGTTGG